>JAPPGP010000044.1 GCA_028821395.1 Defluviicoccus sp.
CGCTGGTACCGCGCGGCGGCCGGCCAGGGCGATGCCCGGGCGGCGGTCAATCTCGGCGTGCTGTACGAGCAGGGGCGCGACTGGCCCGCGGCGGCGCGCTGGTACCGCCGGGCGGCCGAGCAGGGCGAGGCGCTGGCGCAGAACAATCTCGGCGCGCTGACGGAGAAGGGGCTCGGCGTCGCCGAGGACGACGCGGCGGCGGCCGCCTGGTACCGCAAGGCGGCGGCGCGGGGGCTGGCGGCGGCGGAATACAATCTCGGCGTCATGTACCGCGACGGCAAGGGCGTAGAGCGGGACGAGAGCCGCGCGGCAACGCTGTTCCGCCGCGCCGCCGCGCAAGGGTTCGCCGCCGCGAGCAACGCGCTGGGCGTGCTGTACGAGACCGGGGCGGGGGTGGCCGGGGACCCGGCGCGCGCCGCCGCGCTCTACCGCGAGGCGGCCGAGCGAGGCGACGCGGCGGCGCAGTTCAACCTCGGCGCGGCCTATTGCCGGGGCTTCGGGGTGGCGCGCGACGGGGTGCGGGCCTGGGCCTGGCTGGGGCTGGCCGCTTCGCGCGGCTTCGCCGGCGCCGAGTCGGCGCGGTCCTGCACCGGCAAGCCGCTCGCACGGGCGGAGATGGCCGAGGCGGAGGCGCTGCTGCGCCGCCTCGATGCGCGCATCCCCGGGCCGGGCGGGGGGTAGGGGCCCGGTTCAGGCGTTCATTCGCATGCGGTCGGACCGATGCGCGGCCCCTCCAGGCGAGCCCTTCCCACAATTCGTCATGCCCGGCTCGTTCTCGGCGCGCATGGCGGCCGGCAGAGAGGGATGGTGGCGCCAGTGGGTGCCCGGACCAAGTCCGGGCATGACGGCTTGGGCGGCGGCCCGTCACGCCAGCGGCGGTCGTCGGGCAGTCGTCGGATGCGCCGCCTCGTAGGCGCGCGCGGTGCGCAGCACCGTCGCCTCGTCGTGGTACTGGCCGGCGATCTGCAGGCCCACCGGGAGGCCGCCCGCGGTGAAGCCGCAGGGGACCGAGATCGCCGGCTGGCCGGTCAGGTTGAACGGGTAGGTGAAGGGCGACCACTCCATCCAGTTCTCCCGGTCGTAGCCGTCCGGCGACAGCACGCCCGCCTCGAAGGGCGGCACCGCCAGGGTCGGCGTGACCAGCACGTCCCACGATTCGAGGAACAATCTCGCGCTGCGCGAGAAGGCGACGCGCGCATCGATCGCCTCCATGTACTCGGTGCGGCCGATGGCGCGGGCCTGCTCCAGGATCGGCAGGATACCGGGGTCGATGAGCGCGCGCTGCTCGGGCGTGGCGTTCCTGAGCGCGTGCGAGATGCCGGAGAAGAAATGCACCCGGAAGCACGCGCTCGGATCCTCGAACGGCTCCTCCACCGTCTCGACCCGGGCGCCGAGACGCTCCAGCGCCCGGGCCGCATCGGCCGCGAGCGCCGCGACCTCGGGATCGACCCGGGCGTAGCCCAGCGTCGGGCTGAAGGCGACGCGGAGCCCGTCGATGCCGTCCTCGATGCCCTCCCGCCAGTCGCGCCCGTCATGGGGCAGGTTCGCCGGGTCTCGGGCATCGGGCCTGGCCATCACGTTCAGCATCAGCGCGGCGTCGGCGACCGTGCGCGTCATCGGGCCGATATGGCCGAGCGAGCCCGCCGCGCTCGGCGGGTAGTTGGCGATGCGCCCATAGGTCGCCTTGAGCGCGACCAGCCCGGAGAAGCTGCCGGGTATGCGCACCGAGCCGCCGGCATCGGTGCCGATCGCCGCGTTGCCGATGCCGGCGGCGAGCGCCGCCGCCGAGCCGCCGCTGGAGCCGCCGGGGGTGGTCGCCAAATCCCACGGGTTGCGGGTGATCCCGCTCAGCGGGCAGTCGGTCACCCCCTTCCAGCCGAACTCCGGCATGGTGGTCTTGCCGATCAGGATGGCGCCGGCCTCGCGGGCGCGGGCGACCGCGGGCGAGTCCTCGGAGTCCGGGGTGTCGGCGTCGGAGAGCTTCGAGCCCCGGAGCGTCGCCCAGCCGGTCGCCAGCAGCGCGTCCTTCACCGTGATCGGCACCCCGTCGAGCGGCCCCGCCGGCGCGCCTTGCGCCCAGCGCCGCTCCGCCTCGCGCGCCGCGGCGAGGGCCGCGCCCTCGTCGAGCAGATGGCAGAACGCGTTGAGGTCCGTCTCGTGGCGGTCGATCCGGCGATAGGCGGTGGTCACCGCGTCGACCGGAGACAGGTCCTTCGCTTCGAACGCCGCCACCAGATCGGTCAGCGGCATGAAGGCGGTGGTCTCGCTCATCGCAACTCCGGGTCGGGGTGGTGGGCCGGTTTGGTCTCCTGCGCATCGCCGGGCGATGTCCACGGGCGTCTCGGACAGTCTACGGGACCTGGAGTAGATCGTGAAACCGGCGGACGAACAGGCGGCTCCGCCGTGTTGACAAGCCATGTCACCGTGACAAGATTTCCACTCACCTCCGGCATCGAGAAGGGAGGAGGTTGAGATGGCAGACCCTCTCGCCACGGAGAAGGCGTTCCTTCAGGAGCATCGGGAAGCGCTCTCCGCCCAGCATCCTGGACGGTATTTGTTGATCAAAGGCGCCGAAGTCCATGGCGCATACGAGACCTACGATCAGGGTGTGATCGCGGGGGTTCAGAAGTTCGGGGCTGGACCGTTCCTCGTTCGGTCCGTGCTGCAGCCCGAAGATTCCGAGGCGCCGAAGATCCCGGCGCTCGCCGTAGGAATGCCTCTCAGTGCCCATCCTTACCGGGCGGGTTCAAGTTGAGGCGGTCGATCGAGACGGGAATACCGTACAGCTGCCACCCTTCCAGGCCTTGGAAACCGCTGGCCCCAGGCTCGAGGTATTGATTTCTCCACTCGACGAACACGTGAGGGTTCTCACGCAAGGCGGAGGGCCTGTCCCCGCCTCGGTTCCCGGCTGCGCGCCGATAGACACTGGGGCAAGCACCACGTGTATCGATCAGGATGCAGCTACGCAGGCCGGGCTCGCCGTCGTGGATAGCGGCCCGATGCACTCGGCGACGCATGCCGATGACATCGTAGCGATCTTTGCAGGTCGCCCGATGCTCAACGGCTTCTTTGCGGTGAACACTACCAGAGCCTACGGGGCGACTTTGGCGGCGCAGGATCTGGTTGCCTTGCCCGGTCGGGACATCCTTGCCCGGTGTCGGTTCACGTATAACGGCGCTGATGGATCGTTCAGCCTCGCGATCTGACAAAGTCCGGCGATCCGCTTCCTCAACATTCCTGTGGCACCGACCGGCCTGACGCGCACCCAGCAAACCGACCCGCCATCCACGCCGGGGTTCGGTTGACTCGCCTGCGGGGGCGCAGGAAGATCGTGCCATTGCAACCGGAATCGCTGTTGGAGACCCGTCTCCCGCAGGGGGCGGGCGTTCCGTTCGAACAAGGAGGCGAGCATGAATCTGGCGAGAATCATCTTCGGGAGCGTGATCCTGTCCTTCGCGCTGTCCGCCCTGCCGGCGGCGGCGGCGAGCGTGTCGTGGAAGTCGATCACCGCCTTCCCGCGCAAGCACCCGTTCAACGCGCCGCTGCACGATTTCTCCAAGCGCGCCGCGCAGTACTCCAACAACGAGATCAAGATCCGCTATATCGGCGGGCCCGACGTCACCCCGGTCCCCGAGCAGATGAAGGGCGTCTCGCGCGGCGTGATCGACGTCTATTACGGGCCGATGTCCTATTTCCTCGGCGAGATCCCCGAGATCCAGGCGTTCAACGGCTCCAACCTGCACGCGATGGAGGTCCGCTCGACCGGCGGGCTGGCGCTGATGAACGAGCAGGTGCGAAGGCGCCTGAATTCGGAGCTGCTGGGCTATTACGGCTCGGGCTACACCTTCTACGTCTACCTCACCGAGAAGCCCGAATTCGCCGCCGACGGCGCGCCCGACTTCAACGGGATGAAGATCCGGGGCGTCGCCATCTACCGCGAGTTTCTGAAGCGGTTCGGCGGCTCGGCGGTGCCGATCCACGTGGCCGAGATGTATTCCGGGCTGGAGCGCGGCATCGTCAAGGGCGCGGCCTGGATCGGCCCGGGCGTGACCAATTTCGGCTGGGACAAGTTCCTCAAATACCGCATAACCCCGGCCTACTGGCAGGGCGACATCATCATCGCCGCCAACAAGGCGAAGTGGGACAAGCTCACCACCGCGCACAAGCGGGCGGTCACCCGGGCGGCGATCGAGTCGGAGATCTGGGCGCACGCGCTGTTCGCCAAGATGAGCGCCGACGAGAAGGTCAAGCTCAAGAAGCGCGGCATGACCGACATCGACCTCGAGGGCAAGGCGGCCGAGATCTATCTCGACGCGGCCTACAATATCGGCGTGTGGCAGGCGCTGGCCAAGAACAAGATCCCGGCCGAGCTGATCGAGGAGTTCAAGGCCAAGCTGTTCCGCAAGTAGCGGGGCGCGGGGTCGGTATCCGCCGCGCCGCGCGATGCGGACCCTCGCGCGGGCCTACGATGCGGTGATCGCGGGGCTGGCCGTCCTCGGCGGCCTCGTGCTCACCGCGATCTTCCTCGCCATCGTCTACGACGTGACGGTGCGGACAGCGGGCATCCCCTCGCCGCTCTGGACCGTCACGCTCGCCGAGTACGGGCTGCTGCACTCCACCCTGTTCGCGACGCCCTGGGTGCTGAGGCGCAAGAGCCACGTGTTCATCACCATCTTCGTCGGCCGCCTGAGGGGCACGCCCAGGCTCTGGGTCGAGCGGCTGGTCTATGTCGCCGGGATCGCGATCTGCCTGTTGCTCGCCTGGTACTCGCTCACCGTGGTGATCGCCGAATACATCCGCGGCTTCGAGGACATCCGCTCCTTTGCCATGCCGGGCTGGATCGTCACCGCGCCGGTGCCGCTCGCCTTCTTCCTGCTGGCGACCGAGTTCGCCCGCTTCCTGTTCGGCCCCGACTCGATGCTGTCGGGCGACCCGACCGGCGCCGAGGGCCTCTGAGGTGGAGTGGTACACCGCCGGGATCCTGATGCTCGGCCTGGTGGTCGGGCTGATGGCGCTCTCGATCCCGGTCGCCTTCGCCTTCCTGATCGCCAACGTGGTCGGCGCGGTGGTGTTCATGGGCGGCGTCGCCGGCATCGAGCAGCTCATCAACAACGCGACCCGGTCGGTCTCCAACTTCCTGTTGATCCCGGTGCCGCTGTTCATCCTGATGGGCGAGCTGTTCTTCCACTGCGGCATCGCCGAGCGCATCTTCTCGACGCTGGACCGGGTGTTCGGGCGGGTGCCGGGCAGGCTCTCCTACATGGCGGTGGCGGGCGGGACGATCTTCGCCGCGCTGTCCGGCTCCAGCATCTCGACGACGGCGATGATGGGCTCCTCCATGGTGCCCGAGATGACCCGGCGCGGTTACAAGAAGTACATGTCCATGGGGCCGATCCTCGGCTCCGGCAGCCTCGCCATACTGATCCCGCCCTCGGCGCTGGTCGTCCTGCTGGGCAGCCTGATGGGGGCGCTGACGGCGATCGACATCGGCCGGCTGCTGATCGGCGGCATCGTGCCCGGGCTGATCCTCGCCTCGTTCTACGCGGTACTGATCTTCGTCCAGGTCAAGCTCGACCCCGAGGCGGCGCCGCGCTACGACGTGGACCCCACCGATTTCGGCACCAAGATCCTGCTCACCGCGGTCAACATCCTGCCGCTCGGGCTGGTGTTCTTCTGCGTCGTCGGGCTGATCCTGATCGGCATCGCCACCCCGTCGGAGGCGGCCGCCTTCGGCGTCGTCGGCGTGCTGGTGCTGGCCGCCGCCTTCCGCGTGTTGAGCTGGCGGGTGATCCAGAAGTCAATCGAGGGCACGCTGGTGGTGACCACCATGGTGTTCATGATCCTGATGGCCTCGTCGACCTTCAGCCAGATCATGGCATTCTCCGGCGCCAGCGCGGGGATCGTCGACTGGGTGACCGGGTTCGAGATGCCGCGGCTGGCGATGCTGCTCTTCATGTTCGCGGTGCTGCTCTTCCTCGGCATGTTCGTCGACCAGATCTCGCAGATGATGTTGACTATCCCGATCTTCGTCCCGCTGGCGATCTCGCTCGGCTTCGACCCGGTCTGGTTCGGGATTATCATCGTGCTGGCGCTGGAGATCTCGACCACGACGCCGCCCTTCGGGCTGCTCTTGTTCGTCATGATGGGGGTGGCGCCGCCGGGGACCACCTTCTCGCAGGTGGTCTATGCGGGGCTCCCCTATATCGGCTGCGCCTTCGTGCTGCTGGCATTGCTGATCGCGGTGCCGGACGTGGTGCTGTTCCTGCCCGGGCTGATGGGCTGAGGAGAGGGAAAATGACCCAAAATAGCTTCCGCGCGGCGCTGCAGGGCGTCGTCGATGCGCGCCACCAGGCGGATCACCCGCTGATCGACAGATGGGCGGCCGGCGAGGCCAAGCGCGAGACCGTCGCCGGCGCCATCCGGGAGCACTGGTACTGGATCGGCAATCTGATCCCGGCGGCGCTGTTCAACATCTGCGCCACCGCGCCGGAGGACGTGGTCGAGATGGAGATGGAGAACTACCGCGAGGAGACCGATCCGGCCAACCCGCATGTCGAGCTGCTGCTCCGGTTCTGCGAGGCCTGCGGCATGACCCGCGAGCAGCTCGCCGCCGGGCGCGGCCTGCCGACCACCGAGTGCTGGCTCAACTGGGAGCTCAACACGTCCGCCACGCAGCACTGGATCGCCGGCGTCGCCGGGGTGCATATCGCGAGCGAGGCGCAGGAGCCCCGGCTGTTCTCCAAGGTGCTGCCGGCGCTGCGCGAGACCTACCGCTTCACCGAGCACGAGCTCGAATACTGGTGGGAGCACGCCGAGGCCGACATCGAGCATGGCGGGCGCGCCTTCGAGATCCTGGTCAAGCACTGCGACACGCGCGAGAAGCAGGACATGGCGCTGCACTACGCGAGCGAGGGCGCGCGGCTCAAATACATGTTCTGGGACGGCATCAACCTGCATTACGAGGTCGGCTACCGCCTGCAATAGCGGCGCTCAGAGCTTGATCGAGACCAGATATGTCGCGATCGGCGGGAAGGCGATGACCAGGATGAGGACGAACAGCATCGCCAGCGCAAACGGCGCCGAGCCGACGAAGATGTCCTTGAGCGTGATATCGGGGCGCGCCAGCGTCGAGTGCACCACGTAAACCGCGATCCCGAGCGGCGGGGTGAGCAGTCCGATCTCGGTCGCGATCACGGTGACGATGCCGAACCACACCAGGTCGATCTCGAAGAACTTGAGCGCCGCCAGGAACAGCGGCACCATGATCAGCATGATCGAGACCGAGTCGATGATGGTCCCGAGGATGATCACCACCAGCACGTAGAACGCCAGCATGCCGTAGAACCCGGCGCCGAGATTGTCGAAGATCGCGGCCATCTCGGACGGCAGGCCCGACATGCCGAGCATCCGGGAGTACATGCTGGCCGAGCAGATCAGGAACAGGAGGGTCGCGGTGATGTTCCCGGAATCGAGCAGCACGTTCCAGAAGCTGCGCCAGGTGAGCGCGCGGCGGGCCAGCGCGAAGATCAGCGCCAGCAGCGCGCCCGCCGCGCCCGCCTCCACCGGCGTGAACACCCCGCCATAGAGCCCGCCCAGCACCAGGAGCACGAGCGAGGTGATCGGCAGCGCCTTGCGCCACAGATCGCCGGCGCTGAGCGACGGCTCCTCCGCGTCGGCGCTGTCGGCGGCGGCCTCGCGGACGGCCTGGACGGTGCGCGGGAACAGCGTCGCCATGATGTAGATCAGCCCGCAGAAGGCGATCGTCAGCAGGATGCCCGGGCCGATCCCGGCGATGAACAGATCGCCCACCGATTCCTCGGCGATCAGCGCGTAGATGATCAAGAGCACGCTCGGCGGGATCAGCATGCCGAGCACCGAGGACCCGGCGACGGTGCCGACCGCGAAGCGCCCGTAATAGCCGTGCCGCATCATCTCCGGGACCGCGACCTTGGAGAATACCGAGGCCGAAGCCACCGAGGCGCCGGTGATCGAGGCGAAGATCGCGTTGGCCACCACGGTCGCCATGCCGAGCCCGCCGCGCACCTTGCGCAGCATGATCTGGCCGATGTCGTAGGCGTCCCGCCCCATCCCGGCGGCGGCGACCAGGAACCCCATCAGCACGAAGAGCGGGATGACCGCGAAGACGAAGTTGTTCACCGTCTTCTCGGCGGCGATCAGCAGCAGGCTGAAGGCGATCGCCGCGTTGCCCTTGATCACCCAGGCGCCGACGAAGGAGATCAGCGCCAGCGTCACCGAGATGTGCATGCCGAAATAGATCAGCAGCAGCATCGCGAACACCGACACCAGGGCGATCTCGAAGGCTTCCATGGCGGCTACGGCGCCGGGCGGAGCAGCGCCCGCGCGCTGCCCGCGGCGAGCGCCAGGAACTGGAGCCCGGTCAGCGTGCAGCCGAGGAACACCACCAGCAGCCGCGGCCAGTCCGGGAAGGTGAACACGCCGACCACCCCGACATAGAAGTCGAGTTCGTAGGACTTGATCCATTTTGGCCAGGCGCCGCGCACGATCGCCCCCATCAGGGCGGCGCCCGCGAGGTAGAAGACCAGGGACAGGAAGTGGCCGATGCGCGGGAAATTGGCGATCAGCCGGTTCAGCACGGCGTCGGAGCGCGTCATGCTGCCCGAGCGCAGGGTGTAGGCGAGCTGCAGATAGAGCACGGCGACCACCGACATGGTGACCAGCTCGGTGGCGCCGTTGATCGGCGCGTTGAACAGGAAGCGCATGACGATGTCGGCCGAGATCGCCAGCATCATGACGAAGATCCAGGCCGAGCCGAGGCTGTTGCCCGAGATGACGAGCACCCCGAGGACGCGGTCGAGAGTCTTCACCATGGCCCGGGCCGGGTCACGCCGGCGGCCGACGCAAATCCGTCACCCCGGCCTTGCCCGGGGTCGAGCCCGGGGTGACATGGGGGTCTCGGGGCGCCCCTCGATACGGCGCCGACGCGCCCGGTCCGGATGAGGGAATCTTTCTGGCCGGTTTCCAGAACACCCTCACCCCGAGCGGCCGCGAAGCGGCGTATCGAAAGGTGCACCCGATCGATTCGCCTTCTACTCGCGGTCCCAGTTGCGGGTGACGAGCTGCTTCTTGTCCCGCATGTAGTCCATGTAGCTCGCCAGCATCTTGGTGCCGGGGAGCCCCGCCTTGTCCTGACGCTTGGCCCATGCCTGCGCGATATTGGGGATCGCGAAGGCCCAGGTCTTCTTCTCCTCCGCCGACAGCTCATGGGTCTGCTGGCCGTACTTCTTCTCGCAGACGCCGAGGCCCCACTTGCCGCCGCCGATGATCTTCTGGTTGCCGGCCGCCGACCAGGTGGCGGTGGCCTCCTGGATCGCCGCCTGCACCTCGCGCGGGATCTTGGGCCAGGAGTCCGTATTCGCAGTCAGGAGCGCGTTGGCGACCGCCCCGAACCCGGCCGCCAGCTTGTACCTGGTGATCTCGCAGAACTTGAAGCCCGCCATCGCCTGCTGCCACAGCACGCCGCCCTCGTAGATGCCGGTCTTGAGCGAGTTGTACATCGTCGCCAGGCCCTTGATCACGACCGGCGTCGCGCCCGCCGCCGTCACCCAGGGAATGTTCGCGCCCACGGCGCCGATCTTCATGCCCTTGAGCTCGGTGAACTTGGTGATCTTCTTCTTGGTCCAGAGCTCGTAGAAATCCGCCGTTCCGGTGATGCCGAGCAGCGACTGGTTGAAGCGCTCCACCTGTTTCCCCATCGCCGGGTATTTTGCGTACAGATCGTTCATCGCGTCGGTCGCCACCTGGACGTCGAGCGTGGTGAACGGCGTGACATAGGCGATCTGGTAGAGCGACAGCTCCGACTGGTGGAACGGTCCCGGCACCACGCCGAGATCGCCGAGCCCGGTCTGCACCCCGTCCAGCTCGCCGCGCACCTTGACGATCTGACCGCCGAAGCCGAGCACCCAGGAGACCTCGTACTTGCCGGTCTTGGCGAGGATCTCGTTGACCTTCGGGGCGAAGTCCTTGATCGCCGCGCCGACCGGCGCGTAGTTGTGGTTGTTGCCCGAGATGATGGTCAGGCGCACCTTCTCGGCCGCTCCGGCCGTGCCCCCTGCCAATGCCGCGATCGCCAGCGCGGCGGCGATGAGTCCGGTTCTCTGCATGGCTTCTCCCTTCGCATGTGCCTTGTCGTGCCGAATCGCTTTTCGCGATCTCGGCTTCGATACCACAGCAATTGCCCGGACCGGTCAAGCGCGCCGCCGTGACAGCCCGCGCCGACATCCCCGTAGTCGGGCGGCGTCAAACGTCCACGAGGCGCCCCCGTGGAACAACGGCGAGAATTGGACACCGCCGAACAGATGGCAGGCATGTCTCGGGGGACGATCAGGACAGGGCTGCGCTACCGGTAGCTGGCATCCCGGTCCGGTTATCCAAGTGGTCAGTCCGCTTATGAGCGGCGGTCTGGAGGATTGTTTGGAGGTTCTAGGTAGCGGCGGACGTAGTGGGTACCGAGACCGACGACGGCACCGCTCAATATGAAGTCCTTGATCCTTTGGAGTTCGTCAGGATCAAGCCATCGCGCTTTAGCACCAACCACCAGGTGCCAACCTAGCGTGAAAATACATGCGGCAGCCACGAACAATACCAGACCCGCCAGAAACCTCATCCAGCCTGCGAGCAGTGACCGCATCTTCTGTTCTCGGTCGTGCTCGCCCTTTACGCTCTCCTTATAAAAGTCGCGTTCTTCCTTCTCGGCATCGGTCTTCCCGGTCGGTACGGGAAAGCGGCCCCTGGGCGTTGGCGTTGGGGTGGGAGTCGGAACGGTTCTTGGCTGTCTGCCCGGTGGTCTAGGCGGCCCGGATCCGGGCGGCTGACTACTCATCCTCAGCGGCTAAGCCTGCGTAGTGCTCTTCGATCAGAGAATTCGGGATGATCGTGTTGCGCCCGTGCTCGTGCCAAATTCTGTGCCACGGCGTTCCGGGCTCGTGCGTGATCTGGGAAAGTTGAATCCCGGAGAAATCTTCATAGGCTCTATAGACCTGCTGCACCAGATCGCTTTCGATGAAGTCTAGCTCGGCTTTGGGAAAGTCGATCGGGGTCGTGATCGGCTTGCGACCATGGACTTTTACCTCGTGGTATACGTCCGGGATGACGGGACCATATTGCCATGCCTCGGCTGGCTGAGCGGAGAGCGGCTGATGGTAGAGACCCAGCATCCAGCCGTGACACAGGTAGGTCAGCTTTACCACTTGCAGCGGCGTGAGGGGGCGTTCATCCTGAATGCCCATTTGAATCAGGAGGTTAGCGATACCACGAGCATCATGTGCATCGGCCATATCGAGCGCGCTAGCAGACTTTTTTTCTCATGTCAAGTATTTCCTCGACAATTCAGCGCCATGTTCGTCAGAAAATCACGGCGTCCTCGAATCATCAGGATGGGCCTTGGTCGGTTGATGGGTGGCTGGTGGCCGTCCACGGGCATAGCTTGCTTCCCTGCCTGAACCCCGTGAACGCGCACTGCGGCTCACAGTCACGATATAGGGTAGACGCAAGCCCGGCAACAGAGGCCGTCACGCTTCTGTGAAGCGCCGAAGTCTTCGTCATGCCGGCTCACCCCGCCGATGGGGCACCATTCTACATGGGCTCCCAAGCAAGCCGCCGTGACAGCCCGAGCCGGCGCCCGCATAATCCGCGGACGACCGATCAGCGAGAGGCGCTGCCATGGACGCGCCCAGACACGACCTCGCCGCGCTCGACACCGACACTTGGCTCGCCCGGGTGGCGGAGGCCGGCCCGGTCGTCGAGGCGCTGGCGCCCGAGGCCGACCGCGCCCGGCGCCTGAGCGACGCGGCCATGGCGGCGCTGCACGACCAGGGGCTGTTCCGTCTGCTCCTGCCCATCGCCTATGGCGGCGCGGAGATGACGCTTCCCGTCTTCCTGCCGGTGGTCGAGGCGATAGCCCGCCACGACGGCAGCGCCGCCTGGTGCGTCGCCCAGGGCAATGGCTGCGCCTCGCTCGCCGGTTTCCTCGAACCCGCTCTGGCGCAGGAGATCTGGGGGCGGGACCCCTCCGCGGTGCTCGCCTGGGGGCCCGGCAAGGCCGAGGCGCGCGCCGTCGACGGCGGCTATGCCGTGACCGCGCGCACGAACTTCGCGAGCGGCAGCCACCATGCGACCTGGATCGCCGCCCATTG
This sequence comes from Defluviicoccus sp., assembly GCA_028821395.1. Classification (GTDB taxonomy): domain Bacteria; phylum Pseudomonadota; class Alphaproteobacteria; order MPNO01; family MPNO01; genus MPNO01. The sequence continues at coordinate 12,174 of JAPPGP010000044.1, forward strand.
CACCGGGCTGGAGGCCGACGGCACGCCGAGGCGCGATTCGAGGGGCGAGCCGGAGATCCGCACCGTCCTGGTCCCCGCCGGCACCGTGACGCTGTCCGACGGCTGGGACGCGGTGGGGCTGCGCGGTACCGGCAGCGACGGATTCGCCTGCGACGGCCTGTTCGTGCCCGAGGAGCGGACCATCGTCCGCGCCACGATGATCGACGACCGGCCGGCGATCTCCTCGCTGCACGGCATGCCGCTGATGTCGGTCTACGCGATCGGCTTCGCCGCCGTCGCCCTCGGCATCGCGCGCGGCCTGTTCGATGCCTTCGTCGCGCTGGCGCAGGAGAAGCGCCCACGCGGCGCCCGTTTCACGCTCAAGGAGAACCCGGCGGTGCACGAGGAGGTCGCCCGCGCCGATGCCAGGATCCGCGGCGCGCGCGCCTTCCTGGTCGAGGCAGCGGAGGCCGGCGCCGCCGATCTCGCCGAGGCGGGCCGCATGTCGGTGGACACGCTGATGACGATTCGGCTTGCCGGCACGCATGCGATCGGCGAGGCTAAGGCGGCCACGGGCCCGCTCTTCGACACCGCCGGCACCAGCGCGGTCATGGCATCCAGCCCGTTCGAGCGCCGCTTCCGCGACATCCACGCCGTCGCGCTGCAGATGCAGGCGCGCAAGACCCACCTCCAGACCTGGGGCTCCTGGGCGCTCGGCGGCACGGTGACCTCGGACGGGGTGAATGTGGGCTGAGTCGGAACGGAGCGAGCGGAGACCGGACATGGACATCGAAGCGCTTGTCGGCCGGCTGGACCGGCGTTTCCTGATCGACACGCTGGTCGAGCTGGCGCGGGTGCCGGCCGATGTGCCGATGGGGCACGAGGTGTTCATCGAGCCCGACGACCCGAAGCTGGTCCACTACGTCCAGCAGGTGCTCAGGCCCGGGCTCGCCCGGGCCGGCGCCTACGACCTGATCGACGTGCCGGGCAACCAGATCGTCGCGCGCCACGGCGCCGGGACCAACGGCAGGACGCTGCTGGTCCAGGTCTACACCCCGGTGCAGCACCACAACCTGATGGACGATCCCTGGTCCGGGAAGATCGCCTCGGGCGCCGCCTGGGGGCGCGACGAGCCCTGCGTGTTCGGCATGGGGGTGGGGCAGAACAAGTCGCACCAGGCGATCGCGCTCGCCATCCTCAAGCTGCTCGCCGACACCGGGACGGAGCTTCCCGGCACGCTCTACGTGGCGATCAACAACGAGGGGCGGTCGAGCCACAAATGCTCCGAAGCGATCTTCGCTGCGCTGGATGCGAAGCCGGATTTCGCGCTGCTGATGACCGCGACCGGCGAGCGGATCTCGATGGGCAATCGCGGCCGGGTCGACGTCAACGTCACGGTGCGGGGCCAAGCCGTCCATTCGAGCGTGCCGGATACCGGGCTGAGCGCCATCGACGGGGCGTGGGAGGTCATGAGCCGCCTCAAGCGGATGCGTTTCGAGGGCACCCACGAGCTGCTCGGCGGCCGCCACGCGTTGCCCTACCAGATCGCGTATTCGCCGCTCGCGCCGCACACGATCCCCGACACCGCGCGGATGCGGATCGACCGGCGCCTGCTGCCGGGCGACGATCCGGCGGCGGCCACCGAGGAGGTGCGGCGGGCGATCGGCGACCTCTCCCCCTGGGCCGTGACGGTCGAGCAGGGCCACCACATGTGGCCGGCCCTGGTCGATCCCGACAACCCGGTGGTCCGCCTGCTCGCCGAGGCGCATGAATCGGTCCACGGCGAGCCGCCCGGGACCTATTACGGGCAGGGGACGTTCGACGCCGGCGGACCCTGCGCGGCCGGGGTCCCGGCGGTGATGTACGGCGTCGAGGGCGGCGCCGGCGTGCTGGACACCGACCTCGTCGCGCTCTCCTGCCTGGAGCGGGTGGCGCGCGTGGTCGCGCGGACGATCCTTACCTGGCTCGGAGGCTGAGATGAGCGAGACCATTCCCATGCGGGCCAAATTCGGCCTGTCGCTCTCGACCCGGGCCGTGCTGTTTGACTGGGGAAGCCTCGACGATCTGCTGGACATGGCGGAGACCGCCGAGGACTCGGGGCTGTTCCACGGCGTCTGGGTGGGCGACAACCTGTTGTCGAAGCCCCGGGTCGAGGCGCTGGTCACGCTGTCGGCGATGGCCGTCCGCACCAGCCGCGTGAAGCTCGGCACCGTCTGCCTGGCGAGCTTCCCGCTCCGCGATCCCCTGCTGTTCGCGCTGCAATGGGCGAGCCTCGACGTGCTGTCCAAGGGCCGCACGATCCTTGTCGTCTGCAATGGCGGTTCGCGTTTCGACGGGCCCCAGTTCGCCCACGAACTCGAGGTCATGGGGGTGAAGTCGGCCGAGCGGCCGGCCCGCGTGGTCGAGGGGATCCAGATCCTCCGCAAGCTGTGGGGCGAGGGCAAGGCGAGCCATGACGGCCGGTTTCGCAGCTTTGCCGACGTCGATTTGCAACCCAAGCCGGTGCAGCGTCCGGTGCCGATCCATATCGCCGTCAACCCCAAAGCGGACGACGTGACGGACCAGGCGATGGAACGGATCTTGCGGCGCGTCGCCAGCCATGCCGACGGCTGGCAGACCGACGGTACGCCGGTGGAGACCTTCGGGGAGCGCTTCGACAGGATCCGCGCCTACGCCGGGGAGATCGGCCGCGATCCCGCCTCCTTCGACGGATCGCTCCACATGATGGTCAATATCGACGAGGACCGGGACCGCGCCTTCGCCGAGGCGACGACCTTCCTCGGCGCCTATTACGGCGCCGGCTACATCTCGCGCGACCAGGCCGAAACCTGGCTCGCCTGGGGCTCGCCGCAGGCGGTGATCGACAAGCTCGCCGCCTATATCGAGGCCGGCTGCACGATGCCGATCATGCGCTTCGTCTCCGCCCGCCCGCGCGAGCAGCTCCAGCGCTGCATCGAGGAGGTACTGCCCGCGTTCCGGGAGTGAGGCGGCGCGCTCCCGCCGTCACCGCTGGGGCAGGCCGCGCTACCTGAGCGCCGCGGCGATATTGCCGCCGTCGACGGTGAGCACCGCCCCGGTGGTCTTTTCGGCCAGCGCGAGGTCGACGAAGGCCTTCGCCGCATCGTCCGCCGTCACCTCGCGGCCGAGCAGGTTGCCGGCCATGTATTCATCGGTGGAGACGCCGCGCGCCCGGGCGCGTTCCTCGATCCTCGCCCGGGTCATCAGCCCGCTCCGGATGCGGTCAGCGTTGACCGCGTTGGCGCGGATGCCCTCGGCGCCGTGGTCGAGCGCGTATTGCCGCATCAGGAACAGCGTCGCCGCCTTGGCGAGGCCGTAGGGCCCGAAATCGGGGCCCGGATTGACCGCCTGCTTGGAGGTGTTGAACAGCAGCACGCCGCCCAGCCGCTGCGCCCGGAAGATGCGAACCGCCGCCTGGGCGGCGCGCTGGTGGCCGTAGAAGTTGAGCTCGAAGCTCTCGCGGATCACCGCCTCGTCGACCTCGCCGATCCGGCCCTGCCACGCGGCCCCGGCATTCGAGACCAGGATGTCGAGACCGCCGAAGGATTCGGCCACGGCATCGAACGCCGCGGTCACGGAGGCGGGGTCGGTCACGTCGCAGGCGAAGGCGCGCGCGCCGAGCGCCGCCGCGGTCTCTTCCGCCGCCCGGCCGTCGCGGTCGAGGATCGCCACCTCCGCCCCCTCGCCTGCGAACGCGGCCGCCGTCGCCCGGCCGATCCCCGACGCGCCGCCGGTCACCGCGACGATATGGCGGGCGAGCGGCTTCTCCACCGCCTTGCCGAGCTTCGCCTGCTCCAGCGACCAGTACTCGATATCGAAGATTTCGGCCTCGGAGATGCTCTCGTACCGGCCGATGGACTCGGCTTGGGCGATGACGCGCGCCGTGGTCTCGGCGAGGTCGGCGGCGATGGCGGCGGCGCGCGACGAGGCGCCGAGGCCGAACAGCCCGAGCCCGGGGACCAGGATCACCCGGGGGTAGGGGTCGAGGGCCCGCTTGGGTTCCGCCTGGCGGGCGTTGTTGCGCGCAAAATAGGCCTGGTAATCGCGGACGAAGCCGTCCATCGCCGCCCTGGCGTCCCGCGCGAAGTCCTCCAGCGCGCCTTTCCGGGGCGGCGCCAGGACCAGCGGCCTCGGCTTGGTGCGGATCGCGTGGTCGGGCGTGACCGGGCCCGAGGCCGCGTCTCCGAGCCCCTCGCGATCCACGAAGGCGCGCACGTCGGAGCCGCTGCGGAAGTCGAGGACGAGCCGGCCGGCGCCGCTCGCGAGACCGCGCAGGATGGGCGCGGCCGCGGCGGCCGGCACGTCCGGCCCGGTGGCCGCGACGCGCGATGCCGGCACGCTCGCGCGGCGCCGCGCGACATGCGCTTCCGCCCTGTCGGCCGCGGCGATCATCCGCTCATAGGCCTCCTCGGCGGTCCCGCCGAAGGTGAAGATTCCGTGCTTGAGCAGGATCAGCCCCTCGACCGACGGGTCCACGGCGTGGGCCGCGGCGCAGGCCTTGGCGAGCGCGAAGCCCGGCATGACGTAGGGCACCAGCCCCATCGTCCCGCCATAGACCTCGCGGCAGATCGCCTCGCCGTCCGGCTGGTCGGTGAGCGCGAGCACCGCGTCGGCATGCGTGTGGTCGACGAATTTGTGCGGCAGGAAGGCGTGCAGCAGGGTCTCCGTCGACGGGTTGGGCGCGCGGGGGTCCAGCAGGTTGACGCGCTGGAAATCCACCATCTCCTCGTCGCCGAGCCGGTCCAGCGCGTGGAGACGGCGCAGCGGCTCGAGCCTGACCGCGGGCAGGCCCGCAGGCTCGATATCGGCCATGTCCCAGCCCGAGCCCTTGACGCACAGCACGTCGGCCGGCTCGCCGAGCAGATCGGTCATCGCCGTCTTGACCGAGGTGTTGCCGCCGCCATGCAGCACGAGGGCGGGATCGCCGCCCAAGAGTCGGGTAGTGTAGACCCGGAGCGCCACGTCTTCGGGGACGCCCTCGGCCGCGTAGCGCGAGACCGTGCGGGCGGCATCGCGCGCCGAGTAGAGGCTCCGCATCTCCGCCTACCCCGCCTGTGCCCGCCGCCGCTCCGGGTAGAGCGCGAGCAGGCCTTGTGCGGAGGCCTCCGCGACGCCGCGCTCGGTGATCAGCGCGGTCACCAGGCGGGCCGGGGTCACGTCGAAGCCCGGGTTGAAGACCGGGCTTGCCGCCGGCGTCAGGCGGATTGTGCGGATCTCGCCCGCCTCGGTCTCGCCGGTCGCGGTCGCGACCTCCGCCCCGGCGCGCTCCTCGATCGGCAGGCCGGCGCCGCTCTCGGCCGTCCAATCGATGGTCGGGCCGGGCAGGGCGACGTAGAACGGGATTTCGTTGTCGGAGGCGGCGAGCGCCTTCAGATAGGTGCCGATCTTGTTGCACACGTCGCCGTTGGCACACGTCCGGTCGGTGCCGGTGATGCAGAGATCGACCCTGCCGTCCTGCATCAGATGGCCGCCCGCATTGTCGACGATCACGGTGTGCGGCACGCCGTGGGCGGCGAGCTCCCAGGCGGTCAGACCGGCGCCTTGGTTGCGCGGCCGGGTCTCGTCCACCCAGACATGGAGCTCGACGCCCGCGTCGTGGGCGCGATAGATCGGGGCGAGCGCGGTGCCGCCGTCGACCGTGGCGAGCCAACCCGCGTTGCAGTGGGTGAGCACGTTGACCGGTCCCGCGCGGCGCCGGGCGGCGTCGCGCAGCAGCTCCGCCCCGTTCTCGCCGATCGCCCGGTTGATCGCCACGTCCTCGTCGCAGATCTCGGCCGCCCGCGCGTAGGCCGCATCGGCCCGCCCTGCCTCGTCGACGGCGAGGATGCGGGACTTCATGTCGTCGAGTGCCCAGCGCAGATTGACCGCCGTCGGGCGGGTCGCGAGAAGCGCGGCACAGGCGGCCTCGACCGAGCCCGTGGACGGGTCGCGGTTGACGGCGAGGCAGAGCCCGTAGGCCGCAGTGGCGCCGATCAGCGGCGCGCCGCGCACCTTCATGTCGCTTATCGCCGCCGCCGCGTCCTCCAGCGTCGCGAGCCGCGCGATCTCGAAGCGGTGCGGCAGGAGGGTCTGGTCGACGATCTCGACGGTCTCGCCGTCGGCCGCGAGCTGGATCGACCGCCGGGGGACCCCGTCGACCTTCATCGTCCGAGCACGCGTCCCGCCACCGCGTCGAGCCGGGCGGCGAGCTCGGGGTCGCGCGCGCCCGGCGGGGTGATCAGCGCGGTGTCGAGGACCGTATGGCAGCCCGCCGGGCAGGCCGCGTTCCTTCCGGCCAGCAGCGGGACCGCCGCTTCGACGAGCCGCCGGGCGCGCGCCGCGTTCGCCTGCAGCACCTCGATCACCGCCTCCACCGTCACGTCGTCATGGCCCGGATGCCAGCAATCGTAGTCGGTGACCATCGCCACCGTCGCGTAGCACATCTCGGCCTCGCGGGCGAGCTTGGCCTCCGGCATGTTGGTCATGCCGATGACATCGGCGCCCCAGGAGCGGTAAAGCTCGGACTCCGCCCGGCTGGAGAATTGCGGGCCGTCGATCGCCACATAGGTGCCGCCGCGCACGGTCTCGATGCCGAGGCCGGACGCGGCCTCTTCCAGCGCATCGCCGAGCCGGGGGCAGACCGGGTCGGCCATCGACACATGGGCGACCAGCCCGGTCCCGAAGAAGGTCTTGATGCGCCGGAAGGTGCGGTCGATGAACTGGTCGACCAGCACCAAGGTGCCCGGCGCCAGCGCCTCGTCCAGGCTGCCGACGGCGCTCAGCGACAGGATCTCGGTCGCGCCGACGCGCTTGAGCGCGTCGATATTGGCGCGGAAGTTGATCTCGCCCGGCGGCGTCGCGTGGCCGCGCCCATGGCGCGGCAGGAAGGCGAGCGCCTGCCCGCCGAGCGTGCCCAGCAGAATCTCGTCCGACGGCGCGCCGAAGGGCGTGTCCACCGCCTCCCGGCGCCGGCCGGTCAGCCCGTCGATATCGTAGAGCCCGCTGCCGCCGACGATGCCGACAACCGGTGGCGTTCCGGGCTCCGCCATGGCGTCTCTCTCCGCTGGGGCGGAGGCCTCCTCACTGCGGGCTCAATGCGGGACGTCGGACCAGATCGCGCGCTTGACCGCGTACAGCATGCCGGTGAGCAGGATCAGGAAGAGCACGATCTTGACGCCCATGCGCTTGCGCTCCTCGAGCTCGGGCTCGGCGGCCCAGACGAGGAAATTGGTCACGTCCTTCGCCATCTGGCTCACCGTCGCCTCGGTGCCGTCGGCGTATTCCACCTGGTCCTCGCTCAGCGGCGCCGGCATGGCGATCTGATGGCCCGGGAAGTAGGCGTTGTATTCCATGCCCTCGGACATCTCCATCTCCGCCGGCGCCTCCCGGTAGCCCACCATCAGCCCGTAGAGGTAGTCGGGGCCGCCGATGCGCGACTTGGCGACCAGCGACAGGTCGGGCGGGAGCGCGCCGTTATTGGCGGCGCGCGCGGCGTTGTCGTTGGCGAACGGCGACACGAACCGGTCGCTCGGCCGGGCGGGGCGGTCGAACATCTCGCCCTCGGCGTCGGGGCCGTCGGCGACCTCGACCTCGGCGGCGATCGCCTTCACCTGATCCTCGGAGAAGCCGATCTCGGTCAGATTGCGGTAGTGGACGAGGCGCAGCGAATGGCAGGCCGCGCAGACCTCGGTGTAGACCTGGAAGCCGCGCCTGAGCGCCGCCCGGTCGAAGGCGCCGAACAGCCCGTCGAAGGTCCACTTCATGCTCGGCGGGGCGACGGCGTCGGCGGCGGTGGCGGCCGGGCTCGCGCCGATCACGACGAGCGCGGCGAGGATGGCGCGTGCGGTCCGCCTCATTGCGCCTTCTCCATCGGCTGCGGCGCCGCCGCCGGCGGCCCGGCGCTTCCTCCCAGCACCGGCTCGGCGATGCTGGTCGGCAGCGGGCGCGGCGTCTCGATCACCGAGAGCAGCGGCATCAGGATCAGGAAATGGGCGAAGTAGTAGAGCGTCGCGACCTGGCCGATGATCACGAACATGCCCTCGGGCGGGTTGCCGCCGACCCAGCCCAGCACCAGGCAGTCGATCACCAGCACCCAGAAGAGCTGCTTGTAGATCGGCCGGTAGCGCGCGCTGCGCACCGGCGAGCGATCGAGCCAGGGGACGATGAACAGGACCAGGACGGAGCCGAACATCGCGACGACGCCGAGCAGCTTGGCCGACAGGAACCAGATGTCGAAGGTAATCGCGCGGAGGATCGCGTAGAACGGCAGGAAGTACCATTCGGGCACGATATGCGGCGGCGTCAGCAGCGGGTTGGCCGGAATGTAGTTCTCCGGCTCGCCGAAGAAGTTGGGCGCGAAGAACACGAATCCCGCGAAGATCGTCAGGAACGCGCTCAGCCCGAACATGTCCTTGACGGTGTAGTAGGGGTGGAAGGGGATCTTGTCCTGCGGCCCCTTGGCGTCGATGCCGAGCGGGTTGTTCGAGCCGTGCTGGTGCAGCGCGATCAGGTGCAGGGCGACCACGCCGACGATCACGAAGGGCATCAAATAGTGCAGGCTGTAGAACCGGTTGAGCGTCGGGTTGTCGACCGTGAAGCCGCCCCACAGCCAGGTCACGATGGTGTCGCCGACGATGGGTATCGCCGAGAAGAAATTGGTGATCACGGTCGCGCCCCAGAAGCTCATCTGGCCCCAGGGGAGCACGTAGCCCATGAACGCGGTGGCCATCATGCAGAGCAGGATGACCACGCCGAGGATCCACAGGATCTCGCGCGGCGACTTGTAGGAGCCATAGTACAGCCCGCGGAAGATGTGGATGTAGACGATGGCGAAGAAGGCCGAACCGCCGTTGGTGTGGATATAGCGGATCAGCCAGCCATAGTTCACGTCGCGCATGATGCGCTCGACGCTGTCGAAGGCGTGGTCGACATGCGGCGTGTAGTGCATCGCCAGCACGATGCCGGTCACGATCATGATGACCAGCACGATCCCGGCGAGCGAGCCGAAATTCCACCAGTAGCTGAGATTGCGCGGCGTCGGGTAGTCGATCAGCTCCTTCTCGGCGAAGGAGAACATCGGCAGGCGGTAGTCGATCCACTGGACCAGGCGGTTCTTCATCCAGGGCTGCGGCATGGACCTTCCCCCCTAGCCGATGCGCACGAGGCTGTCGGACAGGAACTCGTAGGACGGCACCGCCAGGTTCTCCGGCGCGGGCCCCTTGCGGATGCGTCCCGACGTGTCGTAGTGCGAGCCGTGGCAGGGGCAGAACCAGCCGCCGAAATCGCCCTTCCTGTCGCCCGTCGCCTGCCCCTTGGGGATGCAGCCGAGATGGGTGCAGACGCCGACCACGATCAGCCATTCCGGCCTCTTGACCCGCTGCCCGTCCGACTGGGGATCGGGCAGGTCGTCGAGCGCGACCGCCGCCGCCTGCTCGATCTCGGCCTCGGTCCGGCGGCGGACGAAGACCGGCTTGCCGCGCCACACCACGGTGATCGATTGCCCGGCCTCGATCGGCGACAGGTCGACCTCGGTGGTGGCCAGCGCCAGCGTGTCCTTGGCCGGGCTCATCTGGTGGATCAGCGGCCAGAGCGCGACCGCGCTGCCCGCGGCGCCGAACGCGCCGGTCGCCAGATAGAGAAAATCGCGGCGCGTCTCGCCGTGGCCGTCGCCGGCCCTGGTGTCCTCGGAATCCGCCATGGAGCAACCTCTCGGCAGGGCAGGAAAACACGTTTCGGTCCGCAGCGGCGAAAACTAGCCGCCACCGGCGCGCACCGCAACGCTGCCCGGGAATGCGGCCGCGCGGCCGCCTCCGGAACCGCCGCCCGCCGCCCTGATCGCGCAACGGGCAGGGCAACGGGTATAATCGAATCCGTCTCCGAATCAAGGACCCAGGTGGCGATGACGGTCGCGGACAGGCAGCAGCGCGCGGCGGCATGGTTCCGTACCCTGCGCGACCGTTTCTGCGCCGCCTTCGAAGCGCTGGAGGACGAGCATGCGCACGGGCCCGGCGCGCTCGGGCGGTTCGAACGCAGCACCTGGCGGCGGCCGACCGGGGACGGCTCGGACGGCGGCGGCGGCGAGATGTCGATCATGAAGGGCCGCGTGTTCGAGAAGATCGGCGTCAACTTCTCCGCCGTCCACGGCCGCTTCTCGGCGCAGTTCCAGCACCGCATCCCGGGCGCGGAGGCCGATCCGCGCTTCTGGGCGAGCGGAATCTCGGTGGTCGCCCATCCGTGCTCGCCTTTGGTGCCGGCGATGCACATGAACACGCGCTTCATCGTCACCGCCAAGGCCTGGTTCGGCGGCGGCGGCGACCTGACCCCGATCTACCCGGACGAGGATGCTGCGGCCGCTTTCCACGCCGCGCTCAAGGCCGCCTGCGACCCCTACGATCCCGGCCGCTACGCGGCTTACCGGCAGGCCTGCGACGACTATTTCTTCCTGCCCCACCGGGACGAGCCGCGCGGCGCCGGCGGCATCTTCTACGACAATCTGGAGAGCGGCGACTGGGAGGCCGATTTCGCCTTCACCCGGGATGTCGGCTGCGCGGTTCTGGAAGCTTATCCCGGGATCGTCCGCGAGCGCATGGCGGCGCCCTGGACCGAGGCGCAACGCGCCCATCAACTCATCCGGCGCGGGCGCTATGTCGAGTTCAACCTGCTCTACGACCGGGGCACCGAGTTCGGGCTGAAGACCGGCGGCAACGTGGAGGCGATCCTGATGTCGCTGCCGCCCGTCGTCGCCTGGCCGTAACGCCGTTCGGTCAGCGGGTCCAGAGTCTCGGAAAGATCTCGGCGTCGATCGGCCCGCCCTCGACGAGATGCGGCGCGTCGTAGAAGGTCGGCGAGTAGCGCCCGGGGTTCCAGGTGATGTCGTCGCCGCAGAAGCGGAGCGAGACCGCGCGGCGCGGCGTCGGCAGCGGGTTGCCGTTGGCGGCGTGCAGGGTCGCGCCGTGGAACACCGCCACGTCGCCCGGCTCGAGGTCGAAGCAGACCGTCGGGTAGCGCTCGGGATCGCCGTCGATGTCGGGCACCGTGTCGTCGAACTGCTCGGTCTCGGGCACGAAATCCCCCCTTCCGATCCTGACCGGGCGGAACAGCTTGCCCCAGGCGTGCGAGCCGACCGCGAAGCGGAGCGAGCCCGTTTCCTCCGTCACGGGATCGAGCGGCACCCAGAAGCTGCAGATCTGCGAGCCCTTGATGCGGAAATAGGGCAAGTCGTGATGCCACCAGGTCGGCGTGTCGGTGCCCGGCTCCTTGATCAGCAAATGCTCGTCATAGAGGTTGATCCGGCTCGCCCCCATCAGCTCGGCGGCGAGTCTCGCCATCGGCGATTCGTGCATGAAGCGGCGGAACTGCTCGAAGCGCAGGAACATGCCGTGATCGGTGTGGAACCGGCTCTCGCCCTCGCCGTAATCCTTGGCGACCTCGCTCGGCTCGGCGATCGCCGCATCCATCCCCTCGGCGAGCAGCGCAAGCCACTCCGGCGCGACGACGCCGCGCAGGCAAAGCGCCCCGTCGCGCCGCCACGCCGCCCGCTCTTCGTCGCTGATATGTCTCTCTTCCAGGACCGTGGCCATCGCTCCGCCCCATCCCAAGCCTTTGCGGATTGTCCCCGCGGCGAGGCGGCAAGGCAAGACCGTTCGGCCTCGCGTGGCGTCCCGCTTGCGACGTTCGTCGCCCTTCGATTCCGCGTCCCCTCACCCGTCATGCCCGGACTCGTTCCGGGCCCCCACGGGCGGTGCCTTCAGAGCCGGGGGTGGCCTGACCCGTCCCCACGCCTCCCCCACACGTCATGCCCGGACTTGATCCGGGCACCCATGGGCGGTGCATGGAGAGCCGGGCCGGCCCCCCCCAGCGCCATCCTTCCAGCCGGGTCGCCGTGCGCGCGGAGATGCCGCATGGGTGGCCGGATCAAGTCCGGCCATGACAGGTGGTGGGGGCGGCGGAGGAGCAGGGAGAACCGGGTGTGGCCCGCGTCGAAGGCTAAACCGGACAACGGTGGAACAAGTCCGGGCATCCATACTGGGTATCGCCCCGGCCGCTTGAATTGGGGGCGGCGGGCGTGGATGGCCGCAACCAGCCCCGGACCGTGATCCGGGGGCCGGCCATGACGAAAGGGGCAGCGGCAACGGTGAAGGCGAGACCGGCCCCGCCTTACCCCGCCTCCGCCACGGCGGGCGGGGCGTGCACCGCGACCGGCGGGGCGGGGCCGTCCCAGCGCTCGATCTCGACCAGCGCGGAATGCGCTGCGGTGGCCTGGGAGAGGCGGGAGGTGCCGTGGTCGTGGGTCAGCAGGTTGGGGTTGCCGTGGCGGTCGAGCGTGCCGACCGTCCCGGGCTCGGCCGGGTCGTACCACGCCCCGGTCGGCAGCACGACCACGCCCGGGCGCACCGCCTCGCTGAGCCTGGCGCCGGCGAGGCACTGGCCGCGGTCGTTGTGGATGCGCACCACGTCGCCGTCGGCGATGCCGCGCGGGCCGGCGTCGTCCGGGTGGATGGTCGCCGCCTCGCGCCCCGCCACCTTGCCCGACGCGCTGACCGGGGACGGATCGAGCTGGCTGTGCAGCCGGGTCGCCGGCTGGTTGGAGACCAGATGCAGCGGAAACCGGGCGGCGAGCGGCGCCCCCAGCCATTCGCGCGGCTCGAGCCATACCGGATGGCCGGGGCAGTCGTCGTAGCCGAAGCCGGCGACGGTCTCGGAGAAGATCTCGATCCGCCCGGACGGGGTCCGTAGCGGGTGCGCCTCGGGATCGGCGCGGAAATCGGCGAACAGGACGAAGTCGCCCTCGGGCTCGGTCACGCGCACCCTGCCGTCCCGCCAGAACTCATCGAAGGGCGGCAGCTCCTCCCCCTCGCGCGCCATCCGGGCGGCGAAGCCGTCATAGCTCTCGCGGATCCAGTCGAGCTCCCCCTTGCCCTCGGTGAACTCTTCGGCGAAGCCGAGCCGTTCGGCGAGCGCGGTGACGATGTCGTAGTCGCTCCGCGCCTCGCCCAGCGGCTCCACCGCGCGGCGCGTTGCGTAGATCGTGGAATCGCGCGTCCCGGCGCCGATGTCGTTGCGTTCCAGCGCGCTCGCCGCCGGCAGCACGATGTCGGCATGGCGCGCGGCGGGGGTCCAGAACGGGTCCTGCACGACGATGGTCTCCGGCTTGCGCCAGGCGCGCAGCAGCCGGTTCAGGTCCTGGTGGTGGTGGAACGGGTTGCCGCCGGCCCACCAGACCATGCGGATGTCGGGATAGGTCCGCCGCTTGCCGTCGAAGTCGTACTCGCCGCCGGGGTCGAGCAGCATGTCGGCGATGCGCGCGACCGGGATGAAGCTCCCGGTCGGGTCCTTCCCCACAGGCAGCCCGCGCGGCCCGGCCGCGATCTTCGGGTTGCCGATCGAGCCCATCGCGCCGTAGCCGATGCCGAATCCGCCCCCCGGAAGCCCAATCTGGCCCAGCATGCAGGCCAAGGCAATCCCCATCCAGATCGGCTGCTCGCCCCAATCGGCGCGTTGTAGCGAGTAGCTCAGCGTGATCATGGTGCGGGCCGCCGCCATGCCGCGGGCGAGCGCCCGGATCTCGTCGGCCGCGATGTCCGAGCGCGCGGCGGCCCAGTCCGCGTCCTTGGCGACACCGTCGCTCGCACCCTCGAGATAGGCGCGGAACCGTTCGAATCCGACGCAATAACGGTCGAGAAAGCCGCGGTCGTGCAGGTCTTCGGCGACCAGCGTGTGGGCGAGCCCGAGCATCAGCGCGGTGTCGGCGTTGGGGCGGACCGGCATCCAGCGCGCGCCGAGCGCCGCCACCGTGTCGTCCCTGAGCGGGGTGATCGACACCGCCTCGATCCCGGCTTCGCCGAGCCGCTCGATCCAGCCGCGCGCGACATGCGGGCCGGGCCCGCCGAACGAGACCTGCAAGTTCTTAGGCGCCATGCCGCCGAAGCTCACGATCAGCTCCGTGTGGGCGGCGATGTTGCGCCACTCCGTTGCCTGCATGCCGACCGGCGCGGCGGTCCCGAGGATATGCGGCACCACGACCAGCGCGGCCCCGCAGCTGTAGTTGCCGACATGGTCGGTCGCGCCGCCATGGAGGTTGAGCAGCCGGCGGAGCAGCGTGCGCGGGTGCTGGATCTTGCCCGAGCTCGCCCAGCCGTAGCTGCCGGCATAGATCGCCTCGTTGCCGTGCGCGCGCTTCACCCGTTCGAGCTCGCTTGCAACCAGGTCGAGCGCGCGCTCCCAGGAGACCGGAACGAAGGGCTCGGCGCCGCGCCCCGCCGTGTCGGAATCGGGCCCGGCGTTGTGGTAGCCCGCGCGCACCATCGGCCGGGCGACCCGCGTCGAATGGTCGACCGTCTCGGGCAGCGCGGCGTAGAGCGGCGCCGGGTCGGGGTCTTCCGCCCACGGCCGCGCGCCGACCACGCGCCCGTCCGAGACCAGCACGTCGTAGATCCCCCAATGCGCCCCGGTCGGGACCGCCTCCGTTCCGTCCATGATGCGCTCCTCCCCGCCCCAATTGCCGCAACCGCGTGCGGCGGTCAAGGCGTCGCGGGGGACGCCCCTTTCCTGCTAGGTTCCGCCCGGTCCACCTCGGAGAGGAGTCCGGCCCGGTGAAACGGAGCGAGGAGCGCATTCTCACCACCCATGTGGGGAGCCTGATCCGGCCGAAGGCGATCCGGGACATCCTCACGGCAAGACAGAACGGCGTCGCGGTGGACGAGGCGTATCACCGGAGCGTGCTCGCCGAGTCGGTGGCGGAGATCGCGCGGCGCCAGGCGGAGACCGGGATCGACGTGATCAGCGACGGCGAGTTCGGCAAGTCGATAAGCTGGTCGCAATACGTGCTCGAACGGCTGGACGGGTTCGAGCGGCGCCCGGTGGCGCCCGGCGCGGCCGACCCGTTCGCGCGCGGCCTCGACCGGGAGCGCTTTCCCGAGTTCTACGCCGAGCTCGACGCGCATGACCGGGCGCAGGGACGCTTCGACGGCGGCGCCGGCGCGCGATACGAGTCGGTCTGCGTCGCGCCGATCGCCTATACCGGCCAGGATGCGCTCGCGCGCGACATCGCGAATTTCAGGGCGGCGCTCGCGGAGGTGGACGTGGCGGAGGGGTTCCTGCCCGTCGCCGCGCCGGCGAGCGTCATCCCCGACCGCAGGAACGAGTACTACGAGAGCGACGAGGCGCTGGTGTTCGCCATCGCCGATGCCATGCGGGTCGAGTACCGCACCATCGCCGAGTCCGGCCTGCTGGTCCAGATCGACGACGCGCGCGCCGCGGTCACCTACGACCGCATGGTTCCGCCGGCGACCATGCGGGACTTCCGCGAGTGGCTCGGTCTCCACATGGAGGCGCTCAACCACGCGCTCGACGGGATCCCGCCGGAACGGGTGCGCTACCACGTCTGCTGGGGGAGCTGGCCCGGCCCGCATACCAGCGACGTACCGATCCGCGACATCGTCGACCTGATCCTGAGCGTCAACGCCGGCGCTTACGTGCTGGAGATGGCGAACCCGCGCCACGAGCACGAATGGGCGGTGTGGAAGGACGTCGCGCTGCCGGACGGCAAGCTGCTGATCCCGGGCGTGATCAGCCACGCCACCAATGTCGTCGAGCATCCCGAGCTGGTCGCCGAGCGCATCGTGCGTCTCGCCGGGCTGGTCGGGCGGGAGAACGTCATCGCCTCGACCGATTGCGGATTCGCGCAGGGCCCGTTCCACCGCCGCGTCCACCCGAGCGTGCAATGGGCCAAGCTCGGCGCGCTCGCCGAGGGCGCGAGGCTCGCCAGCGAACGGCTGTGGAACGGCTGAGCGGGATTACCCCTCCTTGCAAATGACCAACCCTGTTGTACAATAGGCCTTTCGCCGCAGACAGGGGAGTTCCATCGTGCCGCCCGCCACGTACAAGGTCGCGGAGGCCCGCGCTCGCTTCTCGGAGATTCTGGACCGCGCCCGGTCCGGGGAGGAGATCCTGATCGAGAAGGGCGATAAGCCCCATGCCCGGCTGCTGCCGCCGGTCGAGCGGGAAGAACGCGAGTCCGCGCCGCTGGCGCATCTGCGCTTGCCCGACGATCTGTTCGACGCCGAGGATCCCGAACAGGCGGCGATCGACGCGGGCGCGGGCACCGACTCGCTCGGTATCTGGCGCGGACGCGCGCCCGGTCGGTGAGGCTGCTGCTCGACAGCCACGCGGTCTATTGGTGGTTGGCAGGCAGCCCCAGGCTCTCGCCCGTCGCGCGGGACCTGATTCTGGACGCCGCGAACCCGGTTCTGGTCAGCGCGGCCTCGGTCTACGAGATCGAACTCAAGGCGGGACGCAGGCGGGTGAGCTTGCCGCCGCAAGAGCTGCGCGCCGCGCTCCGGCGCAACGCCGTGGGAGAGCTCGCCATCGACCACGACCACGCGGAATACGCCGCCCAGCTCGACTGGGCGCATCGCGATCCCTGGGACCGGCTGCTGGCCGCCCAGGCGCTGCTGGAGAGCTGCGCCCTGGTTTCGATCGACAAGGTGTTCGACCAACTCCCCGTCGACCGGCGCTGGTGACCCGGGTTCGCGCCCTAGCCGCCCGCCCGGCGCATCGCCCGCCAGACCTTCTCCGCGGTCGCCGGCATTTCGACCGGCGGGGCGCCGATGCGGTGCAGTGCGTCGTTGACGGCGTTCATGATCGACGGCATCGCGCCGACGGTCCCGGCCTCGCCCACGCCCTTGACGCCGAGCGGGTTGCGTTCCGTGGGCACCTCGTTGGCGGCGAGCTCGAAATGGCAGAAATCGTCGGCCCTCGGCATCGCGTAGTCCATGAACGAGCCCGACAGCAGCTGGCCGTCCCGGTCGTAGTTCACGTCCTCCATCAGGATCTGACCGGCGCCCTGGACGATGCCGCCATGCACCTGGGCGTCGAACAGGATCGGGTTGAGCACGGTGCCGGCATCGTCGACGCAGTTGTAGCGCACCAGCCGGACCCGCCCGGTCTCGCGGTCGATCTCGATTTCGGCGAGATGGAACCCGTTGGGATAGACCGGCCCGTCGTCGCTGCCGAAATCGCCCCGCTCGTAGAGCCCGGGCTCGATGTCCGGCGGCAGTCTGGGTTTCTGGAACGCGGCCCGCGCGATTTCGGCGAGCGTGACCGTGCGGTCGGTGCCGGCGATGCCGAACCGTCCCCCGGAGAACTCGATGTCGGCCTCCGCCGCCTCCAGCATATGGGCGGCGATCCGCCTGCCCTTGTCCACGATCTTGTCTGCCGCCTGGACCACCGCGGAGCCGGCGAGCGCGGCGCAGCGGGCGTTGAAGGTGCCGACCCCGGCGGTGACCGCGTCGGTATCGCCGTAGCGGTAGCGGATGTCGTCCATGTCGATGCCGAGCCGGTCGGCCAGAATTTGGCGGAACGTCGTGCCGTGGCCCTGGCCGTGATCCATCGCGCCGGTGAGCAGGGTGATGCCGCCGCCCGAATCGAAGCGGATCTCGGCATGCTCGTAGTTGGTCATGGCGACGCCCGAGATGGTCTGCGACATGCCGATGCCGAGCAGCCTGCCCTTCTCCAGCGCTTCCGCCCGGCGGGTCTCGAAGTCCGCGTAGCCGCCGGTCTCGAGCGCGCGCGCCTGGTTGGCGGGAAACTCGCCGCAATCGTAGACCGCGCCGAGGCACGTCCGGTGCGGCAGCTCGCCGGGGTCGAGCGTGTTGATCTCGCGCAGCCTGGCCGGGTCGACGCCGAGCTCGCGCGCGGCGACATCGACCATCGCCTCGATGACGTGGCAGGGCTCGGGCTTGGCGCCGCCGCGATACTGGGCGTTGGTCATGGTGTTGGTGAAGGCGCCGGTCACCCTGGCGTGGATCGCCGGCGTCCGGTACACCCCGGCGAGCCCGCCGAGCCCGGTCACCGTCGATCCGAAATTGCGGTCCGACGTGTAATAGGCGCCGATCGGCACCTTGGTGTGGGTGCGCAGCGCGAGGAACCGGTACTCCGAATCGAGCGCGAGCTCGGCATCGACGAAGCCGCCGCGCGCCTGCTCGTCGGTCAGCAGGCATTCGGAGCGCTCGGCCACCCATTTCACCGGCCGGCCGACGACCTCCGACGCCCAGAGCGCGAGCGCGTATTCCGGCAGGCAGCCGCCGCGGGTCCCGAAGCCGCCCCCCATGTTGTCGCACACCACGCGGAACCTTCCCTGCGGCAGCCCGAAGATCTGTTCCGCCAGGATCGCGCGGATGCCGTGCGCCGACTGGATAGTGGCGCGGATGGTGTAGCGGTCCTCGTACGCGTCGTACCGGGCGAGGCAGCCGCGCGGCTCCATCGGGTTGCCGGTCACCCGGTTGACGCAGACCCGGTGGCGCACGACGTGAGCCGCCCTGGCGAGCCCGTCCGCCGCCGCCGCCGCATCGCCGACCTCGTGGGTGAAGGCCTCGTTGCCGGGGTTGTCGTCCCACACCGAAGGCGCGCCGGGGGCGAGCGCATCGTCCGCCGTCGCCAGCGCCGGCAGCGGGGCGTAGTCGACGTCGATCAGCTCGGCGGCGTCCTTGGCCGCATCGACCGTCTCGGCGACGATGAAGGCGACCGCCTGACCGGCCATGCGGGCGCGGCCCTGGGCCAGGAGCGGCTGCGGCGTCTTGAAGCCCGGCGAGCCGTCGGCGCGCCGGGTGGGCAGCACCGCCCGCACCGTGCCGAGCCCGCGCTCGGCGAGATCGTCGCCGGTCAGGATCGCGAGCACGCCCGGCGCCGCGAGCGCCGCGCCGGTGTCGATGGAACGGATTTCGGCATGCGCGTGCGGCGAGCGCAGCACGAAGGCGCGGGCCTGGCCGGGCGCCGCGACGTCGTCGAGATAGCGCCCCCGCCCCCGCAAAAGCCTGAAATCCTCGCCCCGCCTGACGGCATCGCCGATACGCACCATGGTCATGGCAGCTCTCTCCTCCGGTTCCGGGTCGTCTCGACACGGGCCGGAGCATAGAGCATCGGGGCGTAGAGCGGCGTTGCCTACGCCCGGTTGGTCGGCAGCGGGCTGCGGTCGACCAGGTCCATCTGGCGCCGGGCGAGGCGTTCCATGCACTCGGCCCGGCCCGCGCTCGCCGCCGGGTCGTCCCACAGATTGACCAGCTCGGAGGGGTCGTTCTCCAGGTCGTAGAGCTCGCCCCAGCCCACGCCGTCATAGAGCGTCATGCGCCAGCGCCTGGTGACCAGCGTGCGCACGCGGGGCGGGGAGTCGAAGCCGAGGATGGTGCGCTGCTGGTCGTCCTCGATCACCACGTCGGCGTCGGGATCGTCGGGCGCGCCGTCGACCAGCTTCATGAGCGACCGGCCCTGGATGCCGTTATAGGGCGCGATGCGGGCGCGATCGAGCACGGTGCGGGCGATGTCGAGCGTGCCGGCGAGCGTCGCCGTCGCGCCGGTGGGCGCGGCGCGGCCGGCGGTGTCCTTCCACAGGAACGGCACCCGGATCAGGCTCTGGTAGTGGACCGGCCCCTTGAGCATGATCCGGTGATCGCCGAGATAGTCGCCGTGGTCGGCGGTGAAGATCACCACCGTGTCGTCGGCGAGGCCGAGGCGGTCGAGCGCCGCCAGGATCTCGCCCACCGCGTCGTCGATCATGGCGATCATCCCGCAGGTGAGCGCGCAGGCCTCCCGCGCCTCGCGCTCGGAGACCGCGAACAGCGACTGGCTGTCGGTCACCGCCTCGCCCGCCTCGCGCTTCTCGCGCGCCCAGCGGACATGGGGCGGCGGCTCGCGGTTGGCGGCGAACGAGGCGTCGAGCGTCATGTCGTCGGGGTCGTACATCCCCCAGTACTTGCCCGGCGGGGTGAAGGGATGGTGCGGGTCGGGGAAGGAGGCCATGGCGAAGAACGGCGCATCGCCCCCCTCGCGCGCGTGGGATTCGAGGAAATCGACCGTGCTCTCGGCGACATAGGTCGTCGGGTAGAGCTCCTCCGGCACCGCGGTGCGCCAGGCCTGCGGCATGGAGTAGTCGTGCGGCAGCGCGTTCTCCGGCCCGCGCAGGCTCGCCGGATCGGCGTGGCGCCCCTTCAGCCACTGCCAGTAATGCCCGCCCACCTTGTCGCCGTGCTCGGTACAGAGGTCGACGCGCTCGAAGCCGTAGAACGGGTAGTGCAGGTCCCAGTCCGGGTCGTCGCGCCAGCCCTGCGGGGACTCGGCATCGACCGGCCCGTCCTCGCCGCTGCGGCGCATCGCCTCCACGAACCCCTCGGGCGGAGCCAGATGGCCCTCCGGCGGGTCCGCGCGTTCGAGGATGGCCGGCATGCCGGTCATGTTCTGGAGGTGGCTCTTGCCCAGCAGCGCCGTCCGGTAGCCATGCGTCCGCATCAAATCGACGAAGGTGTTGGCGCGCAGCGTGAGGGCGGTGCCGTTCGAGCGCACCCCGTGCAGCGACGGCATGCGCCCGGTCATCAGGGTCGCGCGGTTCGGCATGCAGACCGGGGTCGCGACGTAGAACCGGTCGAATCGCCGCCCTCCCTCGGCGATCGAGTCGATGTTGGGCGTCCTCAGCACCGGATGCCCGGCGCAGGCGAGATAGTCCGCCCGCTGCTGGTCGGTGATGACGAGAAGGAAGTTCGGGCGCTTGGCCATGTGCGTGTCCTGACTGTGGAGCGATGGAAAACTAGGTCCGACCGTCGAACCTCTCGGTGGCGTCGACGTCGAGCTTGCGCGGCTCGACGTCGACGCGCTCGTTGCGGACGCCGCGGTCGAAGGCGACGACCTGGAGGAGTTCCAGCGGGTCCGTGCCGACGGACTCGAACCAGTACCGCGCGTTGCGCGGCATGACGATGCCCTCGTGGACGCCGAACTCGCCGATCACGCCGTCCGGGCCGTGCCAGCGCACCCGACCGCTGAGCACCATCCAGAACCCGTCCATCCCCGTGTGCGAATGGAGGTTGTTGTCGCCGCCCTCGCGCACCACCTGCACGGCGCCGCGGATGATGTCGGTCTGGCAGAGCGAGACGATCGCCTTGGCGCCCGACTGCGCCGCTGGCTTCTCGTAGCGGAAGGTCTGGGGCGGGCGGGGTTTGCCCCGCCCGGCGATCCGGCTTCGCTCCATGGGGTCTCTCCTCACGCGTGTGCCCGCTGCGTCTCGCGCCATTGGGCGAGAAGCGCCTGGCGGTCCATCTTGCCGCGCTCCGACTTGGGGAGCGCGTCCAGGAAGATCGCCCGCTTCGGGCGCTTGGCGAGCGGGAGCGCGCTCCCGCAATGGCTAAGGACCGCCGCCTCGTCGAGCGTCGCGCCGGGCTTCGGCACAACATAGACCACGACTTCCTCGCCGTAGATCGGATCGGGGACGCCGACGGTCGCCGCCTCTGCGACCCCCTGCATCTGCAGCACCAAATTGTCGATCTCGGTCGGCGCGATGTTGATGCCGCCCCGGATGATCAGGTCCCTGGCCCGCCCGGTGATGTAGAGATAGCCCTCGGCGTCGAGATAGCCGAGATCGCCGGTCCGCGCGCGGCCCCGCGAATTGACCCGGTAGCTCCCGTCCTCGGCGAGGTAGCGGAACTCGTTGTCCGGGTGGCGGCCCATCTCGATGGCGCCGATCTCGCCGGCCGGCAGCGGGTTCCCCGCCTCGTCGACGATGGCGAGGTTCTGGTAGGCGTGCGGCCGGCCCACCGAGCCCATCCGCCTGGTGCGCTCGTTGGAGCCTGCGATCCAGCCGGTCTCGCTGGTGCCGCAGCCCTGGGCGATGCGGATTCCGTACATCTCCTCGAACGCCTTCCAGTCGGCCACCATCAGCGCGGCCGAGCTCGAGGTGATATAGCGGAGATGCGGCAGGTCGGCGCCGGAGATCGCGATCGGCCGATTGACCAGCATGTTGATCGCGGTCGGGTTGCAGGCGGCGATGGTGATGTCGAAGTCGCGGATCCAGGCGAAATAGCGGCTCTGCGAGAACTTGCGCGCCATGTAGAGCGTGGCGCCGCGCGCGAGAGGACCGAGGAAGCTCAGCACCTGCGCCGACATCCAGTTATAGGAGCGAAAGTCGAGCACCCGGTCCCCCTCCCCGATTCCGAAGGCGTCCGCGGTGGGCTCCACGTTCTCCAGCAGCTCGGCGAAGCTGCAGACCACGCCTTTGGGCTTGGAGGCGGTGCCGGAGGTGTAGAAGATCGAGGCGACGTCGCCATAGGCGTTGAGCGGGGTCCGTGGTGCGCCTTGCGTCCGCGCGAGCTCGGCGAAGAAGCCGTCCCCGTTATCCCACCGCCCGAGCGCCCGCCACTCGCCGGGCGCGGACGCGGCCAGCGCGTCGAGGCCGAGCGCGTCCTCGTGGAGGGTCAGCGCGGGGTCGAGGGCGCGCAGGATCTCGCCCAGATGGGCCCGGTTCATATCGACCTGCACCGTGCAGACCGTGGCGCCGTGGCACATCGTGCCGAGATAGACGATCAGGTGTTCGAGCGAGTTGCCCGACAGCAGCGCCACCCGGTCGTTGGCGCCGATCCCGCGCGCCCGAAGCGCGGTGCCGACCCGCCCGGCGAGGTCATGCATCCCGGCAAACGAGATCGCGCGGCCCTGGTCGATGCTGTGCACGAAGGTCTTGTCCGGAAGCCGCGACGCAGCCTCCTCGAGCCAGGCGAGAAGCGCATGTTCCCTCGGCCGCGCCGAAGCCGGCGCGGGGCGTGGAGCCGGTTGCGACATGGTCCCGGGGTGAACCTCTTGACGCGATTCCGCAGTGCCGGCGGCCAGCCTAGGGTCGCAATTCCTCCCGGTAAAGGGCGTATCCGGCGGCGCTACGCGTCGGCCGGGCGGACGCGTTCGAGCTTGTCGATCCAGTGGGCGGGCAAGCCGTGAGCGCGGGCGCCCTCGCGCAACAATGTGATGTAGCGGAGCGACGGCCGCCCGTCGGTTTCGCCGCCCGCGGCAACATAGGCGACCGCCTCGATCGGGCGTCCCTCGGAATCCTCGGCATCCAGCCATAGCGGGCGATAAAAGCCTCCGGGCACGCCTTCGGTGCTGTTCAGCCGGACGAGATCCCGCCTGCTGATCCGGTAGACCACCCCCCAGACCTCGTCGCCGGCGCTGGGCTCGATATTGGCGGGCGCGGCCCGGCCCCTCGGTCGGCCTTCCAGGTTGAAGCGCAGTCGATAGCCCTCGATCCGGCCCACCCGCCATTCGACGGGGCGCATGCCGCGGCGTTCGCGGAACACGCCGTCGTGCATGTTGGCGCCGAAGGCGAAATACCAGATCTTCTCGTCCGGCGCGCCGGCGAGCGACAGCCCGTGGAGACGGTACCACAGCTTCGACAGCCGCCAGGATCGGGCGATAGCGCGCCGCAAGCGGCGCCTCATCCTCCAGAACATCTCACGCCCTCGCCGCACCCTTCGCCATAAGCGGTTGAAATCCTGTTGCTTTCGGTTTCGAATTCTGCTGCCGGGGAAGCCGGTCCGCAACCGTCCCGGATCGCTTTCGCCGGGCGAGGGTGGCACCTCGATACCGAAGACCCTAAGCTCGCCGGCGCGGTGCCGCCGCGCAGAGATTGTCGCCCAATCAATTGTTGACAATTAAACAATTGATGGTTAAATAATCTTCGTGGAGGCGCAAACCGGCGACGTTTCTATCCGGAGGGGGCAATGGCTGAGACCGCTGGCGATGTCCGGACCGCCGAAGAGACCGGGCGGATCGACATCCAGACCCGGCCCGACGCCTATCGGCACTGGAGGCTGAGCATCGACGGCAGTGTCGCCAGGCTGGCGATGGATGTCGACGAGAGCGCGACGCTCGCGCCGGGCTATGCGCTCAAGCTCAACTCCTACGACCTCGGCGTCGACATCGAGCTCTACGACGCGATCCAGCGCCTGCGCTTCGAGCACCCCGAGGTGGGCTGCGTCGTCGTCACCTCGGACAAGCCCAGGGTGTTCTGCGCCGGCGCCAACATCAACATGCTCGGCCAGTCCTCGCACGCCCACAAGGTCAATTTCTGCAAGTTCACCAACGAGACCCGCAACGGGATCGAGGACGCGACCGAGAATTCGCGCCAGACCTTCATCTGCGCGATCAACGGCACCGCGGCGGGCGGCGGCTACGAGCTGGCGCTTGCCTGCGACTACATCATGCTGATCGACGACGGCTCCTCGACGGTCTCGCTGCCCGAGCTCCCGTTACTCGCAGTCCTCCCCGGCACCGGCGGGCTCACCCGGCTGGTCGACAAGCGGAAGGTGCGCCACGACCACGCCGATTTCTTCTGCACCACCTCGGAAGGCATGCGCGGCAGGCGGGCCGTCGACTGGAACCTGATCGACGAGCTCGTCCCCGGCGCCCGTTTCGACGAGATCGTGGCCGAACGCGCCGCGGAATTCGCCGACCGGTCCGACCGCCCCAGGGACGCGGAGGGTATCGCGCTCGCCCCGCTGGAGCGGACCATCGAGGCGGCGCGCATCTCCTACGACCACGTGACCGTGGAGCTCGACCGGGCGGGGTCCACCGCCACCATCGTCATCCGCGCGCCCGCGGCCGCGCCGCCCGCGACCGCAGCGGGAATCCACGCCGCCGGCACCGCGTTCTGGCCGCTCGCGCTGGCCCGCGAGCTCGACGACGCGATCATGGAGCTCAGGCTCAACGAGCAGGAGATCGGCACCTGGGTGTTCAGGACCGCGGGCGACCCGGCGATGGTCGCCGCCGCCGACCGGGCTCTGCTGGACAACGCCGGGGACTGGCTGGTGCGCGAGACCACGCTCTATCTCAAGCGCGTGCTCAAGCGGGTCGACGTGAGCTCGCGCAGCCTAATCGCGCTGATCGAGCCCGGGACCTGTTTCGCCGGCACGCTCATGGAGCTCGCACTCGCGAGCGATCGTTCCTACATGCTGGACGGCGTCTTCGAGGGCGGCAACGAGCCGCCCGCGACGGTGCTGCTGACCGGCATGAATTTCGGCCCCTACCGGATGTCGAGCGGGCTCACGCGGATCGAGAGCCGCTTCCTCGCCGCGCCGGACAGGGTGAGCGAGGCGAAGGAACGCCTCGGCGAGCCGCTCGAGGCCGGGGACGCCGAGGCGCTCGGGCTGGTGACCTTCATCCCCGACGACATCGACTGGGAGGACGAGATCCGCATCGCCATCGAGGAGCGCGCGAGCTTCTCGCCCGATGCGCTGACCGGCATGGAGGCGAGCCTCCGCTTCGCCGGTCCCGAGACCCTGGAGACCAAGATCTTCGGGCGGCTGAGCGCGTGGCAGAACTGGATCTTCCAGCGGCCCAACGCCGCCGGCGAGCACGGCGCGCTCAAGCTCTACGGCACCGGCCGCAAGAGCCAGTACGACAGACGAAGGGTTTGACCGTGGCGATCAACTACAACGAGCGGATCCCCAACAATGTCGACCTCGCCGACAACCGGCGGCTGCAGCGCGCGCTGGAAGCCTGGCAGCCCGAGTTCCTGAGCTGGTGGCACGAGCTCGGCCCCGAGGGGACCAGGAACTTCGACATCTACCTGCGCACCGCGATCAGCGTCGAGCCCGAAGGCTGGGCGCATTACGACTTCGTCAAGATGCCGGACTACCGCTGGGGAATCTTCGTCAACCCGGAGACGCCGGACAAGAAGATCTCCTTCGGCGAACACCAGGGCGAGGACGTCTGGCAGGAGGTGCCGGGCGAGTACCGTTCGACGCTGCGCCGCCTGATCGTCACGCAAGGCGACACCGAGCCCGCCTCGGTCGAGCAGCAACGCATGCTCGGGCTCACCTGCCCGTCGCTCTACGACCTGCGCAACATCTTCCAGGTCAATGTCGAGGAGGGGCGGCATCTCTGGGCGATGGTCTACCTCCTGCACGCCTATTTCGGCCGCGACGGACGCGAGGAGGCGGAAGCCATGCTGGAGCGCCATTCCGGCGATCCCGACAAGCCCCGCATCCTCGGCGCCTTCAACGAGAAGACGCCGGACTGGCTGTCCTTCTTCATGTTCACCTATTTCACCGACCGCGACGGCAAGTACCAGCTCGCCTCGCTCGCCGAATCCGGCTTCGACCCGCTGGCCCGGACCTGTCAGTTCATGCTGACCGAGGAGGGCCACCACATGTTCATCGGCGAGACCGGGGTCGGACGGGTGATCCAGCGCACCTGCGAGGTGATGAACGAGCTCAAGACCGACGACCCCGAGCGGGTGCGCGCGGCCGGCGCGATCGACATGCCGACCCTGCAGAAGTTCATGAACTTCCACTTCAGCGTGTCGCTCGATTTGTTCGGCCAGGAGCTCTCGACCAACGCGGCGAGCTACTTCAACCAGAGCCTCAAGGGCCGCTTCCAGGAAACCGCGATCGAGGACGACCACCGCCTGCTCGACGGCACCTGGCCGGTCCACGTCGTGAAGGGGGACGAGATCCTGCTCGAGGACCAGCCGGCGCTGAATGCGGTCAACGAGCGGCTGCGCGAGGAGTACATCAAGGACTGCCAGCGCGGCATGACAAGGTGGAACCGCCACATCAAGCGGTCCGGCATCGACTTCCAGTTCAAGCTGCCGCACCGCGCCTTCGACCGGCGCATCGGCAACTTCGCCGATGTCCGGGTCTCGCCCAGGGGCAGGATCCTGTCCGAGGCGGAGTGGACGCGTCGCCACGGCGACTGGCTCCCCAACGAGGAGGACCGCGGCTTCGTCCAGTCGCTGATGAAGCGAGTCGTCGAGCCCGGCAAGATCGCGAGCTGGGTGGCGCCGCCGGCCCGGGGCATCAACCACGAGGACCCGTCGACCTTCGACTACGTCCGCTTCAGCTAGGGAGACGGCGATGAGCGAAGCGCTCAACGAGATCGACGCGACGGAGGCCGCGGCGCGGCTTGCCGACGGGAGCGCCACGTCGCGCGCTCTGGTAACCGCCTGCCTCGGCCGCATCGCCGAGCGCGACGGCGAGATCGGCGCCTGGGCGCATCTGGAGCCCGCCCATGCTCTCGGCCAGGCCTGCATGTCCGACGCCGCGGGCTCCGGGCCGCTCAGGGGCATACCGGTGGGGATCAAGGACATCTTCGATACCGCCGACCTGCCGACCGAATACGGCTCGCCGATCCACCGGGGTCACCGCCCGGCGCGCGACTCCGCCTGCGTCGCCGCGCTCAGGCGGGCCGGCGCGGTGATCCTCGGCAAGGCGACCACGACGGAGTTCGCGAGCCCGGTACCGGTCGGGGTCAAGAATCCGCGCGATTTCGCGCGCAGCCCCGGGGTCTCCTCCTCCGGCTCGGCCGCGGCGGTCGCCGATTTCATGGTCCCCGTCACGCTCGGCAGCCAGACCGGCGGTTCGATGATCATGCCGGCCGCCTCCTGCGGCGTGGTCGGCTACAAGGCGAGCCTCGACGGGATCGACCGCGGCGGGCTCCGCCATGTGCGTGCGAGCCTCGATACCATCGGCATCTTCGCCCGCTCGCCGCGCGACATCGCGCTGGTCCGCGCGGCGATGACCGAGGCGCCGCCGGTCTCTTTCGACGAGGCGCCCGGCGCGCTCCGCGTCGCCGTCTGCCGCGCGCCCAACTGGGAAGACGCGGAGCCCGCGACCGTCGAAGCGGTCGACGCGGCGGAGGCGGCGCTCGACCGGGCGGGGGCGCGGGTGACCGGCATCGACCTGCCGCCGGTCTTCGATGCCGTCGAAGACGCTTTCCGGATCGTCACTGCGGTCGAGGGCGGGCGCTCGCTCGCCTGGGAGATCGCCGGTCACCGCGACCGGCTCAACCACTGGATCCGGGACCAGGTCGCGATCGGCGAAGGCGCGTCCGATGCCGATTACGCCGCGGCCCAGGAAACCGCCGCGCGATGCCGCGCGGCGATGGCGGGAATTTTCGATCGCTTCGACTTCGTGCTGACGGCGAGCGCGCCGGGCGAGCCGTCCGACGATCTGACGGGGATCCAGAAGTCCTCGTTCAACCGGGTGTGGACATTGATGCACGGCCCCTGCATCACCATCCCCGCATTCGCCGGCCCTAACGGCCTCCCGGTCGGCGTCCAGCTGGTCGGCCCGATCGGCGCCGACGACCGGCTGATCCGGCTCGCCGACTGGGTCTGGCGGGCAATCGAGGCGCGGTAGAGACCCGGTCGCGGACGCCTCAGGCGGCGCTGCTCTTGCGCATCAGATACGCCGCCGTCAGATGCTCGGCGCAGAACTGGCGCCCCGGCTGGACCGTCTTGCCGCAAATATGGAGTCCGAAGCGGCCGGGCTCGGGGATCTGCCAGCGGCACATCCAGCCCTTGACCTCGGGCATCGGCGTGATCGGGTAGTCGATCCGCGGCGGCGGCGGTTCGGGCATCGGCTCGGGCGTCGGCGTTCCGCGCTGGAGGTTGAGGCGGTGCGCCTTGCCGATGACGGCGTTCCGCGTTACCCCGCCGAGCTTGTCGGCGATCTGGCGCGCCGACAACCCGTCCGACCAAAGCCGAACCAGGCTGTCAACCCTCTCCGGTGTCCAGGTCATCGATCCCCCCTTAGTGGCACGCTACATATCGTGTCTTGTGGAAATATGACAACTATATGTCGTTTTTGAGAGGACGCAAGAGGGTTTTCCCGATTTTCACAAAATCCTGCGGCGCCCGATTGGATAACGGTCGCCGCGCTTCGCCTCCGCCCTCGACTCGAATAGCAAACTGGGTAGCTTGTCCCGATCCGAGAGGAGGACCCCAATGCACGACCGTTCCGTACCCAAGACCCGGGCTCTCGCCGACCGGCTGCGCTCCGGCGAGTTCATCGCCGCGCCCGGCGTCTACGACATGATCTCGGCACGCGTCGCGGATTCGATGGGCTTTCCGGCGATCTACATGACCGGGTCCGGCGTCGTCGCCTCGCATCTCGGCCTGCCCGATGCCGGGATCGCCACCTATACCGAGATGGTCGCCCGCGCCGGCCAGATCGCGGCCGGCACGAAGACCCCGCTGATCGCCGACGCCGATACCGGCTACGGCGGCACCGTCAACGTCCGCCACACGGTCCAGGGCTACGAGCGCGCCGGCGTCGCCGCGATCCAGATCGAGGACCAGGCCTTCCCCAAGAAATGCGGCCACACCGAGGGCATGCGCCTGATCCCGCTGGAAGAGATGGTGCGCAAGATCAGGGTCGCGCTGGATTCCCGGCTCAGCGAAGACTTCCTGGTCATCGCGCGCACCGACGCCCGCAAGGCCGCGAGCCGGGACGAGGCGCTGCGCCGGCTGGAAGCCTTCCAGCAGGCCGGCGCCGACATCCTGTTCTACGAGGCACCCTCATCGGTCGAGGAGATGGAGGAGGCCGCGCGGCTGCTCGATGCCCCGCTGATGGCCAATATGGTGGAGGGCGGTCTGACCCCGGTACTCACCCCGGACGCGCTGGCGGCGATCGGGTTCCGTGTCGCCATCTTCCCGGCCGCCGGCTTCCTCGCGGCCACCGAGGCGCTGAGCCGGGTCTACCGCGCGCTGCGCGATCACGGCTCCTCCGGCGCCGCCGATACCGCGCTTCACCCGTTCGCCGACTTCAACGAGTTGATGGGCTTCCGGGAGGTGATCGCCTTCGAGGGCCGTTTCGAAGCGCAGTAGAGCGGGTTCCCCGGGCTCAACGGGCGAGAAGGCCACTTATCTCCCGGTTTGCGACGGTCAGCATCGCGAGGTCGGGGCTGCCCGCGGTGCGGAGATCGGCGAGCAGGGATTCTGCGCGAGCGACGCGTTCTCCATTGGCGGTCCACCAGCGCTCCGCCGCCGCCGCGTCCCGGGCGCGGCCGGAATCGTTCAGCACGCAGTCCGTCAGCGCGCTCTGCTGGAGGTAGAGGTCGTCGATCACCGCGGCGGCGGCGGCGCCCTGCCATTCGGTCTCGGCGGGCAGAGAAGCGGCGGAACGGCGCAGCCAGTCGAATTCGAGCCTGCGGCCGACGGTGAAATAGACCCGCGCCACGTGTTCGACGCCACGCCTTCGCTCGGTCGCGATGCGGACGATGTCGCAGCCTGAATAGAGCGGCTCCAGGCTGGCGATCTCGCGCGCGAGGGTATCCGGCACGCCGGCCTCGACGGCCTCGCCCGCCCGGCGCTCGATCTCCGCCCGCGTCTCGTCGGAAATCAAGCCGTCGAGCTTGCCGGCAAGGGTGCCGATCCCGCCGGCGAAGCGCTCGATCGTGCGGTTGATATCGAGCGGCCGCGGCCCGTTTCGCAGCAGCCAGATCGTGGCGCGCTCGATCAGCCGGAGAATGTCGAGGTTGAGCCGGGTCTGGATCGCCGCGCTGGCCGCGTTGTCCAGAGCCTCGATCTCGCGCCACAGGCGGGACAGGTCGAAGATGCGCCGGCCGATGAGATAGGCCTTCGCGACCTCGGCCGGCGCGGCGCCTGTCCTCTCCACCACCTCGTGCACGAACGTCGGACCGGCGCGGTTGATCATGCTGTTGGTGACGTAGGTCGCGCTGATCTCCCGGCGCAGCGGGTGGCCGGGAACCAGGTCTCCGAACTCGGCACGGATCGGTTGCGGAAAGTAGAAGCCGACATCCTGGACCAGCGACGGATCGTCGGGGATGTCGCTCGCGAGAATGTCGTCGTAGATCGCCAGCTTGGCGTAGGAGAGCAGCACCGCGAGCTCGGGCCTCGCGAGCCCGAGCCCGGCGGACTTGCGCTCTTCCAGGCTCTCCTCGTCGGGAAGAAACTCGAACGCCCGGTCGAGATGGCCCGAGCGTTCGAGCGCGCGGATCAGGCGGGCCGCCTTGTCGACCAGAAGGCAGCCCTCGGTCGCGAAATGGGTGAGCGCCATGCTCTGGCGGTAGTTGACCCCCAGCACCTGGACCGCGACCTCGTCGGTCATGTCGGCGAGCAGCCTGTCGCGCCCGGCGCGCGTGAGCCTGCCGGCCGCGACCGCCTCGCCGAGCAGTATCTTGATGTTGACCTCGCGGTCGGAGGTCGAGACGCCGCCGGAGTTGTCGATGAAGTCGGCGTTGATGCGCCCGCCGCGCTCTGCATAGGCGATGCGCCCGCGCTGGGTGAGGCCGAGATTGGCGCCCTCGCCGACGACGCGGCAGCGAAGCTCGTCCGCGTCGACGCGCACCGGGTCGTTCACCCGGTCCCCGACCTCGGAGTGGGTTTCGTCGGCCGCCTTGACATAGGTCCCGATGCCGCCGAACCACACGAGGTCGACCGGCGCCTTCAGCAGCGCCCGGACGAGCTCGTTCGGCGTGAGATCGTCGCGCGGCGGCAGGTCGAGCGCGCGGCGCATCTCCGGCGTCACCGGGATCGCCTTCGCATGGCGGTCGAACACGCCGCCGCCGGGCGAGATCGACTTCGGGTCGTAGTCGGTCCAGGCGCTCTGCGGCATCCGGAAGAGCCGTTTGCGCTCCGCCAGGCTCGCCTGCGGATCGGGGTCCGGATCGACGAAGATGTGGAGGTGGTTGAAGGCGCCGACGAGGCCGATGTGTTCGGAGAGCTGCATGCCGTTGCCGAACACGTCGCCGCTCATGTCGCCGATGCCGACGCAGGTGAAGCCGCCGGTCTGGATGTCGGCGCCCATCTCGCGGAAGTGGCGCTTCACCGACTCCCAGGCGCCGCGGGCGGTAATGCCCATGCCCTTGTGGTCGTAGCCGACCGACCCGCCGGAGGCGAAGGCGTCGTCGAGCCAGAAGCCGTAGCCGCGGGCGACGTCGTTGGCGATGTCGGAGAAGGTGGCGGTCCCCTTGTCGGCGGCGACCACGAGATAGGGGTCGTCGCCGTCGAGGCGGACCGTGCGGTCGGGATGAACCGGTCCGTCCGGGCCGAGATTGTCGGTCAGGTCGAGCAGCCCCGATATCATCGTCCGGTAGCAGGCTACGCCCTCCTCGAGATGGGCCTCGCGCCCGGATTCCGGCGGTGGCGGGCGCTTGACCACGAACCCGCCCTTGGAGCCGGTCGGGACGATGACCGCGTTCTTGGTCATCTGGGCCTTCATCAGCCCGAGGGTCTCGGTGCGGAAGTCCTCGCGCCGGTCGGACCAGCGGATGCCGCCGCGCGCGATCCTGCCGCCCCGCAGGTGGATCGCCTCCACGCGCGGGGCGTAGACGAATATCTCGAACATCGGCGCCGGCGCGGGCAAGTCCTCCACCGCGCCGGAGTCGATCTTGAAGGAGATGTAGCCCTTGGGCGCCCCGTCGGGATCGACCTGGTAGTAGTTGGTCCTCAGCGTCGCCTGCACGAGGTTCAGGTAGCGCCTGAGAATGCGGTCCTGGTCGAGGTCGGCGACCGCATCGAGCGCGCCGGCGAGGCGCTTCTGGATACGCGCCGCCCGGCGGCCCCTTCCGTCGGGCGGGAGATCCGGATCGAAGATCGACCCGAAGAGCGCGACGATCGCCTCGGCGATGTGGGCATTGGCGAGCAGCGTGGCCTCCATATAGGCCTGGCTGAACGGGATCGCGGCTTGGCGCAGGTACTTGCAGAGCGCGCGCAGCATGGCGATCTCGCGCCGGTGGAGCCCTGTCGCCAGCGCCAGCGCGTTGAAGCCGTCGCTCTCGATCTCGCCGCGCCAGACGCCGATGAACTGGGCTTCGAAATTCTCCTTCGCGCGGTCCAGGTCGACCGGTCGCCGGTCCCCGGTCTGCATGGCGAAATCGTGCAGCCAGACATCCCGGCCCGCCCCGCCGCGGGCGATCCTGTGCGCGGTCTCGCCGATCACGCGAAGCCCCATGTTCTCCAGCATCGGCAGCACGTCGGACAGGGGAAGCGGCGCGTCCGGGTGGTAGACCCTGAAATGGACCCAGAAGTCTTCGAGCCCGTCCGGCCGGTAGAGGTCGGTCGCGATCGTCCCGGTGTGGAGCACGGATTCGATCTTCGCGATATCGGCGAGCGCCCGCTCGCCGCCGTGGCCTTCGCGATAGCTCGCCGGGAAGGCGTCCCTGTAGCGCTCGTAGATTTCCAGCCCTTCCGCCTCGCCATGGGTCTCGGCCAGGGCCTGGCCGAAGGAGTCGCGCCAGTCCCGGGCCGCCTCGGCGAGCCGGCTCTCGATGGCCTGCAGATCGACATCGGGCGGCCCGCCCGGCGGGGTCGGGACGATGAACTGCAACCGCGCATGGGCCTCGTCGGAGACCTGGAGGTAGAACACCGAGGCCCGGGCGCCGAACCCGTCTTCGACGATCTCCCGCATGATGCCGCGCAGCTGCGAGGTGTAGCGCTCGCGCGGCACGTAGATCAGGCAGGAGACGAAGCGGTTGAACGCGTCGCGCCTGGCGAACAAAGCGACCTTCTGGCTGCCGCGGATCTGAAGCACGCCGAGAGCGGTTTGCAGCAGATCCTCGTCGGAATACTGGAACAGGTCGCTGCGCGGCAGCGATTCGAGGATTTCCAGCAGCGACATCCCGTTATGGCTGTCCGGCGGGAAGCCCGAGCGCTCGATCACCGTCGCGGCCTTGCGCGCGAGCAGAGGGATGTCGGCCAGCCTTTGGCGATGAACCGGCGGGGTGAACACGCCGACGAAGATCCGCACGCCGGCGATCCGGCCCCGGCGCCCGAGCGTCTTGACCATCACGGTGTCGAGATGGACCGAACGGTGCACCGGCGAGCGGCCGTTCGCCTTGGAGACCGCGAGCGGGCGTGGGTCTTCGCAATAGCCCGCGTTCTCCGGCAGCACCGCCCCGTCCCGCCAGCCGGCCAGCACGCTGCGCTCCGGATTGCGCAGGATGCCGAGACCGGGCGCGTCGGCCTGCCTCAGCCGGGTCGCCCCGCCCCGCCGGTCGAAGCCGTATTCGCGGTAGCCGATGAAGGTGAAGGTGCGTTCGTCGAGCCAGCCGAGAAAGGCCTTCGCCTCGTCGGCGTCCGGACCTTCCCCGAGCCCGTCCGCCGCTTCGGCAAGCCGCCGCCGCATGGCGTCGAAATCCTCCACCGCGGCGCGGACGTCGCCGAGCACCGCCTGCAAGTCGCGGCGCAGCCGTTCCAGGGCGCCGGGCCGGCGCAGCTCGGTGACTTCGAAGTGCATCACCGATTCGGCGCTTGCGCCGTCGGCTGCGGCTCCGTTGGGCAACAGCCTGCTCATCCGCCCGGCACGGTCCCGTTCGACCGCCACGACGGGATGGGCGACCAGATGGATCGACAGATTGTGCCGGTTGATCTCGGCGGTCACCGAGTCGACGAGGAACGGCATGTCGTCGCTGACGATATCGACCACGGTGTGGGGCGAGACCCAGCCGTCGGCCCGCATGTCGGGGTTGAAGACCCGGATCCTGGGCTTGCCGCGCCTTCGCGTCCGGAGAAGGCTCCAGGTGGACATCGCGCCGCCGAGGGCCCGGAGATCGTCCATCGCCGCCAGATCGGCTTGCGGAACGTCGCGATAGAATTGGGCGACGAAACGCGCGGCTTCGGCGCCGCCGCCCTTGCGCCGCCGCGCCCGCGCGGCGAGCCTTCGTACGATACCGGATTTGGCGTCGGCTTCCTTGCTCACGCGCCGGCCCTCCAGCAAGCCGTGCGGGTACGCGCGGATTCGAAACTAACCAATTGAAATAATTGCGGTAAGTTTTCGCTTCCCGTGCAATCGATGGCGAGAGTCAAGCCGAATCCGGAGCTCGGCGCAACGGGCCGGACGGCGAGGACGCGGATTCATCGGTATCGACAACTCACCACGCCTCTCCGTCTCCGGAGCATGTTGCGCCGGGGTCGTGCCGCGATGGGTCCCCGAGACTGGCACCGTCGGCACCGACATGGTGAGCGCGAGGCATCCGTTCAACCGCAGCGGTGCTCGCGGCGGGGGCGCGCATCCTGTATTGCTTGCGCGAACCCTCCGTCGCCAGCATGGGAACGCCGCCGCCTTGTCCATCGTGCCGCGGCTCCGCCCCGTCTCCGCCATCGCGCCCCTGTTCGTCTTCGTGTGGGCATTGGTGCTGGTCCGCATTGTCTGGCGGGACGCGCCGGTCGACGACGCGGCCGCGCTGGCGATGGCGGCGCTGTTCGCGATCGGCTTCGTGCGGCTCCGGCGGCGGACCCTGGCGCTCTCGGCGGCGCTGGCGCTGGTCGCGCTGGCTCTTGCCGCGGTGCTGGGCGACTGGGGGGCGCTGTGGGCCGGGATCGGCGACGCGACGACCTTCGCCGCCTTCTTCGTCACCCTGGTGGTTCTGCGCTCGACGGCGGAGCGGCGCCCGGAGACCGCGCGCACGCGCGATCTGATGGCGCTGCTGGAGCCGCGTCAACGGCTCGCGGCGACGCTGTTCGGCGCCAATGTGATGGGCGCGGTGCTGGTGGTCGGCGCGCACGCGATCCTCGCCCCGATCCACGACCGCAACGCATCCGAGCCCGACCGCGTCCGGGTCGCCATCATCGCCCTCAGGGGCATGGGGCTTGCCGGGCTTTGGTCCCCCTTCTGGGTCGCGATGGCGGTCGCGTTCCAGCACTTGCCCGGCGTGCCGCTGTGGTCGGTGATGGCGCTCGGGCTGGCGCTCGCAGCGGGCGGGCTGGTGCTGGGCCAGGCGATGGCCGGCGCGCCCCGGCGCGGCACCCCGGAGGCGCTCACCGCCCTGTTGCCGGTGGTGCCGCCGGTGGCGATCGCCGCCGCCACCGTCGTGGCGCTTGCCAGCTTCGCGCCGCTCAGGCCGCTCGAGGCGCTGCTGATCGGCATCCCCCTGCTCGCCGCCGCCGCGCAAGCGCGGCTCGGACGGCGCGCCCTGTGGGGGGTCGTCCGCGACTCCTATGCCCGTACGCCCGGCGTGCTCGGCGAGATGGTGATCGTCACCTGCGCGTTCGCGCTCGGCCGGGTGCTGGTGAGTGCGCTCGGCGCCGTCGACACCGCGCAGTGGATCGACCGGGCGACGCTGCCGGAACCCGCGATCATCGCCGTTCTCATCGTCCTCCCGGCGGCGCTCGCGCTGCTGGGCATTCACCAGATCGTCTCCGTGACCGTGCTGCTGGTGCTATTCACCCAGGTGCCGACGGGGATTGCCGACCTGGTTCTGTTCCAGTGCGTGCTGATCTCGTGGGCGATCGCCTCGATGATCGGGCTGTCGGCGATTTCGACCATCGCTGCGGCATCGTTCTTCGGCGTGCGGCTGGAGCGCGTCGCCTTCGGCGCGAACCTGGCCTTCGGCGGCGCGATCGCGGCGCTGGGAACGGTCATCCTGTCCCTGCTCAACGCGGCGCTTGTCTGAACCCGGCCGGAGCGCGGCAAAATCGTTGGTGTACATACAAATTTCGGCCTAAGCTGCGGACGGTGCGCAGCGGCCGGGGAGGACCCGTCATGACCTTCGTCAGGAACGCGTGGTACGTCGCCTCCTGGGCGAGCGAGCTGACGCGGACGCTCGAGCGCCGGACGATTCTCGGCGAGGCCGTGGTCCTCTACCGCACCGGCGACGGAATGCCGGTGGCGCTGCGCGACCGCTGCCCGCACCGGCTGCTGCCGCTCTCGCAGGGACGCCTGGTCGAGGACCGGATCCAGTGCGGCTATCACGGGCTGGTCTTCGATCCTTCGGGGCGCTGCGTGCATGTGCCGGGGCAGGAGAAGATCCCGCCCAACGCCCGGGTCAAGAGCTACCCGGTCGCCGAACGTCTCGGGCTGATCTGGATCTGGATGGGCGACCCGGACGCGGCGGACGAGGCGGAGATCTACGATCTTCCCGAGTACCACCGCCCGGATTGGGGCGTGGCCTATGGCGATGCGCTTCACGTCGCGGCCGACTACCTGCTCCTGTGCGACAATTTGAGCGATCCCTCGCATGTCGAATACGTCCACCCGACCACGCTCGGCAGCCCGAGCTCGGAGGGCGTCGGCGTCGAGTTCGAGGAAGAGGAATGGGGGGTGACCACCCACCGCTGGTCGCTGGCGTCCGAACCGATCGGCTTCGCCAAGGCGTTCGGCAATTTCGACGGGAAGGTCGACCGCTGGCAGTACTACCACATGCACACGCCATCGATCGCGATCATCGATTTCGGGACCGCGCCCGCCGGTGCCGGGTTCGAGGCCAAGGCAGGAAATTCGGACAACTGCATCCGGGTGTTCTCGTGCCACTTCATGACGCCCGAGACCGAGGCGAGCTGCCACGACCACTGGCTGCATGTGCGGAATTTCGGCGCCGGCGACCCGGCGGTCGGAGAGGGCATTTCCGAGCAGTTCCGCATCGCCTTCGCCGAGGACAAGGCGGTGCTGGAGGCGATCCAGTGCGAAGAGGATCGGTTCGAGGGCGGAACCCGGGTCGGGCTCGACCTCGATGCGCCGGCGGCGCTGTTCCGCCGCAAGATCGACCGGCGGGTCAGGGCAGAGGCAGGATGAGGAGGCCGCGATGGGCGCCGATATCAGAAAGACCAGCGTGGTGGTCGAGGAGATCCGCTCCGAGATCGGCCGTCCGGTCGAGCCGCCGACCCGCAAGGCGGCGGCCATCGCGGTGATCGCGAACCCCTTTGCCGGCCGCTACGAGGAGGACCTCGCGCCGTTGATGGATATCGGCGCGGAGCTGGGCGCCATGCTGGGCGAGATGTGCGTGGCCGCGCTCGGCATCCGCCCCGACCAGGCCGAGAGCTACGGCAAGGCGGCGATCGTCGGCGAGCAGGGCGAGTGGGAGCACGCGGCGGCGATCCTCCACCCCAAGCTCGGCGCGCCGCTGCGCAAGGCGGTCGAGAAGGGCGCCGCGCTGGTCCCCTCGGCCAAGAAGATGGGCGGGCCCGGCACGCCGATCGACATCCCACTCGGCCACAAGGACGCGGCCTATGTGCGCAGCCATTTCGACGGGATCGAGGTCAGGCTCGCCGACTCGCCGCGCGCAAGCGAGATCCTGGTGGCGGTCGCGGTCACCGACTCGGGCCGCCCCTTCCCCCGCGTGGGCGGGCTCACCACCGCCGAGGCCAAGGGCGAGGACGGGCTGCGCTAGAGGACTTCCGGCAGGCGGTCGGCGGGCGGGGTGTTGCGGCTGCGGCCCGAGGCGACCTTGCCGTCGATGACCACCATGCCGACCCCGGGGATGTCGCCCTTGCCGACGGAGTCGAGCAAATCCTTGCCGGCGCTGTGCTGGGCGCGGTCGAGCAGCACGAAATCGGCCGCCCGGCCTTCCTCGATCAGCCCGCAATCGAGCTCCCGCATGCGCGCGGTGTTGCCGGTGGCGAAGCAGAACGCGATCTCCGCCGGCACGTCGCCGAGCGCCGACAGCATGGCGACCATCCTGAGGATCCCGAGCGGCTGAACGCCCGAGCCCGCCGGCCCGTCGGTGCCGAGGATGACCCGGTGGAGCTGGTCGAGCTCGCGCGCGGTGCGCAGCGCGAACAGGGCCGAGGCCTCGTTGCCGTTGTGGACGATCTCGATCCCGGCCTGGCACTGCTCGCACAAACACGCGATCTGGTCCCGCGGCAGCGAGGTGTGCCCGCCATTGATGTGGCCGATGATGTCGGGCCCGGTCTCCAGCACGATGTCGGCGTCGATCAGCCCGGAGCCCGGGATCGACGGGCCGCCGGTATGGATCGTCGACTGGATGCCGTATTTGCGCGCCCAGCCGACCATCTTCTTCGCCTCTTCGCCGGTCTTCACCCCGCCGAGCCCGATCTCGCCCAAAAGCTTGACGCCGGCCTCGGCGAGGAAGCGGAAATCGTCCTCCTCCATCCCGGTCTCCAGGATGGGCGCGCCGGCGCGCACCTTGACCCCGCCCGGCGGGAAGGACGAGAAGGCGCGCTGGGCGGTGATGCCGAGCGCGACCACCCCCTTGGGATCGCGCGGCCGGCCGGGCAGATGGACCTCGCCGGCCGAGATCATCGTCGTCACCCCGCCATGCATCGTCGAGTCGATCCAGTTGAGCTGGCTCTGGCGCGGCGTCCAGTCGCCGAATACCGGGTGGACATGGCTGTCGATCAGCCCGGGGGCGAGCGCCACCCCCCTGGCGTCGATCACGGTATCGGCGCCGCCGATATTGCAGTCGGCTTCCCTGCCGAAGCCGGCGATCCTTCCGTCCTCGGCGACCAGGGTGTCGGCATCGAGCACCGGGCTCTCCAGCGCCCCCGACAGCAGCAAGCCGATATTCCTGATGACCAGCTTTTCAGCCATGACGCGCCCCCGGAAAGGTGTGATCAGGGGGCGAACATCCCGCAAGCGGCGGGCCCGTTCAAGACCCGCCCCGGAATGCCCGGGAGCTACTCGCCGGCGGCAGCCAACGGCTCGGCACCGCGCTCGGCGGCGATGCGGCTCTCGATGATGCGCCGCGCCTGGATGCCGCCGCCGTCGTGGTTGATGTCGACCCGCGGCCGGTCCGGGGCGGTGTTTATGTTGTCCTGCTGCAGCTGGATGATCTCCAGATCCTCCAGGAAAGCCGTGTGCACGTTCTCATAGAGCAGGTCGGTCACCCACGGCTCGTCGATGCGGAAATCGTGCGCCTGGGCCCAGAAATAGTGGGTCGTCTGCTCGGTCTCCGGGGTGATCGCGTTCAGGTTCCGCATGGAGAAGCCCTGGCTGCGGTCGCCCTCGGGCGCGCCGGTGCCGGCGACGGCGCCGCCGATGTCGAGGCGGACGAAGGCCGGCGGGGTGAATTCGATGATCTGCCAGCGGTCGATGTGCTGGTCGGGCGCGAACCCGCCCGCCTTCTGGAAGAACGGCGGCGGCGGGCTGTCGAGCACCCAGCGCGTGACGCGGACCAGCTCGCCCTCGCGCTCCGCCTTCATCGGCGTCTCGGCGACCGCATCGGTGCCGAGCGTGGTCGGGTGGATGTAGCTGAGATGAGACAGGTCGAGCAGGTTCTCGACCAGCAGCACGTAGTTGCCCTCGAGGTCGAGCTTCTCGCCCCGCGCGCGCCAGGCGGGATCGTCGGTCCAGTGGAAGTCCTCGATCAGGTCGGGGTCGGCGGCCGCGGGATCGCCCATCCATATCCAGACCCAATGATAGCGCTCCACCGTCGGAAACGCCCTCACCCTGGCGCCCGGCGGGATCGCCGCCTGGCCCGGGACCCGGATGCACCGGCCCGAGGGGTCGTAGAGCAGGCCGTGATAGGGGCATTCGACATTGTCGCCCTTGAGCTTGCCCTTCGACAGCGGCGCGTGGCGGTGGCAGCAGCGGTCCTCCAGCGCCACCGGCGCGCCGTCCTCCCTGCGGTAGAGCACGACCGGGATGTCGAGCAGCGTCCTGCGCAACATGTTCTGGCGGCCGACCTCGCGGTCCCAGGCGGCGACATACCACGCGTTCTCGATGAACATCCCGCTCTCCCAGCTTGCTCTCGTTCGGGCCC
The DNA here is from genome assembly GCA_028821395.1 of Defluviicoccus sp. GTDB lineage: Bacteria > Pseudomonadota > Alphaproteobacteria > MPNO01 > MPNO01 > MPNO01. The sequence goes on from JAPPGP010000044.1 coordinate 52,134, forward strand.
GGAAAAGCGAAGGGCGGCACCGGGGTGCCGCCGCATCGCCGTCGGTGCGCCGGGGGCTATTCGGCGGCGATCGCCGCTCCCGCTTGCGCCCGCTCGGCCGCGATCTTGCGGTCGATCATGGCGCGCGCGGCGATGCCGCCCGCGTCCTGGTTGGTCTCGATCGTCGGACGGTCGTCCCAGTTCTCCTCCTGCAGGTCGAAGACCTCCCAGTCCTGGTGGAAGGCCTGCCAGATCTGCTTGTACTGCATCTCGACGAAATCGGGCTCGATCGGCTTGCCGGGGACCTGGTAGGCGTTGGACCAGAAGTAGTGCGTCGAGGTCGCGGTCTCCGGCGTGACGAAGTTGAGATTGTGGAAGCCGAACCCGTTGGCGGGCACGTCGCGCTCCAGCTCGGTATGGCCGAACTCCTTGCCGCCGGCCGCCCCGGGCGCCGCGCCGGTGAACAGCCGCACCGCGCCCGGCATGCGGAACTCGATGATCTGCCAGCGGTCGACGATGGTCTCTTCCGGCCAGTCGCACATCTTCTGATAGGTCGGCGGCGGGTTCTGGCCGACGGTCCAGCGCGCCACGGTCACCGAGTCCTCGTCCTTCAGGGTCTTGAGGACGGCGTGCTCGGCCACCGCCGCGTTGCCGATCGTCGAGCGGTGCACGAAGGCCAGATGGGAGAGGTCGAGCAGGTTGTCGATGACCAGCCTGTAGTTGCCGTTGACGTGGAAATAGGTGCCCTTGTCGCCCCAGTCCTCGGCGCTCTTCCACGGGTAGGGGACGATCAGGCTCTCGTCGGCCAGTGCCGGATCGCCCATCCAGATCCAGATCCAGTTGTATTTCTGGACCACCGGGTAGGCCCGCACCTGCGCGCCCGGCGGGATCGTGGTCTGTCCCGGCACGTGGATGCACTTTCCGGTGACGTCGAACTGGAGCCCGTGATAGTGGCAGGACAGGACATTGCCCTCGACGCTGCCCTTCCTGAGCGGCATGCGGCGATGGCAGCAGCGGTCCTCGAACGCCACCGGGTCGCCATCTTCGGTGCGCCAGAAGGCGATCTTCTCGTTGCAGATCGTGCGGCCAAAGGGCTGGCGCGTGATCTCGTGCGGCTCGGCGGCCACATACCAGCTGTTTTGCAGGAACATTTCGGAGCTCCGTCGTTCGTGCGTATTTCCGTCCGGTGAAGCGGGGATTATTCGCCATCGCCGGGTCTCAAGTCAATCTCGGCGCGCGATGCCGGGCGGGCTATAGTCGGGGCGGACAGCGAAACCGAACCCCCGAGGGAGGCCGCCATGCAGAACCGCGCGATGTATCCGGAAACCATCCACCCGCCGATCGGCGCCTATGCGCACGCCATCGAGGTCCCGGACTCGGCCAAGGTGATGTTCATCGCCGGCCAGGTGGGGATCGACGTCGACGGCAACGTCCCGGCCGACTTCGCCGCCCAGGCGGAGCTCGCCTGGCAGAACCTGATGGCGATCCTGGAGTTCAACGGGATGCGCATGAAGGACGTCGTCAAGATCACCCATTTCCTGACCGACGCGGCGGATCTCCCAGCCTATAACGAGGTCAGGGCCAAGTATCTCGGCGAGGAGCGGCCGGCCTCGACCCTGTTGATCGTCGCCGGCCTCGCCCGCCCGGACCTGCTGGTCGAAGTCGAGATGGTGGCGGCGATCCAGCGCTAGGGTCCGCTCCCTGAAGCTCCTATCCGCCTCCGCCGCGGCCCCGCCGCGTCATCGCCGGACTTGCCCCGGACCACAGTCCGGGGCTTGTTCCGGCCATCCACGCTGCGCATCGGATTCGTCACGACCGCCCGAGGGAGATCCCCGGAACGTGTCCCGGCATGACGGCCTGGGGGAATAGCCGAGGCGGTCGGTCCGACCCGCTGTCGGTCCGACCCGCTTGACGGGGCAACCCCGATCGATGACACTCGGGCCCGTGGTGATTTGGCCCGACCGGCTTGCGGCCACGTAAAACAACCAGCTAAAAGGTCGGAGGCGCGATACCCCCGACTTTCCGGTCGGGGGTTTTGTTTTGCGCGCTGGGGAGCAGGAAGATGGACGCTCACGTCCGACGGGAAGAGAATTGGCGACCGCAGACCAGGCTGGTCCGCGGCGGGTTGCGGCGCTCGGCGTTCTGCGAGACGTCGGAGGCGATATACGCGACATCGGGCTTCGTCTACGACGCCGCCGAGGAGGCCGAGGACGCGTTCGCCAACCGGGTCGACCGCTACATCTACTCGCGCTACGACAACCCGACGGTCGGCATGTTCGAGGACCGCCTGCGCCTGATCGAGGGCGCCGAGGCGTGCCGGGCTACGGCGTCCGGCATGGCGGCGGTGTTCGCCTCGCTGGCCTGCATGGTCGAGGCGGGCGACCACGTCGTCGGCGCACGCGCGCTGTTCGGCTCGTGCCTCTACATCCTGACCGACATCCTGCCCCGGCTGGGGGTGGAGACGACCATCGTCGAGAGCCCCGACACCGACGCCTGGGCGGCCGCGCTGAACCGGCCGACCCGCGCGGTTTTCCTGGAATCGCCGTCGAATCCCGGGCTCGACATCTTCGACATAAGGGCGATCTCGGAGCTCGCCCACGATGCCGGGGCGATGGTGATCATCGACAACGTGTTCGCGACGCCGCTGCTCCAGCGCCCGCTCGAGCTCGGCGCCGACATCGTGGCCTATTCGGCGACCAAGCATATCGACGGGCAGGGCCGCTGCCTCGGCGGCGCGGTGCTCGGCAGCGAGGAGTACTGCATGGGCACGCTGAAGACCTTCATGCGCCACACCGGCCCCTCGATGAGCCCGTTCAACGCCTGGGTGCTGCTCAAGGGGCTGGAGACCCTGCAGCTTCGCCTGGACCGGCACTGCCGGTCCGCGCTCGACATCGCGACCGCGCTGGCCGCCCGCGGCGATCTGGTGCGGGTGCTCTATCCCGGTCTGGAGAGCCACCCCCAGCACGCCTTGGCCAAGGCGCAGATGTCCGGTTTCGGCAGCGTCGTCACCATCGACATCGACGGCGGCAAGGAGCGCGCCTTCCGCTTCATGAACGGGCTCGGGCTGCTCGACATCTCCAACAACCTGGGCGACGCCAAGAGCCTGGTCACGCATCCGGCGACGACCACCCACCAGCGCCTGTCGCCGGCGGAGCGCGAGAGCCTCGGCATCACCGACGGTCTGGTGCGGCTCTCCATCGGGCTCGAGGACCAAGCGGATCTGCTCGACGATATCGCCGGCGCGCTCGATCGCGCATAATGGACCGGACGGCGCGAGATTGAAGGCCCGGCCCGTGCGACCTACATTCCGGGGGCCGCCGGCCGGCGGTTCGAGGGGAGCCAGGGAGTCTCCATGTACACAGCCACTACCCGGGCGATCCGCGTTTCCGTCGAGCCGATCTATCTCGACCAGCAATCCTCGCCGGCCGATGCGCATTACGTCTGGGCGTATCACGTCAAAATCAGCAACGAGGGCGAGGCGACGGTGCAGCTGCTGACCCGCCACTGGCGCATCACCGACGGGCTCGGCAGGGTCCAGGAGGTGCGCGGCGCGGGCGTGGTCGGCGAGCAGCCGGTGCTGGCACCCGGCGAGACCTACGAATACACCTCCGGCACGCCGCTGCCGACGCCGTCGGGGATCATGCTCGGCAGCTACGGCATGAAGGGCGAGAACGGCGAACGCTTCGATATCGAGATCCCCGCCTTCTCGCTCGACTGCCCCGACGAGCCGAAGCAACTCAACTAGCTGGGCGCCGCGCCCGCGACAGCAACGGGAAACGCATAGCAGTGTCGACACACCGAAGCCCGCTTACCGCGGTCGAACCGCTCCTCGACCGTCCCGCCTTCGAGGAGGCCGCAGAGGCCGTCCGCACGCTGATCCGCTGGGCCGGCGACGATCCGGCCCGCGAGGGGTTGAGCGAGACGCCGGCCCGCGTGGTGCGCGCCTTCGACGAGTGGTTCTCCGGCTACCGCGAGGACCCGTCGCAGATGCTCGCCAAGACCTTCGAGGAGACCGACGGGTATGACGAGATGGTGGTGCTGCGCAACATCCGCTTCACCTCCCATTGCGAGCATCACATGGCGCCGATCGTCGGCCGCGCCCATATCGGCTACCTGCCGACCCGGCGGGTGGTGGGCATCTCCAAGCTCGCCCGGCTGGTCGAGGTCTATGCCAAGCGGCTGCAGATCCAGGAGAAGATGACCGCCCAGATCGCCAACGCCATCAACGACGTGCTGGAGCCGCAAGGCGCGGCGGTGGTGATCGAGGCGACCCATCAATGCATGACGACGCGCGGCGTGGACAAGCCCGGCTCGACGCTGATCACCAGCCAGATGACCGGCGCGTTCCGCGACGACGCCTCGACCCGGCGCGAGTTCCTGTCGGCCATCGGCAACCCCCAGATGGGACAGGTCTGGTCGGCCTAGGGCACGGTCAGCCGGGGGCAGGGCGGCCCCGGACCGGGTCGCAGGCAAGGACGATGACGTGGTCGACTTCCGTCCCATCTTCTTCGTCATCGGGATACTGCTGACCACGCTGGCCGTGGCGATGCTGGTGCCGATGGCGGCGGACCTGGTCGACGGTCACCGCGACTGGCAGGTGTTCGCGGGCGCCGGCGGGCTCACCCTCTTCGTCGGCGTCGCCATGGTGCTGACCGCCCGCGCCCCGCGCTTCTCCCTCAATATCCGCCAGGCATTCCTGCTGACCGCGGGAAGCTGGGTGGCGCTGACGATGTTCGCCGCGCTCCCCTTCGCCTTTTCCGAGATGCGGCTCAGCTATACCGACGCCTTCTTCGAGGCGATGTCCGGGATCACCACCACCGGATCGACGGTGATCACCGGGCTCGACGAGGCGCCGTCGGGGATCCTCCTGTGGCGCGCCCTGCTCCAGTGGCTGGGCGGGATCGGCATCATCGTCATGGCGGTCGCCATCATGCCGATGCTGCAGATCGGCGGCATGCAGCTCTTCCACACCGAGTCCTCGGACCGCTCGGACAAGGTGATGCCGCGGATGACCCAGATCGCGAGCGGGATCGGGCTCACCTATCTGGGTCTCACCGTCGTCTGCGTGCTGCTGCTCATCGCCGTCGGCGTCGGCGGCTTCGACGCCGTGGTGCATGCGATGACGACGATCGCGACCGGCGGGTTCTCGACCTCCGATTCCTCGGTCGGCGGTCTCGGCAATGCCGCCGCCGAGGCCATCATCATCCTGTTCATGATCGTGGGCTCGCTGCCCTTCGTGCTCTATCTGCGGGCGATCGGGGGTCAGCCCTGGGCGCTGTTCAACGACATCCAGGTCCGCACGTTTCTCTGCATCGTGCTCGTCATCGTCGCGGCCATGGCGGCCTGGCGCGCCCATTCGGGCGGCGTAACCGTCGTCGACGCCATCCGCACGGCGAGCTTCAACGTCGTCTCGATCATCACCGGCACCGGCTACAGCACGACGGGCTATGACGGCTGGGGCGCGTTTGCGGCAGCGACCTTCTTCTTCATCATGTTCATCGGCGGCTGCGCCGGATCCACCACATGCGGAATCAAGATTTTCCGCTTCCAGGTGCTCTACGTCACCGCGCAGGCGCAGCTGCGCCGGCTGATCCGGCCGCACGGCGTGTTCGTGCCGCACTTCAACCGGCGGCCCATCGATCAGGACGTGGCGAGCTCGGTGATGAGCTTCTTCTTCCTGTTCGTCGTGTCCTTCGGCGCACTCGCGCTCGCCTTGGGCGCGCTCGGCCTCGACTTCATCACCGCGGTCTCGGGCGCGGCGACGGCGATCTGCAATGTCGGCCCGGCGCTGGGCGAAACCATCGGGCCGTCGGGCAATTTCGGACCGCTGCCCGACGCCGCGAAATGGGTGCTGGCCGCCGGCATGTTGCTCGGCCGCCTGGAGCTATTTACCATCCTGGTCCTGTTCACGCCGTCCTTCTGGAGGAGCTAGAGCGTGCCCGCCCCAGGCCGCGCCGCGCAGCACGCGATGAGCGACGTCGAGGCGATCGGCTGGCTGGTCGGTTTCGACACCACGTCGGCCAAGCCCAACAAGCCGCTGATCGACGCCGTCGCCGGCTATCTCGCCGGCCACGGCGCCTCGGTTCGCCAGGTGCCGGACGAGACCGGCGACAAGGCCAATCTGTTCGCCACCTTCGGCCCGCCGGAGCCTGGCGGCATCGTGCTGTCCGGCCACTCCGACGTGGTCCCGGTGGACGGCCAGCCCTGGACCGGCGATCCGTTCGCGATGGTCGAGCGCGAGGGCCGGCTGTACGGCCGCGGCACCGCCGACATGAAGGGGTTCATCGGCTGCGCGCTCGCGCTGGCGCCCCGGCTGGGCGCCGCCCGGCTGGCCCGGCCGGTCCATATCGCGCTGTCGCACGACGAGGAGGTGGGCTGCATCGGGGTCCGCTCCCTGATCGCGCTGATCGGCAGGGAGCTGCCGAGACCCGCCTTTGCCATCGTCGGCGAGCCCACCGACATGCGCGTGGTCAACGCCCACAAGGGCATCTCCCAGCAGCACACCGTCGTGCTGGGCCGAGACGGGCATTCGAGCCGCCCCGCCGAAGGGGTGAATGCGATCCTGTTCGCGGCCGAATATATCCGCGAGATCGAAGCGGTGATCGGCGCGCTGCCCAGCGACGGGCCCGCCGCATCGTTCGAGCCGCCCGGCACGACCTTCAACATCGGCCGGATCGGCGGCGGCGCGGCGGTCAACATCATCGCCCGGCAGTGCGATTTTCGCTGGGAGATGCGCCCGACCCCCGATGTCGACCCCGCCCGGGTGCTCGCCCGGCTCGGCGCCTTCGCCGAGGACGCGCTGATGCCGCGCATGCGGGCGGTCGATCCCGAGGCCCATATCCGCACCACCGTCGAGGCCGCCGCGCCCACGCTGGGGGCGTCCCCGGGCTCCGAAGCCGAGGCGTTCGCGCTCCGCCTCAGCGGCCAGAACCGGCCGTCGACCGCACCCTATGTCTGCGAGGCCGGGTTGTTCGCCCAGGCCGGCGTGCCGTCGATCGTCTGCGGCCCGGGGAGCGTGAGCGAGGCCCACCAGCCGGACGAGTTCGTGCGCCTCGACCAGATCGCGGCGTGCAGCGCCTTCCTCGGACGGGTCGTCGATTCCGTCAGCCTATAGCCCGACGGTCAATTGGTCAGGTAGATCCGGTCGATGTCGCTGCCGTCGAACGCGTAGCGGGCGCCGCAGAACTCGCAGGTGACGACGACCTCGCCGTCGAGCTCCAGATCCTCGATTTCGGCGCGCGGAAAGGAGCGCAGCGTGGCCTCCACCCGGTCGCGCGAGCAGCGGCAGCCATGCGCCAGCGCGTGGGGCTCGAACACCCGCACGCCGTCCTCGTGGAACAGGCGGTAGAGCAGGTCGTGCGGATGCAGCCGGTCGTCGACGAGCTCCGCCGCGGTGCAGGAAGCCATCAGCACCACCGCGCGGCGCCAGCTCTCCTCCAGCTCTTCGTCCGGGGCCTCGCCGGAGAGCCGCGCCGGCCCGGCATCCGGCAGGCGCTGCATCATCATGCCGCCGGCGCGCCAGGCGCCGCTCGGCCCCGTCGGCGCGACCGCCAGCTTGAACGCCGCCTGGTTCTGGTCGGATTCCCGGAAGTGGCGGCGGGCGCAGTCGGCGAGCGAGCCGCCGCGGAGCTCGACAATGCCCTGGTAGCGCTCGACCTCGGGGCCGCGGTCGATGGTGAAGGCGAGATAGCCGTCGCCCAGCAGGCACGGCACCGGTGAGTTCCGCCAGTCCCCGGCGGAGGCCCGGGCGAGGGTTGCCCGATCGAAGGCGGCACAGGCGCGGATCTCGCCCGCCGACGTGGCGTCGGCGACCAGCATGCTGACCGGGCCGTCGCCCTTCACCTGGACGGTCAGCACCCCGTCGTATTTGAGCGCCGAGGAAACCAGCGCGGCAAGCACCGCGAGCTCGCCCAGCAGCGTCGCCACCGGCGCCGGATAGTCGCGTCGCGAGACGATCCTGTCGACCGTCCCGCCGAGCCGCACCAGCTTGCCGCGGGCCGCCTGGCTCTCGATCTGGAACGGCAGCACGATGTCGTTGCCGACCAGCGGTAACGGTCCGGCTTCCTCCGAAGGCGTTCCGTCGCCGGTCATTCGAGACACCACAGAAGGATCGCCTTCTGCGCGTGCATGCGGTTCTCCGCCTCGTCCCAGACCACCGATTGCGGCCCGTCGATGACGCCCGCCGTCACCTCCTCGCCGCGATGGGCGGGCAGGCAGTGCATGAAGATCGCATCCGGCTTGGCCAGCGACATCAGGCGCTCGTCGACCCGGAACGGCGCGAGGACGTTGTGCCGGCGGTCCGCGGCGTCGTCGCCCATCGACACCCAGGTGTCGGTCACCACGCAATCCGCGCCGCGCACCGCCTCGCAGGGATCTTCGGTGAGCGCGACCCGCCCGCCATTGCGTTCCGCCCGTTCGACGATCGCGGCGGGCGGCGCCAGCACCGGCGGGCAGGCGAGGCGGAGCTCGAAGTTGAACGCCGCCGCCGCCTCGATCCAGGAGCAGGCCACGTTGTTGCCGTCGCCCGACCAGGCGACGACCCGATCCTCGATCGGCCCGCGATGCTCCTCGAAGGTCATCACGTCGGCCATCAGCTGGCAGGGATGCGAGCGGCCGGTGAGCCCGTTGATCACCGGCACCGTCGCGTGCTCGGCGAGGGCGGCGAGCGTGTCGGCCTCGAAGGTGCGGATCATGATCGCATCGACATAGCGCGACAGCACCCGCGCGGTGTCCGCGATGGTCTCGCCCCGGCCGATCTGCATGTCGTTCGGGTTCAGTACCATGACATTGCCGCCGAGGCTCGTCATCGCCACCTCGAAGGACACCCGGGTCCGCGTGGACGGCTTTTCGAAGATCAGCGCCAGCATGCGCCCGGCGAGCGGGGCCGGATCGTCCAGCGCGCCCGGGTCGGCCTTGAGCGTCAGCGAGCGGTCGATCAACCGCCGCAACACGGCGGGCTCGTTCTCCGCAAGGTCGAGAAAATGCCGCGGCCGGCTCATTTCGCGATCTCGGCGCAGCAGGCCTCGACGGTCTCCAGCGCCTCGGCGATATGATCCTCTCCGGCGATCAGCGGCGGCAGCAGCCGCACCATGTTGTCGGCGGCGAGCACGTTGAGCAGCCCCCTGTCGAACATCTTGCCGCCGAGCTCGGCGTTGGGGCCGACGCATTTCATGCCCCACATGAAGCCCACGCCGCGCACCTCCTCGATGACCCCCTGGTAGCGCCGCGCGAGCCCACGGAGCGCATCGCCGAGGGCGGCGCCGCGTTGCCTGACGCCCTCGAGGAATCCGTCCTCCAGCACGATGTCGAGCACCGCGTTGGCCGCCGCGCTGGCCAGCGGGTTGCCGCCGAAGGTGCTGCCATGGGTGCCCGGCACCATGCCGATGGCGGCCTCCTCGTCGACCAGGCAGGCGCCGATCGGGAACCCGCCGCCGAGCCCCTTGGCCAGCGCCATGATGTCGGGCGGGGCGTCCGCGGCCTCGTGGGCGAACAGGTGGCCGGTGCGGCCGATGCCGCACTGCACCTCGTCGTAGATCAGCGCCAGGCCATGCTCGTCGGCGAGCCCGCGCAGCCCGCGCAGAAACCCGGGATCGGCCGGCCGGATGCCGCCCTCGCCCTGGACCGGCTCGACGACGATTCCGGCCGTCTCCGGGCCGATCGCCGCCTTCACCGCGTCGAGATCGCCATACGCCACGCGGTCGAAGGAGTCGAGCATCGGGCCGAATCCGCGGCGATGCGCATCGTTCGCCCCCGCCGCGATCAGCGCGAGCGTCCGGCCGTGGAAGCTGTCCTCGAAGACGACGAAGCGGTAGCGCTCCGCCCGCCCGGACTCGAACTGGTACTTGCGCGCGGTCTTGAGCGAGGCCTCCATCGCCTCCGCGCCCGAGTTGCAGAAGAACACCGTGTCGGCGAAGCTCGCCGCGGTCAGCCGCTCGGCGAGCCGGGTCTGCCCCGGGATCTGGTAGAGGTTGGAGGTGTGCCACAGGCGCTGCGCCTGGCCGGTCAGCGCCTCCACCAGATGGGGATGGCAATGCCCCGCCACGGTGACCGCGATGCCGGCGCCGAAATCGAGGAATCGTCGGCCGTCCGAGGCGTAGAGATAGGGTCCCTCGCCGCGTTCGAACGCGATGTCCACGCGCGCATAGCTCGGCATGACGGCCGGAATCATGGCTGTTCCCCGATAGAGAGCGGGCGTCCCTGCCCGCGGAACGCGCATATATGTTGGCCGCCCGCGCTTTAGTCAACGCCGGCGCGCGGCGGGGCGGGCGCTAATTCCCGGTCGCGTCGGACTCCGGCGGGACGAAGATCTCCGGCGCGTCGCCGCCGGTCTCGATGTAGAGCGACCGGGACGGGAAGGCGAAGCCGGTGCCGGCCTCCTCGACGATCGCCTTGATGCGGTAGGCGAGCCGTTCCTTGATCGCCAGCCACTCGCCCCACGACGTGGTCACCGTGAAGCAATAGACCATGATGTCGATCGAGGAGTCCGAGAACCGGTCGATGCGCACGAAGGTCGGCACCTCGGGCGGGTGGGCGAAGGCGTCGTCTTCCAGCAGGAACGCCTCGATGCCGTCGCGGATCCGGCGGAGCTGGTCGACGGTCGTGCGGTATTCGACGCCGATCATCCAGTAGATGCGGCGATGGGTCATTCGCGTGTAGTTGACCAGCGCGGTATCGGCGAGCTTGGAGTTGGGGACGTAGATCGGCGCCTTGTCGAACTGCCTTACCCGGGTGGAGCGGAACCCGATGGCCTCGACCGTCCCCTCGACGCCGCCCTCGATCTTGATCCATTCGCCATGCGCCAGCCGGCGCTCGCCGATGATCAGCAGACCGGCGATCAGATTGCGGAACAGGTCCTGCGCGCCGAGCGCCACGGCGACCCCGATCAGCCCCAGACCGGCGAGAATCGGCGCGACCTCGATCCCCCAGATCTCCAGGACGGTGATCGCGCCCAGCGCCACGAAGGCGATCTTGAGGCCGCGGACCGTCCAGTCGACCACCTCGACGCCGATCTTCGCCTCCAGCCGTCCGGAGAGCCCACGCAGCGGCTCGGCGAGGCGGTAGAGCGCCCAGAACAGGACGAACGCGGCCAGCGAGCGCAGCACGTCGTTGGCGATGCTCTCCGCCAGCCCGGCGAAAGGCAGTATCTCCTTCGCGAGGAACAGACCGAGGGCGAAGGGAACGAAGCGGAGCGGCGGCTCCAGGGCCCGGACCGCCGCATCGTCGATCTTGTTCTCGGTCCTCTCCGCCCAACGCGCCAGGCGCCCGACGACGAGGCGCGAGAAGGGGCCGCGCAGCAACAGGCAGGCAACGAAGACCAGCAACGCGGACAGGACGGCGCCGAGCTCCAGGCCGAAGACGCCCGCCCCCCATATCTCGGCGGCGCGGCTGGCGAAGGCCTCGAGCCTGTCTCGCGTCTCGTCCATCCCGACTCCTCTTACCGGCTTGCGGCGGCCGGGTCAGGGCCAGACAGCGGCGTTGTTGCCGCCTCGCCCTTCCCCTATCATCCGGCGTCCGCAGATGACAGCGCCGATTCCGGCGGTCATGACTTTCATCGCCGCCCCGGGAGGGATTCGGCCCGCCCTCTGCGTCGTGCGGCCGGGCAAGGAGTGGGAAGGCTTTCATGACCAAGTTCGGTATCGGCCAGGGCGTGCCGCGCTGGGAAGACCCGCGCCTGCTGCGCGGCGGCGGGCGCTACTCCGACGACCTCAACCGTCCGGGCCAGGCCTATGGCCATGTGCTGCGCTCGCCCCACGCCCATGCCGAGATCCGCTCGATCGACGCCGCCGCCGCGCGGGCGGCCCCGGGGGTGCTCGCGGTCTATACCCATGAGGATGTCGAGGCGGCGGGGCTCGGCAGCATTCCCTGCGCGGTGCCGCGCAACAAGCCCGACGGCTCGCCCATGTTCACCCCGCCCAACCTGCCGCTGCGCAAGGGCCGGGTGCGGCTGGTGGGCGACTATGTCGCCTTCGTCGTCGCCGAGACCCACGATGCGGCGCGCGACGCCGCGGAGCTGATCGAGGTCGGGTACGAGCCGCTGCCGTCGGTCACCGCCACCGCGGACGCTCTGGCCGAAGGCGCGCCCGCGGTGTGGCCGGAGGCGCCCGACAATGTCTGCTTCGTCTTCGAGCAGGGCGACAAGGAGGCGGTCGAGACCGCCTTCGCCGCGGCCGACCATGTGACCAGGCTCGACTTCACCGTTTCCCGCGTCGCCGTCGCCCCGATGGAGCCGCGCGCCTGCATCGGCGAGTTCGATCCCTTCACCGGCCGCTACACCCTCTATACCGGCACCCAGGGCCCGCACGGGGTGCGCATGGCGACCGCCTCGCCGATCCTCAAGGTGCCGGAGGGCGAGCTCCGCGTCGTCAGCTACGACATGGGCGGCGCCTTCGGGATGCGGTCGGGCCCCTATTGCGAATACACGATGTGCCTTCACGCCTCGAAGGCGCTCGGCCGGCCGGTCAAGTGGACCGGCGACCGGACCGAGGGATTCATGGTCGACGACCAGGCGCGCGACAACATCTCCACCGCCGAGCTGGCGCTCACCCGCGACGGCGAGTTCCTCGCCCTCAGGGTGCGGACGACCGCCAATCTCGGGGCCTATCTGACCCTGCTCGGGCCGCATTCCTCGACCAACAATCTGGGCTCGCTCGCCGGCCCCTACCGCACGCAAGCGATCTACACCCATGTGACCGCGGTGTTTACCAACACGATGTCGACCGGGCCCTATCGCGGCGCCGGCAGGCCGGAGGCGGCCTACGCCATCGAGCGGGTGATCGACACCGCGGCCGACGAGCTCGGCATCGACCCGGCGGAGCTCCGGCGGCGCAACTACATCGCCGCCGATGCGTTCCCCTACCAGACCGGCCTCGTCTTCACCTACGATTCGGGCGAGTTCGAGACCAACATGGACCAGGCGCTCGCGCTGGTCGATTACGCCGGGCGCGAGGACCGCCGGGCCGAAGCCGGCGCGCGCGGCAGGCTGCGCGGGATCGGGATCTCCAACGTGATCGAGCAATCCGCCGGCGGGTTCCCGGAATGGGCGCAGATCCGCTTCGACCCCTCGGGCTCGGCGACGCTCACCATGGGCACGCACAACCACGGCCAGGGGCACGAGACGGTGTTCCGCCAGATCCTGTCGGACAGGCTCGGCCTCGATTTCGAACGGATCCGCATCGCCCAGGGCGATTCCGACGAGGCGATGGCCGGCACCGGGACCTTTGGCTCGCGCTCGTCGGGCGTCGGCGGCGCCTCGATCGCGATGGCGGCCGACAAGGTGATCGAGCGCTGCCGCAAGATCGCCGCCCACAGGCTGGAGGCGGCGGAAGAGGATATCGAGTTCGCCGACGGCAGCTTCACCGTGGCCGGCACCGACCGGACCATCGGCCTGGTCGACGCGGCGAAGCTCGCCCAGTCCTTCATGACCGTGCCGCCGGGCTTCGAGCCCGGCATCAACGAATGGGCCGCCTGGACGCCGCCGGCGCCGACCTACCCCAATGGCTGCCATGTCTGCGAGGTCGAGATCGATCCCGAGACCGGCGAGGTCGAGATCCTGCGCTACGCCGCGGTCGACGATGTCGGCACCGTGCTCAACCCGCTGCTGATGGAGGGCCAGCTGCATGGCGGCATCGTCCAGGGTCTGGGCCAGATCCTGATGGAGAACGTTGTCTGGGACCGCGACTCGGGCCAGCTGGTCGCCGGCTCCTTCATGGACTACGCCATGCCGCGGGCGGACGATCTGCCGAGCTTCGAGATGGCGATCAACGAGGTGCCGACCCCGACCAACCCGCTCGGCATCAAGGGCGCCGGCGAGGCCGGCTGCGTCGGCGCGATGCCCGCGCTGATGAACGCGATCGCCGATGCGCTGAGCCCGCTCGGCGTCAGCGCCATCGACATGCCGGCGAGCCCGGAGGCGGTGTGGCGCGCCATCAACGGGGCCGCGAGCTGAGACCCGGCCCAGGGAGGCAGGTTTGGAGTTCGAGAATTCCTTCAACGTCGCGGTGCCGGTCGACGAGGCCTGGGCCATCCTGACCGATATCGAGCGGATCGCCCCCTGCATGCCGGGGGCCGAGCTCACCGAAATCGTCGACGAGAACAGCTTTAGAGGCAAGGTATCGGTCCGGCTCGGGCCGGTGGCGCTGACCTTCCAGGGCGACGCGAAGTTCGAGGAGCGCGACGATTCCGGCCACTCGGCCCGCGTCAAGGCGCAGGGGCGCGACGCCAAGGGCCGCGGCGGCGCCAACGCCAATGTCGATTTCCGGCTGGTTCCGGCCGATGACGGCACGACGGAGGTGCAGATCCGCACCGATCTGCAGCTCTCCGGCTCGGTCGCCCAGTACGGCCGCGGCGTCGGCATGATCAAGGACGTGGCGGGGCAGCTCATCGGCCGCTTCGCCGCGGCGCTGCACGAGCAGATCGCGGCCGAGCGCGGCGCGGACGAGGCGGCGGCGGAGACGCCCGAGGAGACCGCCGAGCCCGCGCCATCGCCGGCCGCCAAGCCGATCTCCGGCTTCTCGCTCGGCGCCAGCGTGATGTGGAACGCCGTCCTGCGCTGGCTGAAGGGTCTGTTCGGCGCCCGCTCAGGCGCCTGACCGCCTCCCCGCCGCCGCGATCAGCGCGAGCACCCGGTCCGGGGTGAGCGGCAGGCGGAGATCGCCGCATTCGAGGCCGAGCGCGTCGATGACCGCGCCGGCGATCGCCGCCGGGGCGCCGATGGTGCCGCTCTCGCCCACCCCCTTGTAGCCGCCTTCGGTGATCGGCGAGGGGGTTTCCTGGTGGACGATCTCGATCTCCGGCGCCTCGAACGCGCCGGGGATCGTGTAGTCGGCGAAGCTGGCCGATTGGAGCTGCCCCGCCGCGTCGTAGCGGACTTCCTCCAGCAGCGCCGCCCCGATGCCCTGGAGCACGCCGCCCCAGGTCTGGCCCTCGACCACGTCGATATCGGCGATGGTGCCGCAATCCTCGGCGACAGTGTATCCGAGGATTTCGACCGCGCCGGTCTCGGTGTCGACGGCGACCACGGCGATGTGCATCGCCGCCGAGGTCGCCGCCCCCGGGGTGTCGAAGGTCGCGGCGCTCTGCAATCCGTGCGACAGGCCGTCCGGCAGGTTGGGGCTCGGCGAATGGGCGAAATCGGCGATTTCCTCGAAGGTGGCGAACCGGTTCGAATTGCGCCCGTCGGCGAACCGCCCGTCCGCGAAGACGATGTCGGCGAGGTCGAGCTCGAGCTTGACCGCGGCGAATTGCTTCATCCGGTCGACCGCCTGGCTCGCCGCGCGTTGCAGCGCGCCGCCGCCCGAGACCAGCCCGCGGCTCGCGAACGCGCCCGAGCCGTGCGGCATGGTCTCGGTGTCGGCGCAGGCGACATGGACCCGCGCGGCGTCGATGCCGAACGTCTCGGCCACGATGCGGCGCATCGCCACAAAGGGCTGCTGGCCCATCGAAGGGGTGGTCACATAGGCCTCGACCGCGCCCGACCGGGCGATGCGCAGCAGCGCCGAGTCGTAGCCCGGGACGTCGGTCATGCCGCGTCCGCGGAACACGGTGCACCCCATGCCGGTGGGCTCGATGAAGCAGGAAATGCCGACCCCGACCCGGCGCCCCTGCTTGTCCTCCGCCCCGTCGATATTCGCCGCGGCCAACAGCTTCGCGAGCAGCCCCTCGTAGTCGCCGCTGTCGATGATCCCGCCGGAGACCGTCCTGAACGGGAATGCCCCGTTCGGCACCAGGTTGCGCCGCCTGACCGCGATGCGATCCGCGCCGATTCGCCGCGCGAGCGCATCCACCAGGCTCTCCGTCACCAGCGGGCAGAGGCCGAAGCCGACGCCGCGATAGGGTCCGGTCGGGCATTTGTTGGTGGCGACCGCGCGCGAGGTGTAGTCGATGAACGGGATGGCGTAGGGCCCGGGCAGCCCGACCAGCGCGGTGTGCGGCTCGAGCGACGGGCCGAGCGGGTAGGGCGTGTAGGCGCCGGCATCGCACCGCACCTCCGCCTTCAGGCCCAGAATCCGGCCGTCCTCATCGGCCGCGAGCGAGGCCTCGATCACCGCGTCCCTTGCGTGGTAGCCGCGTTCCAGATGCTGCCGCCGGTCCTGGGTCCACTTGACCGCGCCGCCGATGCTGCGCGCCGCGAAGGCGGTGATCGCCTCCTCCGGGTAGAGCGGCATCTTGACCCCGAACCCGCCGCCGATATCGGTCGGGCGGACCCGGATCTTGGACTCTGGAAGACGCAGGAACTTGGCGATTCCGTCGCGCAGGATATGCGGCACCTGGGTCGGAGAGCGGATCTCGGTCACGTCGTCGCGCCGGTCGTGGACCGCGAGACAGCCGCAGCACTCGATGGGCGACGGCGCGACCCGGGGATGGCGGAAGCGGCCCGATACGACGACCGGCGCCTCGGCGAAGGGATCGGCGTCGGCATCGCTGACGAAACGGCTCTCGAACAGGGTGTTGCCGCCGAGTGCCTCATGCACCGGCGGCGCGCCGTCGTCGAGCGCCGTCTCGATGTCGGCGACCGGATCCTCGGGGCGCCAGTCGATGTCGATCAGCGCGGCGGCGTCTTCCGCGGCGTAGGCGTCGCGCGCCACCACCGCGGCCACGATCTCGCCCGCGAAGCGCACCTCGGTCCCGGCGATCAGCGGCCAGGCGGTAGGGCGGTAGCGATACCAGTCGGACTCGTCCATGCGGGCGGTAACCGGCGCGGTGACCCCGGCCAGGTCGCCGCCCAGCAAGACCCGGACCACGCCGTCCGCCGCCCGCGCCGCCGCCGCGTCGATGCCGGAGATCCGCGCCCGGGCGAACGGGCTCCTGAGGAAATAGACATGGAAACAGCCGGGCGGGTCGAAATCGTCCACGAACCGGCCGCGCCCCAGCACCAGCGCCCGCAAATCGTCGGCTTCGTCGCGCGCGGCCACCGCTCGCCCCCTACCAATATTCCGCCCGATCGCGATGATAGTTCGCCAGCCACGCCAAGGGGAGTGAAGCGATGTCCAATCGACACCAGGGCCGGGTCGCGGCGGTGACCGGCGGCGCCAACGGGATCGGCCGGGCCTTCGCCCGGCGTCTCGCCGCGGACGGCGCGGCGGTCGCGGTGGTCGATCTCGAGCCGGCGACGGAGACGCTTGCGGTGCTGTCGGGCGCCGGGGCGGAGGCCGCCTCGTTCGCCTGCGACGTGACCTCCGAGGACGATGTCGCCCGCCTGGCCACCGAGATCGGCGAGCGCTTCGGGCGCTGCGACATCCTGGTCAACAATGTCGGCGTCTATCCCAACGAGCCCTTCGAGGCGGTCACCTTCGCCAAGTGGCGGCGGGTGATGGCGATCAACCTCGATTCCATGTTCCTGACGGCGAAGGCCTTCTCGCCCGGCATGGCGGAGCGCGGCTGGGGCCGGATCGTCAACATGGCGTCCAACACCTTCGGCACGCCGGTCACCGGCTACAGCCACTACATCGCGAGCAAGGGGGGCGTGATCGGCTTCACCCGGGCGCTCGCCAGCGACCTCGCGGACAGGGGGATCACGGTGAACGCGATCGCGCCCAGCCTGGTGCGCACTCACGGCACGCAGGTGACCAACCCGCGGTCGGACGAACGCTTCGCCGCGGTCGCCGCCATGCAGGCGATCAAGCGCGAGCAGCGGCCCGACGACCTCGCCGGCACGCTGTCGTTCCTGGCGAGCGACGATGCGGCCTTCATTACCGGCCAGACGCTCTATGTCGACGGCGGCTGGGTGAGGCCTTGAGCTCCGGCTTCGTCGGCGAGCCGGTCCCGCGGATCGAAGACCCGGCGCTGCTGCGCGGGCGGGGCCGGTTCGTCGACGATCTGCGCTTCCCCGGCCTGCTCCACGCCGTCTTCGTCAGGAGCGGCGAGGCGCATGCCCGGATCGGCGGCATCGACCGCGAGGCCGCGCTGGCGTCGCCGGGGGTGCGCGCGGTGCTCGTTCTCGACGACCTGCGCGCGCATGCGACCCGGGTGACGATGCCGCTGGCCCAGCCCTCCGGCGCGATCCGCCACGCGCTGGACCCGCCGATTTTGGCCGACGGGGAGGTCCGCTATGTCGGCGAGCCGGTGGCGGCGGTGATCGCGGACTGCCCCTATCGCGCCGAGGACGCCGCCGCCCTGGTCGCCGTCGACTACCGGCGGCTTCCGCCGGCGATCGATTGCCGCCGCGCGCTGGAGGAAGGCGCGCCCCCCGCCCATGGCGCGATCTCCGACAACCTGGTCGCGGCGCTGACCATGGCCTACGGGGACTGCGAGCGGGGCTTCGCCGGCGCGCGCCACGTGGTCCGCGCCGCGATGCACCAGAACAAGGGTCTGGGGCATGCCATCGAGTGCCGCGGCGTGCTCGCCCGGCCCGACCCCAATGACGGAAGGCTCACCGTCTGGAGCGGCACCCAGATGCCGCATCGCGCGCACGCGGTGCTGACGGATCTGCTCGGCTGCGGCGAGGACGAGCTCCGCGTCATCGCACCCGATGTCGGCGGCGGGTTCGGGCCGAAATTCGTCTTCTATGCCGAGGAGGCGGTCGTCGCCCTCGCCGCGCGCATCCTCGGCCGCCCGGTGAAGTGGATCGAGGATCGCCGCGAGCACTTCACCGCCACGACCCAGGAGCGCGACCAGTTCTGGGACGTCGAGATGGCGCTCGACGCCGGGGGCCGGATCCTCGGGGTCCGCGGCACGCTGGTCCACGACCACGGCGCCTATACGCCCTACGGCGTCAACCTGCCCTACAACTCGGCCACCAACCTGCTGGGTCCCTACGCCGTGCCGGCCTATGCGCTCGACATCCGGCTGGCCGCGACCAACAAGGTGGCGGTGACGCCGGTGCGCGGCGCCGGCCGGCCGCAGGGGACGTTCGCGATGGAACGGCTGCTCGACCGGGCGGCCGGGCTGCTCGGGCTCGACCGGGCGGAGATCCGCCGCCGCAACCTGATCCAGCCCGAATCCATGCCCTACCGCACCCCGGTCAGGAACCGGGACGGCACCTGGATGACCTATGACAGCGGCGACTACCCGGCGACCCTGTCGCTGGCCCTGGAGGCGGCGGGGTACGAGTCCTTCCGCGGCCGGCAGGCGGCGCTGCGCGAGGCCGGGCGCCATGTCGGGATCGGCGTCGGCAACTATGTCGAGGGCACCGGGCGCGGCCCCTTCGAATCCGCGCGCATCCGCGTCCACCCGTCGGGCCGGGTGACGCTCGCCACCGGGGCGACCGACCAGGGCCAGGGGCTCAGGACGGCGCTCGCCCAGGTCTGCGCCGCGGCGCTCGGCCTCGATCCGGACGCCGTCGACGTCACCGCGGGCGACACGGACTCGGTCTCCCTCGGCCTCGGCGCGTTCGCCAGCCGCCAGGCGGTAACCGCCGGCTCGTCGGCCCACATCGCCGCCTCGGCGCTCGCCGACAAGGCGGTCCGCGTCGCCGCGCACATGCTGGAGGCCGCGCCCGACGACCTGGAGCTCGCCGGCGGGCGGGTCCGGCTGCGCGGGGTGGCGGACATGTCGGTCGCGCTCGGCGACATCGCCCGGGCGCTTGCCGGGCAGCCCGGCTACGCGCTTCCCGGCGGGATGGAGCCCGGGATGGAAGCGCTCGGCACCTTCGTCCCGGACACGCTGACCTATTGCAACGGATGCCACGTCGCGGAGGTCGAGGTCGACATCGAGACCGGGGCGGTCGACATCCTGCGCTACACGGCGGTGCATGACTGCGGGCGGATGATCAACCCGATGATCGTCGAGGGCCAGGTGGTCGGCGGGGCGGTGCACGGCATCGGCAGCGCGCTGTACGAACGCATGACGTTCGACGAGGCGGGGCAGCCGATGACGGTCAATCTCGGCGAGTACGTCATGCCCGGCGCCTGCGAGGCGCCGCGCATCGGCCTCCGCCACACCGAGTCGCCCACCCCGCTCAACCCGCTCGGCGCCAAGGGGGCGGGGGAGGGCGGGGTCATCCCGGCGCCCGCCGCGATCGCCGCCGCGGTCGAGGACGCGCTTGCGCCGTTCGGCATCCTCATCGACGATGTGCCGATTGTCCCCGATCGCATCGCCGCGGCGGTCGCCGCCGCGCGGCGCTGAAGGAGCGCGCGATGGCCTTCCTGGAGAATTGCTGGTACGCCGCGGCCTGGGACGAGGAAATCGGCGAAGCCCCGCTCGCGCGGCGCTTGCTCGACAAGCCGGTGGTGCTGTTCCGCGCAGCGGACGGCAGGGCCGCGGCGCTGGCCGATCGCTGCATCCACCGCCAGGCTCCGCTGTCGCACGGCCGCATCGAGGAGCGCGGGCTTCGCTGCGGCTACCATGGCCTGCTGTTTGCGCAGGACGGGACCTGCATCGAGGTGCCCGGCCAGACCAGCGTGCCGCCGGGCGCCAGGGTGGCGTCCTACCCGGTGGTCGAGCGCGACCGCTTCGTCTGGATCTGGTTGGGCGATCCCGCGCGGGCGGATGCAGCGTCGGTCCCCGACTACCACTGGAACGACGACCCGGGGTGGCGGTCGGTGCAGGGACGGTTCCACGTCGCCGGCGGCTGGCGCCTGATCGTCGACAACCTGCTCGACCTGTCGCACGTGCAGTTCGTCCACGGCGCGACGCTGGGCACCGACCGCGTTGCCGACTTCCCGGTCGAGGTCAGCCGCGACGGCGACCGGGTCCATGTCGACCGCTGGATCATGGGCGGCAAGCCGCCCGGCATGTTCGCCCGCGCGGGCGGCATCGACTACGACGTCGACCGCTGGCAGCTCATCACCTGGACCCCGCCCAGCCATGTGGTGATCGACGCCGGCTGCGCCCCGGCGGGGCGGGGCGCGCGCGAAGGCAACCGGGCGGGCGGGATCGAGCTCTACTCGAACCACACAATCACCCCGGAGACCGAGACCAGCGCGCATTATTTCTGGCACCACGCGCGTGGCTTCAACCTGGACGACGAATCGATCACCGCCTATCTGGCCCAGGCGGCGGAGACCACCTTCGCCGAGGATGTCGGTCTGATCGAGGCGCAGCAGCGCAGCATCGAGACCATGCCGGCGGGACTGCCGCGGGTCGACATCAACGCCGATGCCGGGGTGCTCGCCGCGCACCGCGTGCTCGACCGGCTGATCTCCGAGGAGGCCTGACCTCGCCCGAGCGGGGGCGCGTCCCTCGATGCGGCCTCCGGCTAAGGCACGCCCCGCTGCGACGATTTGCCCCGGGTGCGGCGGGCTGTTTCGGCTGTTGCGGCGGGCATTCCCGTGACACGTTCTATCGCCGTGCGACCCCGCGCGCCGTGACCACCCCAACAGCAGCCCGATGATCGCGAAACCCTACCAGCACAAGGCGGACCAATCGGACCGCCGCCTACGAGCCGGTGCCGCGGCCGAGCGGCGCGTGGCGTACCACCTGCAATGCTGCTTCGAGGACCATCCGGAGGTCCACGTGCTGCACGATCTGAGGATCGAGGATCCCGAACAGCCGCAGCCGGACGGCTCTCCCGGCGCGTTCCGGTTCGACCACCTGGTGGTCCATCGCCGGGGGATGTTCCTCATCGAAAGCAGGTCGGTGGCGGGCGAGGTGACGATCCGCTCCGACGGCTCGGGCGGACACAAATGGGTCCGCCTTTACGGGGGCAGAGAGACGGAGATGCCGTGCCCGATCGAACGGGCAGAGACGCGGGCTGAATTCCTGCGCGGCTTCCTCGAACGCCGGCGGGAGGAGCTGGTCGGAAAGCTGCCCTTCGGATCCCGCACCGTCGCGAAGATCGTGGACGGGACGGACCGGCTGGGGTTCCGGCATGCACCGCTGCAGCTGGTCTTCGCGGTCTCGGATTACGGGATCATCGAGAAGATCGACGGCCGCAAGCGGCCGGGGCAGGCGTTCCCGCCGGTCGTCGGCAAGGCCGATACGATCCCGGACAGGGTCTGCCGCGAGATCGCCCGGCATCGCAAGGGCTCCGGCATCCTGTGCGTCGGTCGGGGCCGCGCCTATGGCGGGTGGCGCATGGCGGGCGAGGACGCCGCGGGAGTGGCCGGCTTTCTCGCGGCGCTGACCGCGGACGATCCGGCCGCGCCACCGGCGCGCTGCGACGAGCCGGTCGACGACGACATTCCCCGGCGAAGCGGGGCCGGGCACGGCGATGGCGCTCGGGCCGACGAAGCGGCGTGCCGGCATTGCGATGGCCGGGAGCTTGCCGCGGGTTCCGGCGATTACGGGTATTTCTGGATCTGCGATTCCTGCGGCAGAAACACGCTCATGCCTCTCGTGTGCTCCGCATGCGGAGCGAAGGGCCGGCGGAATGCCAAGGTGCGGATTCGCAACGAGCGCGACGCGTATCTGCGCGACTGTCGGGAATGCGGGCTTTCGGAGACGGTCTGGACGGTCGCGTGAGGGAACTCCACCGCGAGCCCGGATTTCTCACCCCTGTCTGGGCCACTGCACTGGTCGGACGAAATCGGAATGCCAGCGCAGCTCCCGCGCAAGTCTTTGATTCGGCAATTCGGCCAAGACAACTTGAAGCCCCGCGGTGCGGGCGCGCTTCATGATCGGCAGACAGTCGGTATCCGCGGTGACCAAGACAATGCGGTCCACCGATCTATCCGAAGCATAGGTTGCAATGTCGAGGCCCAGCCGCATGTCGACTCCCTTCTGCTCGAAGCGGGGCCGAAAGTCGTCGTCCGACAGCGGTCCCGACGATATGGGCACCCTCTTCGGCACGAAGCCCCGAAACTTCAGCGTACCGAGGCGAACGGCAAATTGCCGTTTGGCCGCCAGCTGCCGAAGCCACTCGTCGGAGCCGGCGAACTCCTGTCGCTGGCCGGAAACGGGCAATCGCAGACTGCCCTGATAGGGGGCGCAATCGTAGTAGAGGACCCGAAGCAGGTCTTCCCCCGGGTCGACGCATGCGAGAGCGACGGCCTCGATGAAGTCCGGGTCGTATCTGAATTCGTTCTGTCTGGCGAGGACCCGGAGATGGCCGCCGTCGATGAAGACTGCCGCTCTTGAGGTCAACAAAAGACCCCCCAAGGGCTTGGCCCGTGAGGGGTCTCGGGAACATGCCCGCCTACGGGCGTAGCGGATTACGTCTTTTATGTATTGGTTTCGTTCTCGCCTGTCAATGCCCGCGCGACATGCGCCTGCCGCCGATGAGAAATCGGGGTGAGCGTCAGTCGCCCTCGTCGAGATGGGCGCCGAGGCGCTCCTTTGGCGGGACGATATCGGTCACCAGGTCGCGGATCAGCGCCTTGTTGTCGAGCGGCTCGATCAGCGCGCCGTCCGCGTCGAGGCGGGAGGTGCAGGCATAGCCGGTCTTGCCGTCGACCCGCACCATGCATTCCTTGCAGGCATTGGCGTTGATGCAGGCGTAGCGGATGGCAAGCGTCGAATCGACGTGGCCGCGCACCCACATCACCGCGTCCAGCACCGACATGCCCTCGCTGTAGGGGACGGCGAAGGCTTCGATCCGGGACGGCTCGCCGGGGGTCCCCCGGCGCACCCGGACGGTGACGCTGTCGGCGCTCATTCCGCCGCCTCGAGCGGTGCCCGGGCGTGCGGCTCGGCGACGATCCCGGTCCAGCCGCCTTCGAGCGCGCCGTCCCCGGACAGGCGCAGCACCTGGTTCCGCGCATAGGCCGGGTCGGTCTCGACGAAGTCCTCGCGCTGATGCGCGCCCCGGCTCTCCTTGCGGTTGAGCGCCGCCAGCGCCACCGATTCCGCGGCCGCGAGCGACGACCTGAGGTCCAGCCAGTCGAGCAGGGCGGGATCGAAATGCGCCTTGCGCGCCGGCGCCAGCGCCGGCAGGTCTTGCTCCCGCATCTCGCGGATCCGACCGAGCGCGCGGGACAACCCGTTCTCGGTCCTGAGCAGGCCGACATCGTCCCACATCAGCGCCTGCAGCTCGCGCAGCAGAGCGCCCAGCCCGGCCGCCTGGCCGCCGCCGCCATGCGCGATCTCCACCAGCGCCGGCGCCCGTGCGTCGTCGCCGCTGCGCCAGGCCCGCGCCTCCCCCTTGCGTTCCGCGGCGAAGCGCCCGGCGCGCTCGCCGAACACGAAGGCTTCCGGGATCGCGTTGCCCGACAGCCGGTTCGCGCCGTTCGCGCCGCCGACCGCCTCGCCGGCGGCGTAGAGCCCTTCGACCCGGGTCTCCATCCGTTCGTCGACCCGGATTCCCCCCATGTGGTAATGCGCGATCGGCGCGACCTCGATGGGGCGCTTCGTCAGGTCGATCCCGTTCTTCGCCAGCCGGTCGATCACCGGTCCGAAGGCGAGCCTGAGCTCCGGCTCCGGGATGTGCTCGAAGCTGAGATACGCGCCGCCGCCGGGCGAGCCGCGCCCGGCCTCGCACTCCTTGACGATGGCATAGGAGGTGATGTCGCGCGGCGCGGTATAGACGCCCGAGTCGCTCTCGCCGTAGGTCTCGATGAACTCTTCCATCCTGCCGTTGAGCAGCCGGCCGCCGAGCTTGTAGCGGAACGGGTCCCACATGATCGGGTCCATCCCGACCAGCCGCGGCGCCAGATGGCCGATCGGGAAGAACTGCGGAAACTCCATGTCGATCAGCTCGGCACCCGCGTCGAGCGCCAGCGCATAGGCGTCGCCGCCCATATTGGCCGAGGCGCTGTTGCGCCGGAACAGCCGGGTGAGCCCGCCGGCGGCGAGGATCACCGCCGAGGCCGAGATCCCGACCGGCCGGCCGTCCTCCAGGTTGATCCCAACCGCGCCGGCGACCCGCCGGTCATGGACCACGAGTTCGGCGATCGGGAGCCCGCTGACCCGCGCGATCCCGGCGCCCTGCGCGACCCGGCCGCGCAGCGTCTTGGCGACCGCCGGCCCCGTATTGAGGAAATCGACATAGACGCAGCGCGGGATCCTGTGGCCCGGCGCCATCACCGCCCGCATGCGGCCGTCCTCGCGCGCCCAGCCGACCCGCCAGGAGTCCATCTCCCGGATGCGGCGCGGCGCTTCCTCGCACAGGATCGCCGCCAGGCGCTCGTTGCACAGCCCGCGCCCGGCCTCGACGGTGTCGGCGAAATGGTGGGTCCAGTGATCGGGCTGCCACTCGCCGACCGCGGCGGCGACCGTCATCTGCGCCATGATCGTCGCCCCGCCGCGGCCGACCAGGCTCTTGTCCGCGAGCACGACCCGCGCGCCTTCGCGGGCGGCGGCGACCGCGGCGTACATGCCGGCCCCGCCGGCGCCGATCACCAGCACGTCGGTATCGAGCTGCGGCATCGGCGCATTGTCTCAGAGCGCCCGAAACCCCGCAACGCTTGCCGCTTCCGGTCGCGCCGCTATCATCGCGGCGGGACCCGGGAGACGCAGATGACGGCATCCGAACACGCTTTGCTCGCCGCCGCCTGGCCCTATTGGGAGGCGGAAGGGGAGATCGCGCGCCGGTTCTACGACCGGGCAAGCGAGGACGACCACGTCTTCTATCTGAAGGCGCAGCTCTGGAAGGAGCTCAACCCGGTCGACGGCTATTTCAACGGGCTGCACCGCGAGCTCGCCAAGCTGGTGGAGTGCTTTCCCGAGGTCGACAGGACGATCCCGCGCCGCGAGTTCCATTTCCGCCTCACCCAGCTCGCCGACGAGTTCAACCACTATGCGCTGCTGGCCGACGTGTTCGAGCATCTGGTGGGCCGGCCGATCTCGCCGGACGACACGGTCCAGCTCCCGGAGGAGAAGAAGCTCGGCGATCTGCGCCGGGCCTATGTCCGCTCCGGCTCGCCGATCGAGCGCGCCGCGGTCGGCTTCACCGAGGGCGGCGGCGCCAGGCTGTTCCGCGAGGGCGCGAAGCTCGCCGGCAGCGCGCTCCACGAGATGACCGCGCGCGCGATGCGGGTGATCTACGACGACGAGCGCGACCACTACAAGGAGATGGCGCGCGAGGCGATCTCCCTGATCGGCGACGAGGACGATCTCGCGCGGATGACCGGGGCGATCCGGGCGATCAGCGCGCAGCGGGTCTCGATGCGCCGCGAGATGTTCCGCGGCGCCATGACCGAGCAACAGGCGGAGGGTTTCGTCGCGGCGGCGGAACGCGCCTTCGCGGGGGGCGGAGTCGATCTCGACGAGGGGATCGCCGGGCGCGTCTGACCTCTCGATCCCGCCCCGCGACACGGCACCGGCGCGCCTTCCCGGGGCGCGGCGAGCCCATTGCCCGCCTCCAACCCGCCCTCGCCCCGGGTAGCCACGCAGGGGCGTGTCTGAGGACGTCCCACGACATGGCGCGAGCGTGTCTACTCGGAATGAGGCGGGATTCTCGCCCGCATCCACGTCTGCCCTCAACCGTCGTGCCAGCGCGCCTGCTTGTCCACCGGGGCGCCGGGGTGATAGACCGGGGGGCGCTTCTCCAGGAACGCCTCGATCCCTTCGGCGCAGTCGGCGGTGCGGGTGATCTCGAAGATGCGCTCCATCTCGACCTCGCCGTGCTCCTTCTGACGGTTCTGGTTCTGATACAGGCGGATGGTCTCCTTGGCGTATCTGAGCCCGAGCGCCGGGTAGGTGCACATCCGCCCGGCCCAGGCGCGCGCCTCGTCGAGCAGCGCGTCCGCCGGCACCGCCTTGTTGACCAGCCCGATGCGCTCGGCCTCCTCGGCGAAGACGAAGCGCCCGGTCAGGATCATCTCGTTGGCCCGGGTCTGGCCGATCAGCCCGGGCAGGCTGCGCGGCGCGCTCCACTCGCTCATGAAGCCGGCCGGCACCGCGATCTCGGCGAAGCGCACGCGGTCGGACGCGATCCTGAGGTCGCAGGAGACCGCCATCTCCAGCCCGATGCCGACGGCGATCCCGTCGACCGCCGCGATGGTCACCTGAGGCAAATCCTCCAGCTTGCGGCACATGCGCTGGGCGACGATGTGGAAATAATCGTTGGCGAACCAGACCAGCATCTCGCCGTACTCCCCCTTGACGCCGTAATCGGTCCACTCGTCCTTCTGGTCCTCCATCGGCATGGTCTCGATCCTGAGGTCGCCGCCGCCGGAGAAATTGCCGCCGGCGCCGGTGACGATGACCACCCGGGCGGGGGAATGGCGGATCTCGTCGACCAGCTGGTGCAGCTCCATGGTCATGCGCGGTCCGATGGCGTTGGCGTGGTCGGGCCGGTCGAGGGTGAGGATGCCGATCGCGTTGTCGCCGGGGTTCTGCAACGAGGATTCGATCGACCAGTCGAGGTAGCGGTATTTCATGCCGTGCTTCTTTCGCTGATTGGGGACGCCGGGCGGCGATCCTAGGAAGAGGGCGCGGCTGTTTCCACCGCGCGCGGCGTGCTAAACGCTCCCCGCCCGGGGCAATTCGGCGGGGTTGGCGGCAATGGGTGTCAGGCGTTTCGAGACCGATGTGGCGATCGTCGGGGCCGGCGGCGCCGGGATGGCCGCCGGCATCGAGGCGCGCGACGCCGGCGCGCGAACCGTCGCCTTCGAGATGGCCGCCGATCCGGGCGGCGCGTCGATCGTCTCGGGCGGCGGCTGCCTGATCGTGGACTCGCCGCTGCAGCGCGCGCAGGGGATCGAGGACAGCCCCGACCTCGCCTTCGCGGACTGGATGCGCTGGGGCGGGCCCTCGGCCGATGCCGTCTGGGCGCGCTACTACATCGAGCACTCGCTCAACGACCTCTATTTCTGGGCCGAAGAGCTCGGCGTGGAATGGTCCGACATGAAGCCGCAGGAGGGCAACTCGGTCATGCGCTGGACCCGCCCGGGCGGGAACGGAAGGGAGCTGACCGAACGGCTGATCGAGGCCTATCGCGCGCGCGGCGGCGAGATCGTCGCGAACGCCGAGATCACCGGCATCCGCAGCGCGGCGGGCCGCGCCGCCGGGCTCGAAGGGCGCGACCTCGAGAGCGGCGAGGGGATCGCGGTCGATTGCCGGTGCGTGCTGGTGGCGACCGGCGGGTTCAACTCCAATCTCGACATGGTCCTCGAAGCCAGGCCCGACCTCGCCCGGCACCGCATCATGGAGGGGTCCGGCCGCAACGCCACCGGAACCGGCCATGCCCTGGTCCGCGAGGCCGGCGGCTACCTCACCCATCTCGGCAATATCTGGTTCTACGTCTATGCCACGCCCGACCACCGCGATCCGCGCGCGCGCCGCGGCCTCGTCTTCCGCGGCACCCCCGGCTACATCTGGGTCAACCAGCAGGGGCGGCGCTTCCACAACGAGGCGCTGTCGGGCGGCGCCACGGCCACCCCGGCCCTCCTGGCGCAGGATCCGTGCCACGCCTGGGCGATCCTCGACGCCGGCATGACGGGTGCGATGGAGGTCGCCGATCCCCATTACCGGGTGGGGAACGCGGTCTCGCGCGAGCGGATCGCCGCGCTGTTCGCCGACTCGCCCAACATCGCCAATGCCGACACCATGGAGGCGCTGGCCCAGGCGATCGGGGTCGACGAGGCGGCCTTCCTCGATACCGTCGCGCGCTACAACCGCGCCTTCGACGACGGGCTGGAGGCCGAGCCCGAGTTCGGCAAGCCGCTCGGCAACTCGAAGAAGTTCGACACCCCGCCTTTTTCCGCGATCCAGCTGTTCCCGCTGGCGCGCAAGAACTTCGGCGGGGTGAAGACCGACCTCCGATGCCGCGTGCTCGACAAGCATTTCGAGCCCGTCCCGGGGCTCTATGCGGCGGGCGAGCTCGCGGGCATGGCCGGCGGACACATCAACGGCGAGGCAGGGCTGGAAGGAACCATGCTGGGCCCGGCCATCTTCAGCGGCCGCGTCGCCGGCGGCTGGGCGGCAGAAGAGGCCGGTTTCGGCGCGGGGTTCAGGGGCAGGCCCGACCGGCGCTAGCCCCTGTCGCCTTGCCGGACGGCTTCAAGCCGGCCGGCATGGAATTCGGCCCAAACAGCATTTCCCTTTCTCAGGGCGAGGCGGTAAGGGATTTGGTCCGCTTGAACGCAGCCGGGGCTGCCATGACGATCGAGATCCATCTGCTGGACGCGATGAGCGAATTCCCCGCGCCGCTCGGGCAGGACATCATGCGCGAAGTCCGGGCCGCGAACGAGCGGATCGCCCGATTCATTCCGCTGGATCGCCTCGATATCGTCGTGGCGCCCGATGCCTGGGTGCATCGAGACTGGGGAATCACCGGCTATCCGAACGGTGTTGGCCGCATCACCATCGGTCTGGACCCGGCTTCGCCCCGGCTGCACGATCGCGAGCGGTCGGACAGGATTCTCGCCACGCTCGCCCACGAAGTGCACCATGTGGCGCGGCTTCGAAGCGGTGTCGAGACCTATACGCTGGGCGGACGGTTCGTCAGCGAGGGCCTCGCCCAATGCTTCGAGGAGGAGGTTGGCGCGCCGACGCCCTTCTACGCCGTGGCGCTCGACGACGAGACCATGCGGAAGATGGCGGAACGCGCCGGCCCTCTCCTGTCGGCGACCGACTACGACCACGACGCCTGGATGTACGGCCGCAGGGACGATCCCGAGTGGCCGACCTGCGCTGGGTACTCGCTGGGCTACGCGCTGGTACGCGCATGGCTCGCGAAGAAGGCGATGTCGGCCGTCGATGCGGTTGGGGTTCCGGCTACCGACATGACCGACGACTGGCGGACCGGCAGGATTTCCTTGTCGGCTCCGCCCGGATGAACGTCGATGGCCGTCCTTGGGCGAATACTGCTTTACGTCCGCGACGTCGACGGCGTGGCGGCATTCTATGCACGCCATTTCGGCTTCCGAATTCACCGGGAGGCCGGCGATCGCGTCGTCGAGCTGGAACATCCGGCCGGCGTCGGCAGCAACATCATGCTTCATCCCCTGGGTCGCGGGCGCAAAGCGGGCCAGACCATCGCCAAGCTGGTCTTCGATGTCCCCGATGTCGAAGCATTTTGCGCCCGGGCTGCTGAACAGGGGCTCTCGTTCGGCACCGTGCACAAGACCGACGGATATGTCTTCGCCAACACCAAGGACCCGGCGGGCAACGCCATCTCCATATCGAGCAGGGCCTACAGGCACGCCATTTCCCGGGAAGACCGCGACTAGGTATGCGGGGCTACAATCGCCGTCCCGCGGGTGCCTCAGCCGTCGAGCGCGGCAACGCCCGGCAGGGTCTTGCCTTCCAGCCATTCGAGGAACGCCCCGCCGGCGGTCGACAGGTAGCTGAAGTCCTCCGCCACCCCGGCGTGGGAGAGCGCGGCGACGGTATCGCCGCCGCCGGCGACGCTCCGCAGCGACCCCGCTTTGGTGAGCGCCGCCGCTTGCCGCGCGACCGCGACCGTCGCCGCGTCGAAGGGCGGCACCTCGAAGGCGCCGAGCGGGCCGTTCCACACCAGGGTCCGGCACTCCCCGAGCCGGGCGGCGAGCGCGTTCGCGGTGGCCGGCCCGAGGTCGAGGATCATCGCATCGCCGGGCACCGCGGCGACCGGCACCGCTTCCGCCGGGGCTCCCGCTTCCAGCGCGCGGGCGATGACGACGTCCGAGGGCAGCCCGATCTCGCACCCGGCGTCGTCCGCCGAGGCGAGGATGGCACGCGCGGCACCGGCCATGCCGGGTTCGCAGAGCGACGCGCCGACATCGGTGCCGAGCGCATGCAGGAAGGTGTTGGCCATCGCGCCGCCGATGACCAGCGTATCGACCTTGCCCGCGAGGTTGCCGAGCAGGTCAAGCTTGGTCGAGATCTTGGCGCCGCCGACGATCGCCGCCAGCGGTCGGTCGGGAGCAGTCAGCGCCTCCTCCAGCGCCGCAAGCTCGGCCTCCATCGACCGGCCCGCGGCGGCGGGCAGCAGGCGGGCGAGGGCGACGGTCGAGGCATGCGCGCGGTGGGCGGCGGAGAAGGCGTCGTTGACATAGACGTCGCCGAGCGCGGCAAGCGCCGCCGCGAAGCCCGGATCGTTGGCCTCCTCGCCCGGATGGAAGCGCAGGTTCTCCAGCAGCAGCACCTCGCCCGGGCCGAGCGCCGCCGCGGCTTCCTCGGCGAGCGGGCCGATGCAGTCGTCCACAAACGCCACCCGCCGCCCGCCGAGCGCCCGGCTCAACGGCTCGGCGAGCGCGGCGAGCGACAGCGCGGCCATACGCTTACCGCCCGGCCGGCCGAAATGGGACAGCAGGACGACCGAGGCGCCGCTCGCGCAGATCTCCTCGACGGTGGGTGCGAGGCGGTCGAGGCGGGCGGTGTCGGCGACCGCGCCGTCCTTCATGGGCACGTTGAGGTCGCCGCGCAGCAGCACCCGCTTCCCGGCCAGCGCGAGCCCGTCCAGCGAGCGCGGCATCGGCCGCGCCGGCTCAGCCGAGCCGGCCGAGCGCGGCGGCGACGTCGATCATCCGGTTGGAGAAGCCCCACTCGTTGTCGTACCAGCTCAGCACCCGGACCAGCGTTCCGTCGATCACCTGGGTCTGGGTGAGGTCGAACACCGAGCTCGCCGCGTTGTGGTTGAAGTCGGCCGAGACCAGCGGCGCGTCGTTGGTCGCGAGCACGCCCTTGAGCCGCCTCGACTTCGCCGCCTTCTCGATCGCCGCGTTGATCTCGTCCGCGGTCGTCTCGCGCGCGGCGACGAACTTGAAGTCGATCATCGAGACGTTCTGCGTCGGCACCCGGATCGCGGTCCCGTCGAGCTTGCCGTCGAGCTCCGGCAGGACCCTTCCTACCGCCTTGGCGGCGCCGGTCGAGGTCGGGATCAGCGACTGCCCCGCCGCGCGGGCGCGCCTCAAATCGCTGTGCAGGGTATCCAGGATGCGCTGGTCGCCGGTATAGGCGTGGACCGTCGTCATATAGCCCTTCGAGACGCCCACCGCCTTGTCGAGCACGGCGGCGACCGGTGCGAGGCAGTTGGTGGTGCAGGAGGCGTTGGAGACCACCCGGTGCGACTTGCGGAGCCGGTTGTCGTTCACCCCGTAGACGACGGTGATGTCCTCGTCGGTCGCGGGCGCCGAGATCAGCACGCGCCCGGCGCCGGCGGCGAGGTGCTTCTCCGCGTCGGCGCGTTTGGTGAACAGCCCGGTGCATTCCAGCGCCACGTCGACGCCGAGCTTCGCCCAAGGGAGGTTCGCCGGGTCGCGCTCGGCGAAGACCCGGATGGCATCGCCGTTCACGTTGAACCCGGTCCTGGTGACCCTGATCCGGGCGTCGAACCGCCCGTGGCTCGAATCGTATTGCAGCAGGTGGGCGTTCACCTCGGGCGAGCCGAGATCGTTGATCGCAACCACCCGGATGTCGTCGCGCCCCGATTCGTAGAGCGCGCGCAGCACCAGGCGCCCGATGCGGCCGAACCCGTTGATCGCGACCTGAACCGCCATTTCGTCCCCTCCCGGATTACGCCTTGAGCCGCGCCCGCGCCGCGTCCGCCACCGCGCCCGGCGTCAGCCCGAAATGCCGGTAGAGGTCGCCATGCGGGGCGGACGCGCCGAACTCGGTCATGCCGACGAACCCGCCGTCGGCGCCGAGATAGCGGTCCCAGCCGAGCCGGCAGGCGGCCTCGACCCCGACGCGCACGGCGTCCCCGCCGAGCACGGCCTCGCGCCACGCCGCCGGCTGCTCGTCGAAGAGCTCCCAGCAGGGGAGCGAGCTCACCTGGGTCGGGAGTCCCTCGCCTTCGAGGATTTTTCCGGCCTCGACCGCGATGGAGACCTCCGAGCCGGTGGCGAGCAGCGCCACGCGGGGCGCGCCGCCGCTCGCCGGAACGAGCACGTAGCCGCCCTTCGCGCCGAGACCCTTCTCGTGGTCCGGGCCGCGCAGCGCGGGCAGCGCCTGCCTGGTGAGCGCGAGCACCGAGGGCCCGCCGCGATGCGCCAGCGCGGCGGCCCAGCACTCGGCCGTCTCCACCGCGTCGGCGGGGCGGAAGACGCGCAGATTGGGCATCGCGCGCAGGCTCGCCAGATGCTCGACCGGCTGGTGGGTCGGGCCGTCCTCGCCGAGCCCGATGGAATCGTGGGTCAGCACGTAGATCGCCTGCTTGCCCATCAGCGCGGCGAGGCGGAGCGCCGGCCTGAGATAGTCGGAGAAGATCAGGAAGGTCCCGGCATAGGGGACGATGCCGCCATGCAGGGCCATCCCGTTCATCGCCGCGGCCATGCCGTGCTCGCGCACGCCGTAGTGGATGTAGCGGCCGGAGAAATCGTCTCTGGTGACGATGCCGGCGCCGTCGAACAGCGTGTTGTTCGACCCCGTAAGATCGGCCGACCCGCCGACCAGCTCGGGCAGCAGCGGCGCGATGACGTTGAGCACCGCGCCCGAGGACTGGCGGGTGGCGCGCCTCGGCGCGGCTTCGACGAGCTCGTCGACATGGGCGTCGAGCGCCGCCTTCCAGCCATCCGTGGGCTCGCCCGCCATCGCGCGGTCGAACGCCGCTCTCCGGTCCGCGGGGAGGGCGTCGATGCGCGCGCGCCAGGCCGCGCGCTCCGGCGCGGACCGCGCCCCCGCCGCGCGCCAGGCCGCGAG
>JAPPGP010000256.1 GCA_028821395.1 Defluviicoccus sp.
AGCGGTTGCGCAGCGCGATGGCGACCGCGCGCTTGGCGTCGTCCTGGCCGACGATATAGCGGTCGAGTTCCGAGACGATCTCGCGGGGGCTGAAATTAGTCAAGACGGTCGGATGCTTTCTATGACGATGTTTTCGTTGGTGTAGATGCAGATGTCGGCGGCGATCTTCATCGCCCGGCGCGCCACCGCCTCGGCGTCGAGATCCGCGACGTCGACCAGGGCGCGCGCGGCGGCCAGCGCGTAGGGCCCGCCGGAGCCGATGCCGATCACCCCGTCGTCGGGCTCCAGCACGTCGCCGGTGCCGGACAGGATCAGCGAGGCGTCCGCGTCCGCCACCGCCATCATCGCCTCCAGGCGGCGCAGATAGCGGTCGGTGCGCCAGTCCTTGGCGAGCTCGACGCAGGCCCGCATCAGCTGGCCGGGATGCTGGTCGAGCTTGCCCTCCAGCCGCTCGAACAGGGTGAAGGCGTCGGCCGTCGCCCCGGCGAAGCCGGCGATCACCGCGCCGTTGCCGAGCCGGCGCACCTTGCGCGCGCCCGACTTGAACACGGTGCTGCCCAGCGTGACCTGGCCGTCGCCGGCGATGACCGTAGTCCCGCCCTTGCGGACCGAGAGAATGGTCGTGCCGTCGAGCGCATGGCGCTCCCGGTGGTCCGCCATGCGCTAGCCCCGCCGCCGATGCCGTTCCATCACAGGCTCACAATGTGGGGCGAGGCCCGGCGAGGTCAAGACAGGGCGGGCGGACATGGAATCGAGCGCACGATTCCGCCGCTATGTTCGCCGCCCCGGCGAAATTTATACACTTGACTAAATTTAGCCGATGGCCTAACAGGTACTAAATCCAACGGCTGGAGAATCCGACTGGTCTTTCCCAACCCATTTCGTCCCGGTGCCGGTCATGCACCGCTCCACCTCGCCGGCCGATCCAAGGAAGTGGACGCGTTCGCCAGACTGATCGAGCAGAGACCGGTTCTGAGGAACGCCATCATCACCGGACTGCGCGGCGTCGGCAAGACCGTGTTGCTGGACCAGTTGAAGCCGCGTGCGCAACAGGCAGGATGGCTTTGGACCGGCACCGACCTGACGGAAAGCGCCAGTCTGACGGAAGAGAGAATATGTCGAAGATTGATCACCGACCTTTCCGTCCTCCTCAAACCGATCATCATAAGAACGAGTGAGACACTGCCACTCGGATTTGCTCGAGAAGCCGAGACCACGAGCACGCCCGTGGATTTTGACGATCTGTGGGAGCTGTTCGAACGAACACCGGGATTGAACGAGGACAAAATAAAATCTGTCCTGCTCTCGGTCAGAAACATGTTGACGGGAAGCAATTCCAAGGGAATTGTCTTTGCGTATGACGAAGCTCAAAACCTTTCCGATAATTCGCAAAGGGACCAATACCCCCTGTCCATCCTTCTGGACACGTTCGCGTCAATCCAACGCGATCGTCACGACATACAATTTCTGTTGGTGTTGACCGGCCTGCCAACGCTCTTCCCGCGCCTCAACGAGGCCCGAACATATTCCGAGCGGATGTTCGATGTCATGCATCTGGACAGGCTTTCGCCGATGGAGTCCTGAGAAGCAATCCTGAAGCCCATAGAAATAGCGTCGAGCCCGATATCGTTCTCCCCGACAGCGGTCGACGACATAGTGAAAATGTCGGGCGGGTATCCTTACTTCATCCAGTATATTTGCAAGGAGGTATTCGACGCCTGGATTACACAAATCGAAACCGGCGAAATCCGGGCTGTCGCCGACGATGAAATCACAGCAAAGCTCGACCAGGATTTCTTCTCAGCGCGATGGGATCGAGCGACCGATCGACAACAGGAGTTCATGAAGGTGATCGCGACGTTGGATTCAGCGGATTCCGAATTCACGACTCAGGAGATCGTATCTGCGTCGAGAAGGATCCTGAAGAAGGGGTTCTCCCCGAGTCACGCCACTCAGATCCTATCCGCGCTATTGGACAAGGGCCTAGTGTACCGCAATCGACACGGCAAGTATTCCTTCGCAGTGCCGTTGATGGCGGCTTTTGTCGCGCGCCAGGACGTGTCGGGTCTTGTCGACTAGCCTTCGCCGGCAAGGCGTTCGGGCGGAGCCGGAAGACACGGTCTCGGCAATCGGCGCTCCCGAGTTCGGCGATGTTGCGACGGGACACGGACCGGTCGCGCCGAAGAATTTCGAGCTTCCCAAAAAAACGGCCTGAGCGATGGCCTTGCCGGGGCCGATTTGCTAAACAACCGCCCGTCCCGGAACAGGAGAGGCAGGATGCGCACGGCCTCGCTCGCGCGGGAGACGCGCGAGACCCGCATCGAGGTCTCGGTCGGTCTCGACGGCAGCGGCAGATACGACGTCGCCACCGGGATCGGCTTTCTCGACCACATGCTCGAGCAGCTCTCGCGGCACAGCCTGATCGACCTCAGGCTGCGCGCCGAGGGGGACCTCCACATCGACTTCCACCACACCACCGAGGACACCGCGCTGGCCATCGGACAGGCGGTGTCCGACGCGCTCGGCGACCGCGGCGGCATAATGCGCTACGGCTCGGCGCTCATCCCGATGGACGAGACCCTGTCGCGCGTGGCGATCGACATCTCGGGGCGGCCCTATCTCGTCTGGAAGGTCGTCTTCACCAGGCCCAAGCTCGGCGACATGGACACCGAGCTGTTCAAGGAGTGGTTCCAGGCCTTCGCCCAGGCCTCCGGCTCGACGCTGCATGTCGAGAACATCTATGGCGAGAACAACCACCACATCGTCGAATCGTGTTTCAAGGGCCTCGCCCGGGCGCTGCGAGCCGCGACCGCGACCGATCCCAGGGCGCCGACGGCGATCCCCTCCACCAAGGGCACGCTCGGCGGCGGCTGATGCGCATCTACGCGGCCTATATCGACCCGGCCTCGCTCGCCGAGGATCGCGCGGTCACCCTGGTCAAGGACGGCATCTGCTGGCCCGCCCTCCTGTTCTCCTTCCTGTGGGCGGCGTGGCACCGGATGTGGTGGACCGCGCTTGCCCTGTTCGCCGGGGTGGCGGCGGCGCTGGCGGGGCTCGCCGCTTCGGGCGCCCACCCGGCGACCGGGCTTGCCTGCGTCGCCGCGCTCTCGGTCTATATCGGCGGCGCCGCCAATGACTGGCGCTGCCGCGGGCTCGAGCGCCGGGGCCGGCGGCTGGCCGCGGTGGTCGCCGGGCGCAGCGCGGACGACGCGGCGCGCCGCTTCCTCGAACGCGGCGAGGGGCCGGTCCGGTGACCGTCGCCATCGTCGATTACGGGTCGGGAAACCTGCGCTCGGCGGCGAAGGCCTTCGAACGCGCCGCCGCGGACGCGCCCGGCCGGCCCCGGGTCGAGGTGACCGCCGATGCGGCGGCGCTCGCCCGGGCGCACCATATCGTGCTGCCCGGGGTCGGCGCCTTCGTCGACTGCATGACCGGCCTCTCCCGGCTCCCCGGGATGGTCGACGCGCTGCGCGAGCGGACGGATGCCGGCGTCCCGCTGCTCGGCATCTGCGTCGGCATGCAGCTCATGGCCACCACGGGCGAGGAGCACGGCGTCCACGCCGGTCTCGGCTGGGTCCCCGGGCGGGTGGTGCCGATCCCCTCCGCCGGGCATCTCAGGATCCCCCATATGGGCTGGAACGAGGTCGAGCCGTGCCGCGACCACCCGGTGCTGGCCGGGATCGGCAGCGGCACCCATGCCTATTTCGTCCACTCCTACACCATGGTTCCGGACGATCCCGGCGACGTGCTCGCGGTGACCGACTATGGCGGGCGGATGTCGGCGGCGGTCGGCAGGGACAACGTGCTCGGCACCCAGTTCCACCCCGAGAAGAGCCAGCGCGTCGGGCTCGCGCTGATCTCCCGCTTTCTCGCGTGGCGCCCATGACCGCCGACCCCCCGGCGATCTCGGTGGAGAGAGCGACCGAATTCACCGCGCGCGACCTCGCCGATCTGTGCGACGCCTCCGAGAGCGCGATCCTCGAAGGCGGCGGGTTCGGCTGGCTCGCCCCGCCGCCCAGCAAGGTGCTCGAACGCTACTGGACGGGCGTTCTGCTGGTGCCCGAGCGGGAGGTCTTCGTCGGCCGGCACGGCGGCGTGATCGCGGGCTCGGCCCAGCTGGTGAAGCCGCCGCGCAACAACGAGGCCCAGGCCTTCGCCGCCAACACCACCACCAATTTCGTCGCCCCCTGGGCGCGCGGGCACGGGCTTGCGCGAATGCTCGCTCTCGCGGTCGAGGACGCGGCGCGCGACCAGGGGTATCTGGCGCTCAATCTCGACGTGCGGGAGACGCAGGATGCCGCGATCGCGCTGTACGAGTCTCTCGGCTATGTCCGCTGGGGCACCAACCCGGCCTATGCGGTCGCGGGCGGCAGGCTGATCGCCGGGCACTTCTACACCAAGTATCTCGCGCCGCTGCCCGAATCGGGCGGAGACGCCGCGTGATCCTCTACCCGGCCATCGACATCAAGGACGGGCTCTGCGTCCGCCTGCTCCGGGGCGAGATGTCCGAGGCCACCGTGTTCAACCACGATCCGGCGGACCAGGCGCAGGAGTTCGCGGCGACCGGGTTCGAATGGCTCCACGTGGTCGACCTCAACGGCGCCGTCGAGGGGCGGCCGGTCAACGCCGATGCGGTGGCGGCGATCCTCGATGCCGTCGACATGCCGGTCCAGCTCGGCGGCGGCATCCGCGACGCGGCGACCCTCGACCACTGGATGGAGGCGGGGGTGGCGCGCGCCGTGCTCGGCACGGCGGCGCTCGACGATCCCGGTTTCGTGCGCGAGGCCTGCCGGCGATACCCCGGGCGGATCGCCATCGGGATCGACGCGCGCGGCGGCCGCGTGGCGACCGAGGGCTGGTACAGGACCAGCGAAGTGAAGCCGCTCGATCTCGCGCTCAGCTTCGAGGGCGCCGGCCTGGCCGCGATCATCTACACCGACATCGGCCGGGACGGCGCGCTGGGCGGGCTGAACGTCGAGGCGACCGTCGATCTCGCCTTCGCCCTGACCACCCCGGTCGTCGCGTCCGGCGGCGTGTCCTCGACCCAGGACCTGCTCGAGCTCAAGGCGAACGAGCGGGCGGGCATCGAAGGCGTGATCTGCGGCCGCGCGCTGTATGACGGGCGGATCGACCCCGCCGAGGCGATCGGACTCCTCTCCGGCTGACCATGCTCAAGGCCCGCGTCATACCCTGTCTCGACGTGAAGGACGGGCGCACCGTCAAGGGGGTCAATTTCGTCGATCTCGTCGATGCCGGCGATCCCGTCGAGCAGGCGCGGATCTACGACGCGCAGGGGGCGGACGAGCTGTGCTTTCTCGACATCACCGCCTCGCACGAGAACCGCGACACGCTGTTCGACGCGGTCAAGCGGACCGCCGAGCAATGCTTCATGCCGCTCACCGTCGGCGGCGGGGTGCGCACGGTGGACGACATCCGCAAGCTGCTGATCGCCGGCGCCGACAAGGTCTCGATCAACACCGCCGCCGTCCATCGCCCGGAATTCGTCGCCGAGGCGGCGCAGAAGTTCGGCTCGCAATGCATCGTGGTCGCGATCGACGCCAAGGCGTCGGGGCCGGGCGGCTTCGAGATCTTCACCCATGGCGGGCGACGCGGCACCGGGATCGACGCCATCGCCTGGGCGGCGCGGATGGAGGGGAACGGGGCGGGCGAAATCCTGCTCACCTCGATGGACCGGGACGGCACCGGGGAGGGGTTCGACATCGACCTCACGCGGCGCATCGCCGATGCGGTGCGGGTGCCGGTGATCGCTTCGGGCGGCGTCGGCACGCTCGACCACCTGGTCGCCGGGGTGCGCGAGGGCGGCGCGACGGGCGTGCTCGCCGCCTCGATCTTCCACTTCGGCACCCACACCATCGCCGAGGCCAAGGCCCATATGGCGCGGGCCGGCGTGGCCGTGCGTCCGTGACCTCGCACGGCCGATCTGCTATTGCAACGCGCATGGCGAAGGCCGACGACAGCGCGGTCCTCGAGCGGCTCTACGCGGCCATCGAGGCCCGCAAGGACGCCGATCCCGCGGAGTCCTACACCGCGCGCCTGTTCGCGCGCGGACCGGACAAGATCGCCCAGAAGCTGGGCGAGGAGGCGGTCGAGACCGTGATCGCCGCCGCCGCCGGCCGGCGCGCGGAGGTCGTTTCGGAGAGCGCCGATCTCCTGTACCACCTGCTGGTGGCCTGGGCCGAGGCCGGCGTCGCGCCCGAGGACGTCTGGGCCGAGCTTGCCCGGCGGGAGGGCGTGTCGGGGATCGCGGAGAAGCGCGCGCGCAGCAAGGGGAACGGCGATGGCGTATGACGACGGGAACGTGTTCGCCAGGATCGTCCGCGGCGAGATTCCCTGCAACAAGATCTACGAGAACGATCACGCGCTCTCGTTCCACGACATCGCGCCGCAGGCGCCGGTCCACGCGCTGGTGATCCCCAAGGGGCGCTACGTCTCCATGGCGGATTTCGCGGCGGCGGCCAGCGCCGAGGAGCAGTCGGCCCTGATCCGCGCCATCGGCGAGACCGCCGAGGCGCTGGGCCTGTCGGAGCCGGGCTACCGCGTGCTCGCCAACAGCGGCGCCGATGCGCACCAGGAGGTGATGCACCTCCACTTCCACGTCTTCGCCGGCAAGCGGCTGGGGCCGATGCTGGCGGGCGGCCCCATGCCGCCGTCGTCCCAGGTCTGATCTCCGGCACGTCACCCTGAGGAGGGACCCCATCGACACGCGGTGCGTTTGCGCGCAAGCTTGGCGGATCGCCGCGACTGGAGCGGTACCAGGGGGGAGGAAAAGATGATCCGCAAAGCGTTGGTCGCCGCGGCCACATTCGCAGCAATAGGCGTCGCCGGCGCCGCAACGGCCGCCGAAAAGACCATCGGCGTGGCGCTCGCTTCCGACACCAACCCGTTCTACATCGCGATGCTCAAGGGCATCGAGATCCGCGCCAAGCAGCTCGGCTACGAGGTCAGCGTGGTGACCGCCGAGGAGGACGTGGCGCGGCAGCTCAACGGCATCAACGACCTGATCGCCAAGGGAGTCGACGGGATCCTGGTTTCCCCCATCGACGCCAAGGCGTTGTGCAGTGCCTACGACAAGGCCAAGGCCGCGGGGATCCCGATGATGTCGATCGCGCGCGGCTCGGCGTGCAAGTCGCAGGTATTGCACATCGCCT
This sequence comes from Defluviicoccus sp., assembly GCA_028821395.1. Classification (GTDB taxonomy): domain Bacteria; phylum Pseudomonadota; class Alphaproteobacteria; order MPNO01; family MPNO01; genus MPNO01. The sequence continues at coordinate 7,170 of JAPPGP010000256.1, forward strand.
CCGACGAACACCGCATAGGCGGCGAGATCGCCGAATGGACCGCGCAGAAGATCGGCAAGAAGGGCAAGATCGCCATGCTCGCCGGGCCGTCCGGGGCGCAGGCCTTCATGAACTTCGCCCGCGGCTATGAAGATGTCATGGGGCGCTATCCCGACATCGAGATCGTCTTCAGGCAGGAGCTCCTGTTGACGCGGGAGAACGGTCTCAAGCACGGCGAGGACGCGCTGGTCGCCCATCCCGATCTCAGCGCCATCTACGGCGCCAACGACGAGCTCGGCATGGGCGCCGCCCAGGCGGTAGCCGCGTCGGGCAAGAAGAAACAGGTGATCGTCACCGGCCTCAACGGCATCCCGCCGGCGGTGCGCGCGGTCAAGCGCGGAGCGATGGACCTCACCGTCGCGCTCAACCCGATCCGGTGGGGCAATCTCGGGGTCGACACGATGGACGGCCATTTCAAGGGCCGCAAGCACGACCCGCGCGTCTATGTCGAGCACGTCCTGGTCGACGAGTCGAACGTCGACAAGTTCATCCGGCCGAAGAAGAAGTAGGCGGGACGGATCGGTGACCCGGCGGGCGGATGCGGATCTGATCGCCGCGCTGGAGGCCGCGCGCATCCACCCGCTCTGGGACCGCTACAAGAAGATCACCCCGGTCCACCCCGACGCGCCCGACAAGGCGGCGATCTGGCGCTGGCGCGAGATCGAGCCCTTCGCCGCGCGCGCCGCGGCCGAGGTCGGGGTCGAGGACGTGGAGCGCCGGGCGCTGATCCTCTGCCACCCGGCCTTCGGCGCCGAGACGGTGACGACGACGAATCTGATCGCCGCCTTTACCGTGCTGGAGCCCGGCGACCGGGCGGTGCCGCACCGGCATACCGCTTCGGCGATCCGCTTCGCCACCAGGGCCGAGGGTGCGGTGACCATCGTCAACGGCCGGCGCTGCGCGATGCTCGACGGCGACCTCGTGCTCACCCCGCCGATGTGCTGGCACGGCCACATCAACGAGGGCGCGGAGCGGACGATCTGGTTCGACGCCGCCAACATTCCCCTGGTCAACGCGCTGCACGCCAACTTCTTCGAGCCCGGCTCGCGCGGCGAAAACGCGTTCTGGGAGGTCGGCGAGGGCGACGAGCGGCTGTGGCAGGAGACCGGGCTGCGGGCCGAAGGGCACGGCCACGACGCTTCCCATTCGCCGAGATACCGTTACCCCGGCGCGGCGACGCGCCGCCTGCTGGACGCAGCACCGGTGGGCGAGGACGGGGCGAAGACGGCGCGCTACGTCAACCCGCTCGACGGCGGGCCGGTGATGCCGAGCCTCGACTGCTGCGCCCGGCGGCTCGCGGCGGGCGAGCCGACGCGGCCCAGACGGTCGCTGTGCAGCCAGATCTGCCTGGTCATGTCCGGCTCCGGTCGGTCCGAGATCGGCGAGGAGACCGTCGAATGGTCGCGGCACGACGTGTTCACCGTCCCGCAATGGATTTGGGCGCGGCACGAGGCGCTGGACGGCGATGCCGACCTGTTCGTGGTGAGCGACCGCCCGGTCCGCGAGGGTCTCGACCTGATGCGCGACGAGCTGGGCTGAGCTGGGAGGCGAGGCAATGACCGCGGATACCGGCATCGGCGCGTCGATCCGGCGCCTCGAGGACAGGCGGTTCCTGACCGGAAGGGGCAACTTCGTGTCGGACCGGGCCGTCGCCGGCGCGCTGCATTGCCGCTTCGTCCGCTCCGATCATGCCCATGCCGACATTTTGGGCATCGATGCGGCTGCCGCGCTCGACCTTCCCGGGGTCGTTGCCGTGCTCACCGGCGCCGACATGGCGGCGGACGGCGTGGGCTCGATGCCCTGCCTCTGGAAGGTGCCGACCAAGGACGGGACGCCGATGGCGGAGCCGCCGCGCTGGGCGCTCGCGCGTGGCCGGGTGCGCCATGTCGGCGAGCCGGTCGCCGCGGTGCTCGCCGAGACGCAGGCCGAGGCGGACGATGCGGCGGAGCTGGTCGGGATCCGCTACCGGCCGCTGCCGGCGGCGATCGGTTCCAGGCAGGCGCTCGGCGGCGACACCGTGCTGCACGACGAGGCGCCCGGCAATGTCTGCTATCTGTGGGGCCGCGGCGACGAGGACGCGGTCGCCCGCGCCTTCGAGGCGGCCGACCGGGCGGTCGAGATCGACGTCTACAACAACCGCATCGCGGGCGCGGCGATCGAGCCGCGGGCGGCGTTCGCCGCCTGGGATCCCATCGCCGGGGCGATCACGCTCTACGACACCACCCAGGCGGTCCACCTGGTGCGCCGCTCGGTCGCCGCGCAGCTCGGCATCGCCGACCGCCAGGTGCGCGTCGTCTCCCCCGATGTCGGCGGCGGGTTCGGGTACAAGGGCAAGCACTACCCGGAAGAGATCGTCGTCTGCTGGGCGGCGCGCCGGCTCGGCCGGCCGGTCCGCTGGGTCGGCGAGCGCGGCGAGGCCTTCGTCACCGACACCCAGGCCCGCGACCACCGCACCCGGGCGCGGCTCGCGCTCGACGGGGACGGGCGCTTCCTCGGGCTGAGGGTCGAGACCACCGCCGATCTCGGAGCCTATCTGTCTACCTTCGGCGCGGCGATCCCGAGCGCGATCTACTCCGCGCTGCTGGCCGGCGTCTACGGGACTCCCGCTGTCTATGTCGAGGTCGCCGGGGTGTTCACCAACACCGTGCCGACGGATGCCTATCGCGGCGCCGGGCGGCCCGAGGCGTGCTATATCCTGGAGCGGCTCGCCGACCGCGCGGCCGCCGCGACCGGCGTCGATCCGATAGAGATCCGCCGCCGCAATCTCGTCCCTGCCGACGCGATGCCCTACAGGACCCCGATCGGGCCGACCTACGATTGCGGCGACTTCCCCAAGATCCTGGAGCGCGCGCTCGTGTCCGCGGGCCATGACGGGTTCGCGGATCGCCGCGCGGCGTCCGAGGCCGCGGGGCGTCTGCGCGGCATCGGCATCGCGAGCTTCGTCGAGTCGTCGGGCGCCGCGCCGTCCCGGCTCGCCGGCGCGATGGGCGCCCGCGTCGGGTTCTTCGAATCGGCCGAGATCCGCATCGACCGCGAGGGCTGCGTGCAGGCGCTGCTCGGCACCCACAATCACGGCCAGGGCCACGCCACCAGCTTCGCCCAGATCCTGAGCGCTCGTTTCGGGGTGGCGCTGGAGAAGGTCGACATCGTCGAGGGCGATACCGGCGCGGTTCCCTTCGGCACCGGCACGTTCGGCTCGCGCTCGATCGCGGTCGGCGGCTCGGCGCTCTACCGCGCGGCCGACCGGGTGCTGGAGAAGGCGGGCGCGATCGCCGCCCACATGCTGGAGGCGGCCGAGGACGACATCGCCTTCGAGGACGGCACGTTCTCGGTGGCGGGGACCGACCGGCAGGTGAGCTTCGAGGCGGTGGCCGAGCGGGCGCATGTGCCGCACGACTTCCCGCACGAGACGCTGGAGCCCGGCCTGGTCGCCTCGGCGTTCTACGACCCGCCCAACTTCGCCTTCTCCAACGGCGCGCATGTCGTCGAGGTCGAGATCGACCCCGAGACCGGGGCGACCGCCATCGCCGGCTACCTTGTGGTCGACGATATCGGCACGGCGATCAACCCGATGATCGTCGAGGGCCAGATCCATGGCGGTCTCGCCCAGGGCATCGGCCAGGCGATGCTGGAGGACGTGGTCTATGACGCGGCGAGCGGCCAGCCGCTCTCCGGCTCGTTCATGGACTACGCCATGCCGCGCGCCGACGACCTGCCGAGCTTCGTCTCGGAGCTCGACGAGAGCCAGCCCTGCACCCACAACCCGCTCGGCGCCAAGGGTTGCGGCGAGTCGGGCTCGATCGGCGCGCCGGCGGCGCTGGTCGCCGCGGTGCTCGACGCGCTCGCGCCCCTTGGCGTCGGCGATATCGACATGCCGCTCACCCCCGAGCGCGTGTGGCGGGCGATGGCCGGCGCCGGTTGACGCGGCCGCAAGGGCGTTCGACCATCGCCCGGCGAAGAGGGAGGGCCGGATGTATTTGCGCAATTGCTGGTATGTCGCCGCCTGGGACCATGAGCTCGACGGCGGGTTTCTGGCGCGCACCATCCTGGACCGGCCGGTGGTGCTGTTCCGCGGACCCGACGGCGCGCCGCACGCGCTGGAGGACCGCTGCTGCCACCGCTCGATGCCGCTGTCGGAGGGCCGGCTGCTCGAAGAGACCGTGCAGTGCGGCTATCACGGGCTCGAATTCGCCTTCGACGGGCGCTGCGTGAGGGTGCCCGGCCAGTCGACGATCCCGCCCGGCGCCCGCGTGCGCGCCTGGCCGGTGGTCGAGCGCTGGCGCTGGGTGTGGATCTGGATGGGCGATCCGGACGCCGCCGATCCCGATCTGATCCCCGACTACCACTGGAACGACGACCCGGAATGGACGGCCTATGGCGACGTCTACCATGTGGCGGGCGATTACCGGCTGATGAACGACAACCTGCTCGACCTGTCGCATATCCAGTTCCTGCACGCGAACACGCTCGGCGCGCCGGGCGACCAGGACGCCGAGATCGAGGTCAGGCGAAGCCCGGACGTGGTCCATGTCAGCCGCTGGACCTTCGACACCCCGCCCTCGCCGTTCTACGCCCATGCGCTCGGCACCAATGCCAATGTCGACCGCTGGCAGAACGTCTATTTCCGCGCGCCGTCATACATCGTGATCGACGCCGGCAGCGCGATCGCCGGCTCCGGCGCGCGCGAGGGCGACCGCAGCCGCGCCGCGGAGGTCTACTCGAACCACACGATGACGCCCGAGACCGAAGTCTCGACGCATTACTTCTGGCACCACGCGCGCAATTTCCGGCTCGACGACGCGGCCTTCACCGAGGAGCTGCGCGGCATGTTCTCGTCCGCGCTCCGGGAGGACACGGTCGCCATCGAGGCCCAGCAGAAGAGCCTCGACCGCAGCGCGGATCGGCCCACGATCGACATCAACGTCGACAACGCCGCCTTCCAGGGACGCCGCATCCTGGAGGAACGCCTGGCCGCCGAGGCCGCTTCCTGACCTCCTTTTCGCGGCAACGAAGGGGGCGTCGGCATTCCGGCGCCCCGTCTCGCGACGATGGCACATCCGCCCCGGAACGCATCCCCGTCTCGCCCCTTGCACAGCAAATGGGCGTCCACCGCCGAACGATCACGTTCGCCGCGTCTCGCCGGCCTCGCGTTCGTCCTCGGCGAACATGTCTTCCAGCTCGCGGGTCCAGTGCCTGGTTTCCTCGATCATCCGGTCCGTGTCGTGGGCTATCCCGTGCTGCGCGATCAGGCGCGCGGTATCGTGATCGCGGAAGGTCTCGACCGTTTGCCGGCTCTCGGACCCGCCGAGGCCAAGCTCCACCAGGATCCCCTGGGCGAGCTCGAGGCTCGAATGGAAAGTGTCGCGCACGATGCGGTCGATGCCGAGATCCATCAGCGCGTAGGCGTGCTGACGGTTTCTCGCGCGGGCGAATATCGTCAGGTGAGGGAAGTGCCGGCGCACCGTCCGGGCCGTGGCGAGCGAGCGCTCGACGTCCTCGATCGCGAGCACGAAGAGGACGGCCTTGTCCGCCCTGGCGGCGCGCAGCAATTCCACCCGGCTCGCATCGCCGTAATAGACCTTGTTGCCGAAGCGGCGCACGAAATCGACCTGTTCGGCGCTGGTCTCCAGCGCGGTGAAGCCGATGCGGCGGAGCCGCAGGATGCGGCCGACGATCTGGCCGACCCGTCCGAACCCGGCGACGATGACCCGGTTCTCCTCTTCGATGTGGCGCTCGTAGTCCGGTTCCGGCTCCCGGTCGAGGCGGGCGTTCAGCCAGTCGCCCGCCTTGAAGGCGACGGGCGTCGCCGCCATCGAGAGAGTCACCGCGACGATCAGCGTGTCGGCGACGCGCCCGTCCATCAGCGAGGAAGACACCGCCAGCGCGAGGATCACGAAGGCGAACTCGCCGCCTTGCGAGAGTGCGATGGCCGTTCCACGGACGGTCCGCCAGCTCGGCGTATCGATTCGAGCGACGGCGGCGAGACAGAGCATCTTGGCGAGCATGAGGCCGAGGGCGAGCCCCAGCACCGTGAGCGGGGTCTCGATCACCAGCCCGATGTCGACCGTCATCCCGACGGCCATGAAGAACAATCCGAGCAGCAGACCCTTGAAGGGTTCGATGTCGGCTTCCAACTCGTGCCGATACTCGGAATCGGCTAGCAGCACGCCGGCCAGGAACGCGCCGAGCGCCATCGAGAGCCCGGCGAGCTCCATCAGCAGCGCCACGCCCACGACCGTGAGCAGGGTCGTCGCCGTGAACA
>JAPPGP010000217.1 GCA_028821395.1 Defluviicoccus sp.
GAATGTCCACGGCGGAATTCGCATCGGCGTGGACGTGGGCGGCACCTTCACCGACATCGCCCTGGAGCATGACGATGGCCGGTTTCGCTCCACCAAGCTCCTGACCACCGGCGCGGAGCCGGAACGCGCCGTGCTGGAGGGCGTGGCTGCGGCTTGCGCGGCCGCCGGGATCGGGCTGGGCGACGTCGGGCAGATCATCCACGGCACGACGCTAGCCACCAACGCCCTGATCGAACGGCGCGGGGCGGAGACCCTGTTCGTCACGACGGAGGGCTTCCGCGACGTGCTGGAGATGGGGCTCGAGAGCCGCTTCGAGCAATACGACCTGAATATCGTGAAGCCGCGGCCCCTGGTGCGCCGTGCCCGGCGGCTGACGGTGCGCGAACGCCTCGACGTCGACGGCGGGACGCTGGTTCCGCTGGACGAGGCTTCGGTCGTCCCGGTGATCGACGCCATCGCCGTCGACGGGATCGAGAGCGTCGCCATCGGCCTGTTGCACAGCTACGCCAACCCGGCGCACGAGCGACGGCTGCGCGACCTCATCCTCGCCGCCTGTCCGGGGCTGCCGGTCAGCCTCTCCTGCGAGGTCTCGCCCGAGATGCGCGAATATCAGCGCTTCTCCACCACGGTCGCCAATGCCTATGTGCAACCCGCCGTCGCCGCCTATCTGCGGCGTCTGGAAGGAGCGCTGGCCGGTTCCGGCTTTGCCGGCGGCCTGATGGTCATGCTGTCCAATGGCGGCCTGGCGACCCTCGACACCGCGATCCGCTTCCCCGTCCGGCTGGTCGAGTCCGGTCCCGCCGGCGGCGCGATCTACGCCGCATCGGTAGCCCGCGAGACCGGGACGGCGAAGGCGGTTTCCTTCGACATGGGCGGCACCACCGCCAAGATCTGCCTGATCGACCGGGGCCGGCCAAGATCGGCCCGGGACTTCGAGGTCGACCGCGCCTACCGCTTCAAGCGGGGCAGCGGGCTGCCGCTCCGCATCCCGGTGGTCGAGATGGTCGAGATCGGCGCCGGCGGCGGCTCGCTCTGCGGCGTCGACAGCCTCGGCCGGATCGCGGTCGGCCCGCGCAGCGCGGGATCGGATCCCGGCCCCGCCTGCTACGCCAAGGGCGGCACCGGCGCCACGGTGACCGACGCCGATGTCGTGCTCGGGCGGATCGACCCCGCCGGGTTCGCCGGCGGCGCGATGGAGCTGGATCCAGCGGCGGCGGAACGCGCGCTCGACGCGCATGTCGGCAAGCCGCTCGACCTCGACGCGGCGACCGCCGCGCTCGGGGTCGCCGAGATGGTCGACGAGAACATGGCCAATGCGGCGCGCGAGCACGCGATCGAGCACGGCATGGATTTCGAGGGACGGACCCTCATCGCCTTCGGCGGCTGCGCCCCGCTGCACGCCGCCCGGGTCGCCGACAAGCTGGGGGTCGACCGGATCGTCGTTCCGCGCGGCGCCGGGGTCGGCTCGGCGATCGGCTTCCTGCGCGCTCCGGTCGCCTTCGAGGTGGCCCGCAGCCTCTACCAGCAGCTTGCGACCCTCGACGGCAGTGCGGTCGCCGCCCTGTTGGCGGGCATGCGCGGCGAGGCGGCCGGGTTCGTCGAATCCGCTGCCGGGCGGCCGCCGGAGCGCATCGCCCATGCCGCCTTCATGCGCTATCGCGGGCAGAGCCACGAAATCATGGTGCCTCTGCCCGATGCGCCGCCCGGCCCCGGTGACGCCGGGCGCTGGAAGGAAGCGGTCTCCGCCGCCTACGAAGCGTCCTATCGCCAACAATTCGGTCCGCCCATCGACGGCGTGCCGCTCGAATTCGTCGCCTGGACCGTGCGCGCCGAATGCGGGGCGGACCGGTCGGCCCTTCGCGGGGATGGGGCGACCGAAGGGGAGGGAACGCCCGCCGGCGAACGGCGGATCGTCGATACCGCGTCCGGGTCGTGGGTGGCGGCGAGCGCGATCGACCGCGGCGGGCTGCGCGGCGGGGAGACCGTCGCCGGCCCGGCGGTGGTGGTCGAAGCGCAAACCTCGACCGTCGTCCCGCCCGGCTATACGCTTTCCAGGGATGCGTTCGGCTCGCTGATTCTCGAGCGCGCCATGGAGGACCGCTCATGACGGCCCCGCCCGCGACCGACGCGCTCGCGCGAATCCGCTACCCGGTGCTGTGGAACCGCCTGATCGCGATCGTGGAGGAGCAGGCGCGCGGGCTGATCAAGACGGCTTTCAGCGAGACCGTCAGCGAGGCCGGCGACCTGTCCGCCGGCGTGTTCGATACCCAGGGACGCATGGTTGCCCAGGCGGTCACCGGCACTCCCGGCCATGTCAATTCGATGGCCGAGGCGGTCGGCCATTTCCTGAAGAAATTCCCGGTCTCCGGGATGCGGCCCGGCGATCATTTCATCACCAACGATCCATGGCTGAGCTCGGGCCATCTGCACGACGTGACGGTCGTGTCCCCGGCGTTTCATCGGGGCGAGGCGGTCGCGCTGTTCGCCTGCACCTGCCACCAGGTCGATATCGGCGGGCTGGGCCAGGGTCCGGACGGGCGCTCGATCTACGAGGAAGGGCTGTTCATCCCGGTCATGCGGCTCGCCCGCGAGGGCGGGTTCAACGAGGATCTTCTGGAGATCGTCCGCGCAAATGTGCGTCAGCCCGATGCGGTGGAAGGCGATGTCCGCAGCTACGCCACATGTAACGGGCTTGGCGAGCGCCGGTTGGCCGCGATGCTGGACGAATACGGCGATGTGCGTTTCGACGACCTGGCCGGCTTCGTCGTCGAACGCTCGCGCCAGGCGATGCGGGACGCGATTCGCGCCCTGCCCGACGGCACCTACCGCAATGCCATGACGCTGGACGGCTACGACCGGCCGGTCACACTGAACGCCGCGCTGACGATAGACGGCGAGCGGATTGCCGTCGATTTCGACGGCAGCTCCCCGGCGAGCCCCTACGGCATCAACCTGGTGATGAACTACACGCTGGCCTATACGGCGTTCGGCGTGCGCGCGGCCGTGGCGCCGGAGATTCCCAACAATGCCGGCTCGCTCGCACCGGTCGAGGTCCGGGCGCCGGTCGGCTCCATCCTGAATGTCGAGAAGCCGCGCCCGGTCTGCGCCCGGCACATCATCGGGCAGTTCCTTCCCGATGCGGTGCTCGGGTGCCTCGCGAAGGTCCCCGGGCTGGAGGTGCCGGCCGAGGGAGCGGCCTGTCTGTGGGGTATCCAAATGCGGGGCGGGCCGGAGATCGGCGCGGCGCCCGGCGTCAACGACGACGGCGACGCCGCGCCGTTCGACCTGCTGACTTTCAACAGCGGCGGCTCGGGCGCGCGCCCCGCGGTCGACGGGCTGTCCGCCACCGCGTTTCCGAGCGGCGTGCGCGCCCTGCCGGCCGAGGCGGTCGAGGCGCGCGCGCCGGTGGTGGTATGGCGCAAGGAGTTGCGGCCCGATTCCGGCGGCGCCGGCAGGCAGCGCGGCGGGCTCGGCCAGACGGTCGAGGTCGGCACGCGGGACGGCGCGCCGTTCGCCCTGTTCGCCATGTACGATCGGGTCGAGAACCCGCCAAGGGGGCGCGATGGCGGCGCGGACGGCGCGCCGGGCGTCGTGTCGACCGCCAGCGGCGCCGTGCTGCGTCCCAAGGGCAAGCAGATCTTGGGAGCCGGCGACCGGGTGCGCCTCGACCTGCCCGGCGGCGGGGGACATGGCGACCCGAGCGAACGGACGATCGAGGCGATCGTGGAGGATGTCGCCGAGGGCTATGTCAGCGCCGGGGCGGCGCGAACCCTGTACGGTGTCGAGGTGGACGGCGCCGGGAAGGTGCGGCGCTAGCCCGGACCGTCGGTCTGTTTTCGCCCGGGACGCAGGAGGGCACGAAATTGAAGCTCAGCACCGAACGCATCCTGACCACCCATGTCGGCAGCCTGCCGAGGCCCGACGGCCTGCTGGCGCTGCTGCAGGCCGAGGAGCGGGGCCTGGAGCACGATGCGGCCGAGCTCGAAGCAACGGCGCGGGCCGCGGTTGCGGCAGCGGTCGCGCGGCAGGTCGATGCCGGGATCGACATCGTCAGCGACGGCGAGATGAGCAAGATCGCCTACACCTTCTACGTCAAGCACCGGCTGGACGGCATCGGCGCCGCCGGACCCGATATCGACCGGGGCACCGGCGCGCTGCCGGGGCGCGACCTGCTCGACCATCCCGATTTTCACGACCGGGTGCGCGCCTCGCAGGGGCAATGGATCGGGGCGTTCGAGCGGCCCTGCTGCATCGGGCCGGTCGCCTACGCCGATCGCGATCCGCTGGAGCGCGACCTGGCCAATCTCGCCGCGGCCGTGGCCGCGGCGGGGCCCGGGGAGGCGTTCATGAATGCCGCCTCGCCGGGCGTCCTGACCAAGTTCGTGCCCAATGCCCACTACGCCAGCGAGGACGCCTACGTGGCGGCGCTCGCCGATGCGATGAAGACCGAGTACGAGGCGATCGTGGACGCCGGCTTCCTGTTGCAGATCGATTGCCCCGATCTCGGCTCGGCGCGGCACAACCAGTACCAGCATCTCGACGAGAGGGCGTTCCTCAGGATCGCCGAGCGAAATGTCGAGGCGGTCAACCACGCGACCGCCGGCATCCCCGCCGATCGCATGCGGCTACATATCTGCTGGGGCAATTACGAGGGCCCGCACACCCATGACGTGGCGCTCGCCACGGTGCTGCCGATCTGCATGAAGGCGCGCCCCGCCGGCTTCCTGTTCGAGGGCGCCAACCCGCGCCACGAGCACGAATGGGAGGATCTCGCCCGTGGCGTCATCCCCGACGACAAGGTGCTGATCCCGGGGGTGATCGATTCCACGTCGAACTTCGTCGAGCACCCCCGCCTGATCGCCCAGCGGCTGTGCCGCTATGCCGATATCGTCGGCCGCGAGCGGGTGATCGCCGGCGCCGATTGCGGCTTCGGCACCTTCGCCGCCGCCGAGCCGCAGGTCGCCGCCTCGGTCGTCTGGTCCAAGTTCGAGGCCCTGGCGGAGGGCGCGCGGATCGCCACCCAGCGCTTGTGGCCGGTCTCGGCCGCGTAGCCGAGGGGTGACGCCTCGGCATCGTTCGACACCCGCCGGCCGATCGGGTAGCGTTCGAATCGAAACGCTTGGAGTCGGAGTTGAAGGAGAAGGGATGATGAGAAAATCGGCCTTTGGCGTAACGGCTCTGTTGTTGACGCTGGCCTGGCTGCACGCGCCGGCGGCGGCCCAGACGGTGCTCAAATTCGCGAGCTTCGTGCCGACGCAGTACATCCTGCACAAGCCGGTGTTTCTCAAGCTCGCCGACGATCTCGCAGCGGCGACCGGCGGCGCGGTGACGATGAAGGTCTACGCCGCGGGCGCCCTCGGCAAGGGGCCGGTCGAGCAGTACCAGCGCGCGGTGCGGCGCATCGCCGAGATCTCCTACGGCCTGCCGGGCTACACCTCCTCGGCCTTCCCCAAGACGCTGCTGATCGAGCTCCCCGGCGTCACCGCGGGGCCCGAGGATGCGACGCGCAAGCTGTGGAAGGTGATGGACGCCCATTTGCGCGACGAGTTCAAGCGCACCGTCCCGCTGGCCCTGTTCGTCACGCCGCCCGCGGTGTTCATGATGCGCGACAAGCCGGTGCGGTCGCTCGCCGATCTCAAGGGGATGAAGCTGCGCGTCGCCTCCAGGTCGGCGGCTTCCGTGGTCGCCGCCTACGGCGCGACGCCGGTCCCGATGCCGGCGACCAAGGTCTATACGTCGATGAGCACCGGCGTCGTCGACGGCGCGCTGATGGGCGTGGATTCGCTCTTGATCTTCAAGCTGATCGAGACCTCCAAATACGTCACCATCGGCCTGCCCGAGATGCCGACGACGATCTTCATGGTGATGAACGAGGGCGCCTATGACGAGCTTGCGGCCGGCCACCGGGCGGCGCTCGACAAGCTCACCGGGCTCGGCATCAGCCTGCGCTCGGCCGCGCTGCTCGCCAAGTTCGGCGACATCGCGCTGAGCAAGTTCCGCGCGGCCCCGGGCAAGACGGTGATCGAGCTGACGCCCGACGCGCGCAAGGCGTTCGACGCGCGCGCCGCCGCCGCCGCCGCCGGCGTGCTCGAGGAGCTCGACGGCAAGGGGCTGCCGGCGAGCCGGGTGGTCGAGGCGATGAAGAACTGACCGCGCCCGGGCGCGAGCCCCGCGACGGTGAGAGCGCTCGACATCCTCTGCGCGGCGCTCGCGCTGGCCGCCGGCGCGGCCCTGCTCGGGCTGATCGGGCTCACCTTCGTCGACGTGATTCTGCGCTACCTGTTCGATGCGCCGATCCTCGGCGGCAAGGATTTGCTCGAGATGGGGATGGTGCTGGTGATCTCGCTGGCCTTCCCCTTCACCTGGCGCGTCGGCGGCCACATCGTGGTCGATCTCATCCCCGACTACGGCGCGCGGGCGCTGACCGCTTCGCGCGATCTCGCGGTGCGGCTGATCGGCATCGCGGTCTTCGTCCTGCTGGCCTGGCGCGGCTGGGTCGAGGGTGACGACGCGGAGCTGTTCAACCGCGCGACCAACATGGTCGAGATCCCCTTCCAGCCGTTCTACTGGGTGCTGGCGGCGGCGGCGGGGTTGCAGACCCTGGTTCTCGCCGTGGAGTGCGCGCGCCTGGCCGCTGGACGGACGATCGGCCTCACGCTCGCCTGGGCCGCGCAGGGCCACGACGCCGCGCCCGCCGGCTGACGGCGGCCCCCGGCGATGGACCCCACGCTGCTCGGCATACTCGGCCTGGCGTCGATCCTCGTGCTGATGAGCCAGCGCGTGCCCGTCGCCATCGCCATGATCGTGGTCGGGTTCGCCGGGCTCTGGATCCTCAACAGCTGGCCCGCCGCGCTCGCGACGCTGGTCACCGAGACCTGGTCGACGGCGATCTTCTACGAGCTGATCGTGATCCCGTTCTTCGTCCTGATGGGCAACGTGGCCGGGGCGTGCGGCATGAGCCGCGACCTGTACGACGCGGCGAACGCATGGGTCGGCTGGATGCGCGGCGGGCTGGCGCACGGCACGGTGCTGGGCTGCACCGGGTTTGCCGCGCTGTCGGGCTCGTCGGTGGCGTCCGCGCTCACCATCGGCCGGGTCGCGCTGCCGGAGATGGCGCGCTTCGGCTACGACCGCAAGCTCGCCGCCGGGGCGGTCGCCGCCGGCGGCACGCTCGGGATCCTGATCCCGCCCTCGGCCGGGTTCGTGATCTACGCCATCCTGACCGAGGAGTCGATCGGCCGGCTGTTCCTCGCAGGCGTGATCCCCGGCATCCTGCTGGCCTCGATCTTCCTGGTGACGATCTTCATCCAGATCGCCATCCGCCCGGGCATCGGCCCCGCCGCCCGCCGCTATGACTGGCGCGAGAAGCGCCGCACGCTCGCGCGCGGGCTGTCGATCGTCTTCATCATCGCGGTCTCCATCGGCGGCATCTACGGCGGCGTCTTCACCCCGGTGGAGGCGGCGGCGGTGGGCGCGGTGCTGGCGGTGTTCTTCGCCGCCCTCCGCCGGCGCCTCCCGCCATCGGCCGTCCGCTCGGTGCTGCTGAACACCGTCTCGACGACGGTGATGATCTACTTCATCATCATCGGCGCGGCGGTCTTCTCGCCGTTCCTGGCGCTGACCCAGATCCCCGAGAACCTGGCGGGCGCCTTGACCGCTCTCGATCTGGGGCCGATCACCCTGCTGGCGATCATCCTGCTCGCCTTCATCGCGCTCGGCACCTTCCTCGACGGGTTCGCGATGATGGTCCTGGTGCTGCCGATCGTGCTGCCCATCGTGGAGCAGTCGCAGATCCCGGAATTCCTCGGCATGCGGCCCGACTCCAGCGATCTGCGCATCTGGTTCGGGGTGCTGATGGTGATCATCCTGGAGATGGCGCTGATCAGCCCGCCGGTCGGCATGAACGTCTTCGTGGTCAAGGGGGTGGCGCGCGACGTGCCGATGCGGGACATATATGTCGGGATCCTGCCGTTCTGGGCGGCGATGATGGTGTGCCTGGCGATCCTGGTCGCGTTCCCGCAGCTGTCGCTGATCCTGCCCAACACGATGCTGGAGTGAACCCGAGCGGGGAGACGGGACATGGCCGAAGCCGAAGCCGGACGGGCGACCCTTTCGATGGCCGGCACGGGAGGCTACGCGGCGTTGGGCCCCGACGCCGCGCTGAGCGCCCGCTACCGCCGGATCGCCCGGCGCGAGGTCGCAACCACGGTCGTCGAGCGCTTCGAAATCCCGGCGCGCGAAGGCCGGGGGTTCGCCGTCGCCGCCGGCCAGGTGCTCAGGATCGGCTGCCCCGAGGGCCCGCAGGTGGCCGATTTCATCGTCTTCTCGGCCGACGATCCCACGGAGCGGTTCTGGTCGGCGCGGACGCGGGTCTTCCATGGCGGCCACCTCGACGTCGGCGACCGGCTCTGGAGCACGCCGCCCAGGACGCGCCCGATGATGACCCTGATCGCGGACACGGTCGCGCATCTGGACCTGCCGGACGGGGCGCGCTCGCACGACCTCCTGTTCTGCCGCTGCGACGCCCGGCTCTACGAGCTGGTGCACGGCCGCACCGGACAGCCCAACTGCCAGGACAATCTGGCCGCCGCCATCGCGCCGTTCGGCCTCGGCCCGGAGCACGTCCCCGATCCGTTCAACATCTTCATGACCACCGGGCTCAATGCCGACGGCCGGCCGTTCTACCTGCCGTCGGATGCCCGCAAGGGCGATTATGTCGAGCTGATCGCCGAGATCGACTGCCTGGCGGCGGTCTCGGCCTGCCCGGGCGGATCGAGCGGCCCCGAGAGCCTGCCGCTCGCAATCGAGATCCTCGATGTCGCGCCGGACGGTCCGGGGGACGCGTGACGGCCTCCACGGGAGAGACGGCGATGAAACTGACCTCGGAGTCCATCCTCGAGGCGGCCACCGGCCTGGCGCTGGAGCTGCCCGCCGGGCAGCGCCTGCGGGTGGTCGACCTCGACGGATTGCAGGTGGTCGATATGGCCCTGTTCAACGCGGAGAATCCGCGCGAGAAGCTGTCGACCTCGTACTCGCGCTCGCGCGCCGGATATGCGGCGGCCCGCGCGGCCGCCGCGCGCTCCGAAGCGGCCGAGGAACAGCTCGAACGGTTCCACCCGCGCGACAGCCTGACCGTCGGCGATCGTCTGATGTCGACCATCAATCGGGAGATGATGCTCATCACGGCGGATACGCCGGAGGTCAAGGGGATGCACGACGTCCACGGCCGCATGTGCAACCGGGCGCTGTTCGAGATGCTGGGGCTGGGTCCGAAGGACGGCTGCCACGAGATCATCGGCGCGGCGGTGGCGCCCTACGGCCTCTTGCCCGAGGACATCCCTGACACCATGGACCTGTTCATGAACTACCACCACGACTGCGCCAGCCGCCGCTGGGTGCTGGAGGAGGGCTGCAGCCGACCCGGCGACTACATCGAGTTCGAGGCGCTGATGGATTGCCTCGTCGGGCTGTCCAACTGCCCGTGCTACCGCGGCGGCCGGATCGGGGTCGAAATCCACCGCTGACCCGGCCCGCCCGGTTTCACAGGCGGGCGATCTCCCGGTGCAGGCCGAGCAGCGGCGCGATGGTCTCCGGCGGCCGGCGGCCGAAGCCGCATTCGGTCGCGATGCCGAACCCGGAGACGAGCTTCGTCGCCCGGTCGAGCCGCCGCTTCGCGCCCGCGACGCCGTCGGTCATGTGCACCAGGCCGAGATAGAGGCGCGTGCCCGGCGAGAGCGCGATGTTCGCCAAGGGCGCGAAATAGGCCTCGTCGCTCCTGTCTTTGGGGACCGGCATGTGGACCCAGTCCACCTGCCGGCTCACCCGTTCGCAAAGCCCGTTGGCGAACGCGACGCAGACCGCGAGGTCGGGCGGCTCCTTGACGTGCTTGTGGCCGGGGTCGCCGTAGCACAGGTGAAACCCGAGCAGGCAGGGCTCGGGAACATGGGATGACAGCCGTGCGAGCCGCTCCAGCGCGCCGTCGATCGGGTCGTCGTAATGGACCGCCCAGCCGCCGTCGGCCGCGAGCACCTCCTGCGCCACGTCCCACTGGATCGCGAGATCGTCGCGCGGGACCCTGTCGACGATGCGCGCGAGCTCGCGCTTGAGCGCGCGCTCGTAGGCGGGCTCCACCGCCGCCTGGGAATGCGGCATGAAATTCGACGAAACGACGGCCACAGCCGTCGGCAGCGACACCTGGAAGCGCGTCCCGGCCGCGATTTCGCCGGCGTCCCGCAGACGCTTGAAAATCCCCCAGGACCGGATCGCTTCGTCGGCGTAGCCGAGCGAGCCGAAATCGACGCTGTCCGGATCGATGCCCTCCTTGAGCCGGTACATGTCCGCCGTGCGTGCGACGCCGCCGATCCGGACCTGCCTCCGTTCGCCGACCTCGAAGGCCGCGTTGCGCTCGACGACCCGCCTCTGCCAGCCGATCCAGTTGGTCCGCTCGCCGCATTCGCCGTCGGGCAGGCACGGGGCGAGCTCGCCGACCGTGCCGGCCAGCGTACGAAAGACCGTTTCGGGGTCGGACAGGCCGACGCTCCCCACCAGCAGGACCCTGCGCGCACCGGTCATCTTTCCCGTCCTCTCATTCGTCATGGCCGGACTTGTTCCGGATCACAGTCCGGGGCTTGTTCCGGCCACCCATGCGGCCCCTCTGCCCACATGGCGACCGGTGGGGAGAGGTGGCGACGCCCATGGGTGCCCGGATCAAGTCCGGGCATGACGAGAGGGGGTGTTGGCGCCTCCCCCACCACGTCATGGCCGGACTTGATCCGGCCACCCATGCAGCCTTGCCGCCCGCGCGGCGACCGCTGGGAAGGGGTACTGGCGCCCATGGGCGCCCGTAACGAGTCCGGGGTGACAAAGGGGGCCGCAGACGGTGTCGCGTATCGGCCCGGCGCCGCCGTCGCCGATCCGCACCCGCCAAATCCGTCGGGCGATCTCGGACAATCCGGGGAGGGCGGCGCGGCCGCGTTCGCGCATGACGGCTTCGCGACCCGGGTCGCGCTGCGCTTCGGCGGTCGTCCGATGGGAAGTTCCTGCCGCGCCGGCCCTGCCCTCACGCCGGGACGTAGCGGTCGCGCTTCATGCCTTCGAGGTTGGTGCCTTCGATTCGGATCAGCCGCGTGGTGTCCTCGCGCCTTGGCGAGTGCAGGTCGCCCTCGTTGTAGCAGGCTGCCATGCCGGGCTCGAGGTCGTAGACCCGGACCGGCTCGACCACGCCGGGCTCGTCGCCCTCGGGCGCCTTGAGCTTGCGCCACTCGGTCATCTCGGTCACCCCCTCCGCCTGGCCGTAGATCGCCCAGGACGGGCCGTGGTCGTGCGGGGTGCTGCCCTTCGCCCCCTGGTAGACATGGGCGAGAATGCAGAACCCGTGGTCGGGGTCTTCGTACAGGATCTTGCGCGGCGAATCGTTGTCGGCGCCGAGATGGGCGGCGACGAACGCTTCGTCCCCGAGCGCCGTCTCGACGTGCCTGCGCACCCTCTCGCGGCCATCCGGCCCATTGTCGGCAGCGATCGCCGCGTGGCAGTCTGCGGCAAGCATTTGGAGCGTGTAGGTCATGGTCCGGTCTCCGGGCGAATCGAATCCGCCCGCATTATATCCGGGGCGGCAGGGGAGGCGAGCGATGCAGGTGCGGCGGGTGGTCACCGGTCACGACGAGGCCGGCAGGTCGGTGGCGATCGTCGACGACTTCGCGGCCAATGCGACGTCGCGGCGGTCGGGCCACGATTCGCGGCTGATCTGGACCACCGACGGCGGGACCCCGCCCAACGAGGGGAACGAGGACGCCGGCGCGCGCGAGGTCGGGCGCCCGCCGCCCGGCGGCGGCACCATCTTCCGCGTTATCGAGCTCCAGCCCGACCAGGAGCTGGAGATGCACCGCACCGCGACCATCGACTATGTCGTGATGATCGAGGGCGAGATGAACCTGGTGCTCGACGAATCCGAGATCCCGCTGCGGCCCGGCGACTGCCTGGTTCAGCGCGGCACCAACCACGCCTGGCGCAACACCGGCGACCGCCCCTGCCGCTTCGCCGCCGTGCTGGTCGACGCGCCGGGGTAGGGCGCGATCGCAGGTTCCTGCCCGGCCGTGCAGCACCCCGCCACGTCATGGCCGGGCCCGGAACGAGTCCAGGGGTTCTCCGCCCACCCATGCGGTCCCTCCGCCTGCGAGGCGACCGGTGGGGACGGGCCCTCGATACGGCCCTCGGACCCACTCGGGATGAGATATTTCTTTTGAGAAAAATTCGCTTAGCTTGAGGCTCCGGGCTGGAGCAACACCAAAATCGGTTTACCTCCTGCGATTCGTCCGACACGCAACGTGGGCGGGTTCACAAGGGAAGCGGGGAACCTGGTCCCGGTCCGAGGGCGGCGCCGTAGCGGGTATCGGCTTCCCGCCGGCCCGAGAACCCCCGTGGTCCCTGCCTGTCTTTACATCCCAGCACATTGCGACCAATATCCACACGGTCATCGGAAAGCGTGTTTGGAGCATCGTCGATGGCGAGGGAGCAGAGTAGGCCGCAACCGCGCCCGGAGCCGCCACCGGAACGTAGGGATCGGCCACCGGCTCCGACACCGGGCCGCGACTCGCCGATGCACGAGGATGTGCCCACGCAACGGCCAACGCCCCCGCCACCAGACGAGTGAGGACATGGCCCCCACCGAATTGGAGCGCCAAATCGACTCTCTGATCTTCCAGGTGGACAAGTCCATGCGGTATCACCACCGCTTCCGCGGGTTCTACGATACCGCCAATCGAATCTTCATGTTCGCCATCATCGCGGCCGGCGGCGGCGCGGTGCTGCACAGGGCCGGGGATGCGCCGGAGATCGGCGGTGCCATTGCCGCCCTCATCGCCGCTCTCAACCTGGTCTGGGTGCCGTCGCACAAGGCGCGGGATCATCACCTGCTGCACGGTCGTTTCAGCGATCTGATGATCCTCATGCGGGCAGGCCAATGGACCAAGGAAAACTACGAGCTTTGGGATGCGGAGCGGCACAGGATCGAAAGGGACGAACCCCCGATTTTCCATGCCCTGGAGGCCGATTGCGATAACCAGGTGCGCCACGCATTGGGCAGGGACAAGCGGATGGTAAGGATCGTCTGGTGGAAGCACTGGACGATGTACCTGCTGCGGCACAGCAAGACCAGGTTCGAGGACGCCCCCGTTTCAGGCTAGACGTAGTTCCCTTTCTCTTTCCCTCATCCGAACAGCCCCCGGAGGGGGCGTATCGAAGGACGCCTCGGCATTGGCCCGCTGCGCGACTGGTGGCATCATGCCGGCGCGGCGCGGTCCGCCGCTGTCGGGGGAGAAGTGCTTATGGCGGGCGCCAACCGCGGCTATGCCGATTTGCAGGACCATCTGGCCGCGCTGGACAAGGCCGGGCTGCTGCTGACCGTCGACGAGCCGGTCAACAAGGACACCGAGATGGTGCCCCTGGT
>JAPPGP010000265.1 GCA_028821395.1 Defluviicoccus sp.
GCAAACCTATTTGGTCTGGCCCGCCCCTTTCCCGCCGGTTGGCCCGGGGGCTACCGGCCCTCCCGGGGCGGGCGGGGGGCGAAACCCCTCGCCGGGCGCCGGGGGGCGGACGAGCGCGCCGTCGGCGCCGCGGCGTTCCAGCCCGTGCAGCCCGGCGACGGCCGGGACGGCATCGCCCAGGAATCCGTCGATCTCGGCGACCGGCCGGCCGGTGACGATCGCCACCGCGCCACCCAGCGCCGCGCGGAGTGCGCGCAATAGCGGCGCCAGGCTCTCCGGCACCCGGACCGCGCCCGGCGTCGGCGCGATCTCGACGATGCTGCCGTCGAAATCGAGGAACAGCGCCCAGTCCGCGCGCGGCTGCGGCAGCCCGCTCACCAGAGTCCGGGCACGATCCGGCATTTTACCCGCGCCCGGAACTCGGCCCATTTCCGGGCGCCGCATTCTTGCGCGCAACAGGCCTCGTCCTCGATCCGGCGGCAGGTGAACAGCGTCACGATGAACGCGAAATAGGTCCACGCCCGGGGGTTGCAGGGCGCGCCGGTCTCGGGATCGACGACACGGCCCGGCAACCAACGCGCCGGCAGCGCGAGCTCGACGGCGAAGAAGACCGCGCACACCGCGACCGGGGTGAGCAACCCTGCCACCGCCTCCGCCCCGGTAAGCGCGAAGAGGTGGCCGATGCCGAGCTCCTCGACGATGCCCGCGCCCTCCGTTTGCCGACGTCGCGGCCATTGTCGATGGGGTCGGAGAGGGGGTCAACGCGGGGCGGGCGGCCGCCGCCGTATCGACCGGAGCGCCGGGCGGGCGGCCCCTCTTGGCCGCTCGGGACACCCCATCCCACCGCGTCATGGCCGGGCGCCGCGCGGTCCGCGCCACTCCATCCGTCGTCATGGCCGGACTTGTTCCGGCCATCCACTCGGCCGCTCCGCCCCTAGGGTGCCCGTCCGCGCGCATGGCGGCCGGTCGGTAGGGGCGGCGGGAATTCTCGGATGCTCGAAACACCCATTGATTATCGGAACAGAGATATAGCAATATAGATATCTCATATTATACGGTCCGCGTCGCGCGCTGCAGCCGCTCGGTGCCGGGCGGTCCGGCAGGGGGGGAAAGACCATGTGTTCCAACACTTGCATCGTCGCTACGGCCGCTGTTGTCGGCTTGCTGTTCCTGTCCGCGTGCGGCGGCGGCGGTGGCGGCGCGGGGCTCAGCGATGCGGAGCTCGATCGCCTGCGTTCGGACCCGAGGATCGTGCGGCTCAGAGAAATCGGGGACCGGGCGGACAATCTGACCACGACCAGCATCTACGACGACTACTCGCAGTCAGCCGGCGGACAAACGACCCGCGACCGCGATGTCCAGAGGCTTACGTGCACCGGTTCACGTTGCGAGGGAGACCAGGGCACCAGCTATGACGTGCAGGACCCGCTCAACGACGCGGGGACTCTGCTCCATGTCGCCAGCCTACTCGATCCCCGCGCTGGCGACGCCCTGACCGGATTGCGTCTCGGCACCAGAGGCGATTTCGACACGTCGATCGCTACGGTCGAGGTGCACCTCCAGATCGACGCACCGGACTTCACCGTCACCGACTTTCCCTCCGTGTCCGGATACGGATTTTGGGGCGAGCATGGCTGGGCGTCGGTGCAGATCGGGGACGGCCCATGGGCCGGTACGGAGGACGGCGTTTCCTTCACCGGCAACTTCCGCTGGGCCGAAGCCTACGCCGCGGGCGATGCCAGCGGCAGCAACCCCGCGGGGCTGGGAAGCGCGACCTGGACCGGCATCGCCGAGGCCGCTTCGACCGAGACGTTCCGGCGCCACCAGGGGACCGCGACGCTGACCATCGCCGATTTGTCCCGGCCCCGCGTGGACGCCGACATCGTCATCGGCGGGGCTTCCATCGCGTCGCCCGCCTGGTCCGGCATGGCGCTCGCCGACGGCCGCTACGAGACGGGAACCGCCGGCACCGACCGCATCCAGGGCGACTTCTACGGCCCGAACCACGGCGAGACCTACGGCATCTTCGACACCGACGCCTATGTCGGTGCGTTCGGCGCCAGGCGGGAGCAATAGGAGCCGAAGCAAGAGCGTCTGTCCGCCGCCGGGGCGTATCGGAGGACCGGCCCCCGCTCCCCCGCCCGTCGAACGGCGCGGTCACCGAAACGGCGGCGAATACAGGATGCCGCCGTCCGAATGGAGCGCGCTGAGCCCGCGCGGCAGGCCGAGCGCGCTGCCGGCGCCGAGGTATCTGTCGAAGATCTCGGCGTAGTTGCCCTCCGCCGCGATGGCGCGCACCGCCCAGCGGGGATCGAGGCCCAGCATCTCGCCGAACGAGCCTTGCGTCCCGAGCATGCGGTCGATCTCCGGGCGGCCGGCTCCCCGGGCGAGCTCGGCCACGTTCGCCCTTGTCACGCCGAGCTCCTCCGCCGCGATCAGCGCGTTCAGCACCCAGCGCGCGATGTCCGCCCAGCGGTCGTCGCCGTGGCGCACCAGCGGACCCAGCGGCTCCTTGGAGATGATCTCCGGGTAGATCGCATGCGCATCGGGGTCGTCGAAGGTCGATTTCGTCCCCGCCAGGCCCGAGACGTCGGTGGTGTAGACGTCGCAGCGCTCCGCCCGGTAGGCGGCGCGGGCCTCGGCGTTGGTCTCCAGCGGCACCGGCTCGTAGGAGATGCCGTTGAGGCGGAAGAAATCGGCCAGGTTGAGCTCCGTCGTGGTACCGGTCTGGATGCAGATCGAGGCGCCGTCGAGCTCGGTCGCGCTCTCGACGCCGAGCGCCTTGCGGCCGAGAAAGCCCTGGCCGTCATAGTAGTTGATGCCGACGAAGGTGAAGCCGAGATCGACGTCGCGCGAGAAGGTCCAGGTCGTGTTGCGCGCGAGCACGTCGACCTCGCCGGACGCGAGCGCCGGGAATCGCGTCTTGCCGGTCAGCGTGACGAAGGAGACCTTGTCCGGATCGCCCAGCACGGCGGCGGCCAGCGCCCGGCAATAGGCCGCCTCGAAGCCGGTCCATCTGCCTTTGTCGTCGGTCTCGGAGAAGCCGGGCAGGCCCGGGTTGATGCCGCATCTGAGCCGGTCGGCGTCGCGCACCCTGTCGAGCGTCGCCGCCCCGCCCCGGGACCCGTCCGCGACCGCCAGCGCGGCGGTGAGCGCGAGAACTGCGGCGGTACACTTGAAGCGCATGCCATCCTCCTCCGCGGGGGCACGACACCAATTTGTGGCCGGGGCGGTTCGCGCGCGAATAGTATTTTGCAATAGGCAACGAAGAAAACGGCCGGAGCGCGCGCCGGACTGGCGGACGGCACAGCCTGGCACGAACCGGCGCCCGCGACCGACGCCCCGGCTCCGTCGGCCGCGGCGGCGAGGAAGGCCGGGCCACGTCGGGGCCGGGCGTCCACCCCATCGGGCACCCATGGGCGCCGCCTCCCGTCCCGATCAGCCGCCGCGCGTGCGGCGAGGCTGCATGGATGGCCGGAACGAGTCCGGCCATGACGTGGTTGGGGAAGCGCCAGCACCGCTTTCGTCATGCCCGGATCCCCGGGCGATCCGATGTGGAATCGGGGCGATGCTATACTGCGGCGATCGCCGGCGCGCGGCGCCCGGCTTGCGCGGAGGTGCAGGGGATGCAATCTCTCGATCTCGCCATCATCGGCAACTGCACCTACGCGGCGCTGCTGGATTCGCGGGCGCGGCTGGTCTGGGCATGCATGCCCCGCTTCGACGGAAACCCGGTGTTCTGCGACCTGCTGCGCCCGGTGGAGCCGATCGGCTTCTACGAGGTCGAGCTGGAGGATTTCGCCTCCAGCGAGCAGCGCTACCTGCCCAACACGGCGATCGTCGAGACCACGCTGCGCGCGAAATCGGGCGATGCGCTGACCGTCCAGGATTTCGCGCCGCGGTTCAAGCGGCACGGAAGGCTCGCCCGCCCGCTGACCCTGGTGCGCCGGCTGATCCCGGTCTCCGGCACCCCGCATATCCGCATCAGGCTGCGCCCGGCGGGGAATTACGGGGCGGTCGGGCCGGAGGTCACGCGCGGCAGCAACCACCTGCGCTACGTCCTGCCCGACCACGTCATGCGGCTGACCACCAACGCGCCGGTGTCCTTCGTGCTGGAGGAGACCGCCTTCCTGCTCAACCGCCCGCTCGACCTGATACTCGGCCCCGACGACTCGATCGAGCGGGACATCGCCGAGCTCTCCCGCGAGTTCCTCGAGCGGACGGAGGATTACTGGCGCGAATGGGTGCGCTATATCGCGCTGCCCTTCGAGTGGCAGAACGAGGTGATCCGCGCGGCCATCACCCTGAAGCTGTGCGAGGTGGAGGAGACCGGCGCCGTGGTCGCCGCCATCACCACCTCGATCCCCGAGGCCGACGGGACGGCGCGCAACTGGGATTACCGCTTCTGCTGGCTGCGCGATGCCTATTTCGTGATCCGCGCGCTCAACCGCCTCGGCATCACGCGGACGATGGAAGAGTATCTCAACTACATCCTCAACGTCGTCGCGGCCAGCCTGGACGGCACGCTGCAGCCGGTATTCGGCATCCAGATGGAGACCGATCTCACCGAGCGCCGGATCGACACCCTCCAGGGCTATCGCGATCACCGTCCGGTGCGGGCCGGCAACCAGGCCTATGTCCAGACCCAGAATGACGTCTACGGCACCGTGATCCTGGCCTGCGCGCAGGCGTTCTTCGACGAGCGGCTCGACCTGCGGGGGGACGAGAGCCTGTTCCGCGTCCTCGAACGGGTCGGCCAGGCGGCGGCGCGGTTCTTCGACAAGGAGGATGCCGGGATCTGGGAGCTGCGCGGGACCGAGCGCGTGCATACGTTCTCGGTGCTCATGTGCTGGGCGGCCTGCGACCGCCTCGCGCGCATCGCCGACCGTCTCGGGCTGGAGAACCGCGCCTGGCTGTGGCAGGCGCGCGCCGACAACATCCGCGAGACCATCGAGCGCGAGGCCTGGAACGAGGACAAGCAGAGCTATGTCAGCGCCTTCGGCGGCAGCGAGATCGACGCGGCATTGCTGCTGATGCACGAGATCTCGTATTGCGACCCGCTGGAGCCCCGCTTCATCGGCACCGTGGCCGCGGTCGAGCGCGAGCTGCGCCGCGGCGACCACGTGTTCCGCTATGTCGAGACCGACGATTTCGGCACCCCGGAGAACGCGTTCAACGTCTGCACCTTCTGGTACATCGACGCGCTGGCGGCGCTCGGCAGGCGGCAGGAGGCGCGGCGCCTGTTCGAGAACATGCTCGCCTCGCGCAACTCGATGGGGCTGCTGTCCGAGGACCTCGACACCAGGACCGGTGAGCTCTGGGGCAACTTCCCGCAGACCTACTCGATGGTCGGGCTGATCACCTCGGCGATGCGGCTCTCCCGCCCCTGGGAAGACGCGTTCTGAGCCGTGCACATGCGTCGCCAGCCACGGCAAACCGCATGACCGCCCGCATCGTCGTCGTCTCCAACCGGGTTGCCCCGATCGACGAGGGCAGGACCGCCGCCGGCGGGCTCGCCGTCGCCGTGCTGGCCGCGCTCAGGCGCTCGGGCGGGATCTGGTTCGGCTGGAGCGGCGAGGTCGTCGCCGCCCCCGGCGAGGCGGTTCACCTGGCCGAGCGCGGGCGGCTCGCCACCGCCACCGTCGATCTCGGCGAGGCCGACTTCGAGGCCTATTACAACGGCTTCGCCAACGCGACGCTGTGGCCGCTGTTCCACTACCGGGTCGATTTGGTCGATTTCGAGCGCGCGAACTACGCGGGCTACCGGCGGGTGAACGCGGATTTCGCGCGCAAGCTGGCCCGGCTGCTCAGGCCCGACGACGTGATCTGGGCGCATGACTACCACCTGATCCCGCTCGGCGAGGAGCTGCGCCGGCTCGGCGTCGGCAACCGCATCGGCTTCTTCCTGCACACGCCGCTGCCGCCGCGCGAGCTGCTGGCGACCCTGCCGGTGCACGCCGAGCTGATGCGCTGCCTCGCCTTCTTCGACCTGATCGGGCTGCAGACCGAGAGGGACCGTGCGCGCTTGTGCGGCTACCTGGCCGGCGAGGCGGACGCAAGCGTGGAGGAGGGCGGCGGCGGGGCGACGGTGCGCGCGTTCGGGCGGGAGTTCCGAATCGAGGCCCATCCCATCGGCATCGACACCGCCCATGTCGAGCAGGCCGCTGCGGGCACCGCGGGCATGCGCGAGGTCGAGCGCCTCAGGGTCAGCCTCGCCGACCGCCGGCTGATCGTCGGCGTCGACCGGCTCGACTACTCCAAGGGCCTGCCGCAGCGCTTCGATGCCTTCGCCCATCTGCTGCGCGCCTATCCCGGCAACCGCAACCGGGTCTCGCTGATGCAGATCGCGCCGCCCACACGCGGCGGCGTGGCCGAGTACTCCGAGATCCGCCGCACGCTGGACACCCTCGCCGGCCATGTGAACGGCGAGTTCGCCGATGTCGACTGGGTGCCGATCCGCTATCTCAACCGCAGCTTCAGCCGGCGCACCCTGTTCGGCTTCCTGCGTCTGGCCCGGGTCGGGCTGGTCACCCCGCTCAGGGACGGCATGAACCTGGTGGCGATGGAGTACCTCGCCGCGCAGCCGCCCGACGATCCGGGGGCGCTGGTGCTGTCGCGCTTCGCCGGCGCGGCGCAGTATCTGCCCGACGCGCTGATCGTGAACCCCTACGACGTGGAGGGCGTGGCCGAGGCCATCCAGGCGGCGCTCGCCATGCCGCTCGGCGAGCGGCGCGAACGCTGGGAGCGCTCGATGCGGGCGTTGCGCTCCAACAGCGTCGAGGCCTGGTACGAGCGCTTCCTCGCCCGCCTCGCCGGGGGTTGATCCGGCCGGGACCGGGCCGGCCCCGGCTCGCACTTCCCCCACCACGTCATGCCCGGACTCGATCCAGGCACCCACTGGCGCCGCCGCCTCTCCGCCCGCGAGGCGGTGGGTCGGGAGAATGCCGGCCATGACCCGGAGCGGAGGTTCCTAATCCCTCGGCACCGCACCCTCGCCGGTCCAGTCGGGCGGGTTCGACGCCTTGATCCGGCGCGCCTCTTTGACGGTCTCGCGAATCTGTCCGGCGAGCGGCATGGATTCGCCCAGCGCGTCGGCCATCTGCGAGACGATCTGCATGTCCTTGAGCGCCCAGGTGAAGGTCATGCGGTCCCAGTCCTCCAGCGTCGCCGACCGGGCCGAGCTGATCAGCAGCGCCTCGCGCAGCTTGACGAGATCCGCGCCGAAGGACTCCGCGAGCCGGCCGGCCTCGATCAGCCCGACCCCGGCGATCCACATCAGGAAGTTGTTCATCGCCTTGCCGAACTGGCCGTGGCCGACGGGGCCGAGATGGGCGATATCCGAGCAGAAGGTCTCGAAGACCGGCCGCGAGCGCTCGACCACGGCGTCGGTCCCGCCGACCAGCGCCAGCAGCGTCCCCTCGTCCGCCGCCCAGCGGCCGCGGCAGATCGGCGCATCCAGTACGTCGATCCCCCGCCCGGCCGCGCGCTCGGCGACCATGCGGACGGTGTCCGGCGACGACGTCGAGCAGACCGCGATGCAGCTCCCCGGCGCCATCGCTGCGACCAGCCCGTCGCCGCCCACCGTGACCGCGACGGTCTCGGCGTCGAACCCGACGGCGACGATCGCGTAATCCACATTCCGGCCGAGCTCGGCTGCCGAGCCGAAGGCCTGCGCGCCCGCCTCCTCGGCTCGTGCAAGCTGCTCGGCGTCGATATCCGTCGCCGCGACCGGGAACCCCGCCTCGGCGAGATGCTTGACCATGGCGAGACCCATCCGTCCCGGCCCGACGATGCCGACGCGATCCATCGCGCTCACTCCCCTCATCGATAGTCCCGCCTGGCGGCGGCTTCGCTGACATAGCCCTCGGCGATGTCGCGGGCGATCGCTTGCGGATCGCGCGCCTCGGGATCGCCATAGCCGCCGCCGGCCGCGGTCTCCAGCAGGAAACGCTCGCCGGCGGCGAGCTCGAAGCGCCCGGCCGGCGGGGTCTCCTCCTCGGCCGCCGTGCCGTAGCGGATGACGAAGCGGCTGCTTTGCCCGTCCTTGCCGCCGGCGAGCCCGACCGGCGGGAAGCGGGCGCGGTCGTAGCGCCGGATCACGACGGCGTCCTGCAACAGCTCGTATTCGCGCCTCAGCCCGAGCCCGCCGCGCCAGGTGCCGGCGCCGCCCGAATCCGCCATCAGCTCGAAGCGCGGGATGCGGCAGGGAAACTCGGACTCGATGATCTCGATCGGCGTGATGTGGAGGTTGGAGAGATGGGTCGCGCAGGCCGACGCGCCGTCATGCCCGGCGCCGCCGCCATAGGCCGAGCCGATGATCTCGTATTGCAGGCTGGCCTGGCCCTCGCGCCCGCCTTGCAGCCACTGGATCATCACCGCGCCGCTGGAGGCGGCGTTGGCCACCGCCCGATCGGGGCGGAACGCCGACAGCGCCTCCAGGATCACGTCGACCAGCTTGAGGTTCGCCATCTGGTAGCTCGAGACCGGCGCCGGGGCGGACGCGTTGGTGATCGTCTCCGGCGCGTAGACGAAGCGCACCGCCTCGCGCATGCCGTCATTGTACTGGAGGTTGGGGCCGAGGCAGCCGATCAGGGCGTAGAAGCAGCACGCCTCCACCATCGACGGGCGCAAATTGATCGGCCCCCTGGCCTGGCGGTCGGCGGCGCTGAAGTCGAAGGTCGCCCACGCCCCCTCGACCGTCACCGTGCAGGCGAAACGCACCGGGCGGTCGCGCTCCACCCCGTCGGAATCCATGAACCCCTCGGCCGAGGCGGTGCCGTCGGGGAGCGCGGCGATGGCGGACTTCAGCGCCTCGCCGGCGCCGGCGAGGATGGCGGCGAAGGCCTCGCGCACGGTCTCGCCGCCGAAGCGGGCGCAGATCTCCTCGATGCGCTCCACCCCCAGCCCGGTGGCCGCGATCTGCGCCCGCATGTCGCCCTGCACCAGCTCGGGCTGGCGGCTGTTGGCGAGGATCAGCCGCTCCAGGTCCTCCTTGTAGCGCCCCGCCTCGGCGATGCGGATCGGCGGCAGCAGCAGCCCCTCTTGGTAGATCTCGGTGGCGTTGGCGGACGTGCTGCCTGGGTTGGTGCCGCCGATATCGGCCTTGTGGGCGATCGAGCCGGCGAAGCCGACCGGCGCGCCCTCGGCGAAGATCGGCGCGACGAACGCCATGTCGGAGACATGCGGCAGCCCGCCCTCATAGGGATGGTTGCAGACGAAGACGTCGCCCGCGGCGAGCCCGGCGCCGTAGAGCTCGAGGATGCGCCCGACCAGGTGCTTGTAGACCGGGGCGTGGAAGAACATCGGCGGGGCTGTGATCAGCCCGCCCGCCGCATCCAGGATGACGCAGCTGAAATCCCGCGACTCGCGGATGATCGTCGAGTAGCCCGAGCGGTAGAAATGGTAGTGCATCTCCTCGACCAGCCCCGCCACCTTGTTGCGCAGGATCTGGACGGTCACCGGGTCAGCCATGGCCGCGCTCCAGCACCAGGTTGCGAAAGCCGTCGACCGCGGCGCTCCACCCCGCCGGCACCACTGT
This sequence comes from Defluviicoccus sp., assembly GCA_028821395.1. Taxonomy (GTDB): domain Bacteria; phylum Pseudomonadota; class Alphaproteobacteria; order MPNO01; family MPNO01; genus MPNO01. The sequence continues at coordinate 9,539 of JAPPGP010000265.1, forward strand.
CGTCGCATCGAACTGCTCGACGATGGCCGGCCCGGCGAACCGCACCCCCGGCGCCAGAAGGGCGCGGTCGACGAGCAGGGTCTCGGTCGGCCCCCCGGCATCGAAATGGACGGGGCGCTCTCCGGCGATCGCGGCGTCCGGCAGGGCGGCCTCCGCCGCCGGCTCTCCCACGGGGCGGTATTTCGGGACCTCGACCGTGACGCGCAGCCGGTAGCTCACGATCTCCACGTCCTTCTCCGTCGCGGCGTGGCCGTGGATGCGGGCGTGGCGGGCATCGAAGCGCCGGCGCGCCTCGGCCATGGCCGCGTCGTCGAGACCGCCGAGGCCGAGACCGTCGAGGGGAGTGCGCAGCTCGTAGCCCTGGCCGACATAGCGCAGGTCGAACTCGCGCGAATGCCGGGCGGCGGCGGCGGCGAATCCCTCGGCGGCGAGCTCGCGGGCGGCGCGGGCCTCCAGCCCGGCGAACACCCTCTCCGCATGCGCCGGGCTCACCCGGTTGAGCGGGCGCAGCTCCGAGCGCACATAGTCGTGCACCACGTCGGAGCAGAGCAGGCCGAGCGCCGAGAACGCGCCCGGGCGGGCCGGGACCAGGATGCGGCGCATGCCGAGCTCGTCCGCGACCGCCGCCGCATGCACCGCCCCCGCCCCGCCGAACGGCAGCAGGGTGAAGTCGTGCGCATCCACGCCGCGCTTGGCGGCGACGACGCGGACCTCGTCGGCCATCCGCATGTCGACGATGCGCCTGATCCCCCGTGCCGCCTCGTGGATCTCCATGCCGAGCGGGTGCGCGATCCTCCGTTCCAGCGCGTCGAGCGCGGCGCCGAAATCGAGCGTCTGGGCACCGCCCAGCAGATGGGCGGGGTTGAGATAGCCGCAGACGATATCCGCGTCGGTCACCGTGGCCTCGCCGCCGCCCTTGCCGTAGCAGGCGGGGCCCGGATCGGAGCCCGCGCTCCGCGGTCCGACGGCGAGCAGCCCGCCGCCGTCGATCCACGCGATCGACCCGCCACCGGCCGAGATGGTGGTGAGGTCGAGCGTCGGCACGGCGATCGGCCGGCGGCCGATCTCGCTCTCGGTGACTTCGAGCGGCGCGCCGCCCTCGATGAAGGCGATGTCGCAGCTCGTCCCCCCCATGTCGAGCGAGACCAGCCCGGTGCGGGCCTCGTCCGGGGCGAGCCAGGCGCAGGCCCTGGCGCCGGCGGCGGGGCCCGACAGCATGGTATGCACCGTCTTGCCGCCGGCGAGCGCGGCGGAGAACGGCATCACCCCGCCATTCGACTGCATCAGGAAGCGCTGCGGCGTCTCGACCCGCGCCTCGTCCAGCCCGTCCGCGAGGTCGCGCACGTAGCGCACCAGCACCGGTTCGAGATAGGCATTCAGTAGCGTCGTCGACATGCGCGGCCACTCGCGCAGCCGCGGCAGGACGACGCTGGAGAGCGATATCGCGGCCTCGGGGAATTCCTCGGCGAGAATCCGCCGCGTCTCGGCCTCGTGCGCCGGGTTCATGAAGGAGAACAGGTAGCAGACGGCGATCGACTCGACGCCGGCCTCGCGCAGGCTCCGCGCCGCCCGCCGGACCGCATCCGCATCCAGCGGGTCGAGCTCGTTGCCTTCGTGGTCGATCCGCCCGCCGACCTCCCGGGTCAGGCTCTGCGGCGCGATCGGCTCGGGCCGCCGGAAGAAATAGTCGAACGGGTTGCCGTCGCGGGCCTGCGACTGGACCTCCTGGACGGCGCGGTAGCCCGCGGTGATCAGCATGCCGACTCGGGCGCCCCGCAGCTCCAGCAGCGCGTTGGTGGTGATCGTCGTGCCGTGGGCGAAGAACCCGATCTCCTCGGGCGCGATGCCCCGGGCGAGGAATCGCCCGAGCCCGTCGAGTACGGCGGTCGCCGGGCTGGCCGGGGTGCTGGGCACCTTCTCGATCAGGATGTCGCCGCTCGCGCTATCCAGCAGGACCAGGTCGGTATGGGTCCCGCCGACATCGACGCCGAGGCGCCAGGGCGCGGGCTCGCTCACCGCCTAGTGGTCGTGGTGGTGGTGATCGGTCTTCACCAGGGCGGAGCGCGGCAGCGCGCGCTCGATCTCGCGGTGCAGCGCGGCGAGCTGCGGCCGGGTCACGGTGAAGCCGAGGTCGAAGCCGAACAGGCGGGCGACCAGGATCACCTCGCCGTCCTCCAGCCCCCGCACCAGGCCGACATCCGAGGTCTGGATCGGCTCGGCGAGCACCCGGTCGGTATTGCCGAAGAAGCTGGGGGTGACGTCGGCCCGGCGCGCCGCCGCCTGGCCGCCGAGCCCGGCGAGGTAGGCGACGAACCGCTCCAGGTCGTCCGCGCGGCAGGCGATTTCGACACCCGCCCCGTGCTCGTCGCGGATGGTGAAGGCAACGCCGCTGCCGTCCGCCGAGACCGACGGGTCCTCCAGCCGGTCGAGCGCCAGTTTGCTCACCTTACGCACCCCCGTGCCCTTCCCTCTGCGGCCGGAGTGTGCCGGCATGCCGGCCCCGGTTCAACGCCCGGCGCGCGACTTGAAGCGTTCCGTCGCGCCGACCAGGGCGGCGCAGATTCCGGGGTCCATGGCCGAGTGGCCGGAATCCGGAACCACCACGTATTCCGCCTCCGGCCAGGCCCGGTGCAGCGCATCGGCGGTGACGATCGGGCAGATCATGTCGTAGCGGCCCTGCACGATCACGCCAGGCAAATGGCGGATGCGCTCGACGCCCGCGAGGAGCGCGCCGGGCTCGACGAAGACCCGGTTGACGAAGTAATGCGCCTCTATGCGCGCCAGCCCGACGGCCATCGAGTCCTCGCCGAAGGCGGCGATGGTCTCGGGGCTCGGCAGGAAGGTGGAGCACGCGCCCTCGTAGCGGCTCCACGCCCGCGCCGCCGGCAGCAGCACCGCCGGGTCGCGGCTCGACAGGCGGCGGCGATAGGCGGCGAGGATGTCGCCGCGCTCGTCCTCGTCGAGCACCTCGGTCAGCGCGTCCCAGGCCTCGGGAAACACGTGGCGGATGCCGTAGAGGAACCAGTCTATCTCCGCCTCGCTGCCGAGAAAGACCCCCCTGAGCACCAGCCCGAGCGCCCGTTCGGGATGGGTCTCGGCATAGGCCAGCGCCAGCGTGCTGCCCCAGGAGCCGCCGAACAGCAGCCAGCGCTCGATATTGAGCATCGCGCGGATGCGTTCCATATCCTCGACGAGATGCGCAGTCGTGTTGTCGCGGAGCTCTCCGACCGGCGTCGACCGTCCCGCGCCGCGCTGGTCGAAGACCACGATCCGGTAGTGGGCCGGGTCGAAGAACCGCCGGTGCGCCGGGATCGCCCCCGCCCCCGGCCCGCCATGCAGGAAGACCGCCGGAACCCCGTCGGGATTGCCCGAGACCTCCCAGTACAGGTCGTGGATGTCGTCGACGGCGAGCCGTCCGCTGTCATGCGGCTCGATCGGTGGGTAGAGCTGCTTGCGCGCCATTTGCGGGTTCCGCGCCTCGGCCGGTTGCGCGACGGGTTTGGCCGGGGGCGGCGCCCCGCGGCGGGCGCGGCATCTTATCCGCGCCGCGCCGCCCGGCCAATGCCGGCGCTCGCCGCGCTGGTCCTCCTCTCGCACGCCGCTTCCGCCGCCGAGACTCCGCGCCGGGCGGTCGTCGACGCGGCGATCGACGGCGACACGGTGGCGCTCGAGAGCGGCGTCGAGGTCCGGCTGGTCGGCATCCAGGCGCCGCGCCTCGCGCTCGGCCGCGCCGGGCTGCGCGACTGGCCGCTCGCCGCCGAGGCCAGGGC
>JAPPGP010000214.1 GCA_028821395.1 Defluviicoccus sp.
CCGCGCAACAGCAGCAGCCCGGCGAGCGCTCCGCCCAGGATGACGCCGACCTGCCCCGCCGGCCCGCCGACTCCGAGCGCCACCGCCGCCCCGACCGCCGCGATGGTCACCCGGGGCGGATCGGGGCAGAGCGTCCGCGCCATCCCCCAGACCGCCAGCGCCACGACGGCGACCACCACCGCCTTGAGCCCGGCGAGCAGCCCCGCCGGGACCGCCTCGCCGAGCGCGAGGACGCCGTAGCCGAGGCCGATCATCAGCGCCGCCGACGGCGCGGTGAAGCCGAGCCAGGCCGCGAGCGCCCCCGGATACCCCGCCTTGGTGAGCCCGATGCCGACGCCCACCTGGCTCGAGGTCGGCCCCGGCAGCATCTGGCACAGCGCCACCAGCTCCGCATAGCCGCGCTCGTCGAGCCACCCCCGCCGCGCCACGAAGGCCTCGCGGAAATAGCCGATATGCGCCACCGGCCCGCCGAACGAGGTGAGCCCGAGGGCGAGGAAGGCGAGGAAGACGCGGCCGGGCGGCACGCGGGCGGGGGCGGATCGGGGCACGCGGCGGTCTCGCGACGGGGCTGGGGCGTCCGGGACGGAGCTTAGCCCCGCCCCCGCCCCCCGTCATCGCGGCCAGCGCCCCGACTCGATCCGGGGCGGGGGCGCGGATCGTCCGCGCGACCGGGCGGCGGCGGGCCGCCGATCCCAAGATATATTGCTTATGTCATGTATTGATATCTATACTGTTATGAAAGGGCGTGCGCAAAGGGGCGGGGGGCCCCGAAGCCGGGATCGCGAGAGGGCTTCGGTTCGCGTTGAGGGGGGGTCGATTCGATGCTGTCAAGGGGACGCAGTAAAGGGAACCACAGAGCTCGGGATCGCTTCCTCTTGCTTTCCGCGGCGCGGCCGATCGCCTTGCTGGCGGCGCTGTCGTGTATCGGGCTGCCCGCCGCGGCGCAGACGGCGCCGGAGATCGCGGTGCTCGGCAACGGGGTCGAGATCGCCGCCGGCTCGACCCGCCCGAGCACGGCCAACGACACCAATTTCGGGGATGCGGCGCTGCTCGACCAGCGCGGGCTGAACGAGGTCGTCGAGCGCACCTTCACCATCCAAAACCTCGGCGACGCCACGCTGACGCTGGGCGCCGACGCCGTGAGCCTGCTCGCCCGGCCGGGATCGCGGCAGACCGCGTTCCGGGTCAAGACCCAGCCCGCCCAGACGGTGGCGGTCAACGGGAGCACCACCTTCACCATCGCCTTCGACCCGCAGAGATCGGGGGGCGCGGCCGTCAACGTCTCCATCGCCAGCGACGATGCGGACGAGAACCCGTACCGGTTCCGCGTCGGCGGCCGCGGCGTGGAGGCGCGGATGGCGATGAGCTGGAGCGGCGGGAGCCTGATTCCCACCGGGACGGTGGATTTCGGGGAGCTGGAGGTCGCCGACACCGCGGCGACCATCCGGGTCGTCACCGTCACCAATACCGGCCGCTACCCGCTGGTGCTGGGGGCGAATGCGGTCACCGTCACGGCCGCCACGGCCGCCACGTGCGACACGGGCCACACGGACTTCAGCGTGGACACCCAGCCCGACGCGACCGTGGCGCCCGGGGCGAGCACCACCTTCACCCTGGCCTTCGACGCCGCCGCGCCCGGCGCGCGCAAAGCGAAGGCGTGCGTGGCGGTGAGCAACGAGCTGTTCCGGCGGCCGGCGGTCGAGATCGCCCTGCAGGGCGAGGGCCTCGCGCCGGTAGTCACCGTCGCGGCGGTTGCGGATACCGTCGCGGAGGGCGAGGAGGCGGTCTTCACCCTGACCAGGACGCGGAGCACGGCAGCGGCGCTGACGGTCGGCGTCACGGTGTCGCAGGAGGGCGACGTGCTGACCGCCACCGTGCCCGACAGCGTCATCTTCGCGGAGAACGAGTCGACAGCGACGCTCAGGGTGGCGACCGTGAACGATGGGGTGGACGAGGCCGACGGGGTGGTGACGGTCACGGTCGATGCCGACACCGCCTATGTGCCCGGAATGCCGGCCTCCGCCTCGGTGACGGTGACCGACGACGAGGTAAACGAATTCACGATCAGGTTCCCGAGAGCGCTCTACACGGTGGACGAGGGCGCGGGATCGGTGACGCTCGAGATCGAGTTCGTCAGCGCCAGCGGCCGGCCGCCGGCGGGCCCGGTCTCGGTGACGGTCGGGACAGTGGCGGATACCGGGACGAACGCCGCGCTGGCAGGGGTGGATTTCGAGGCTCTGTCAGAGACGGTCGAGCTGCAGCCGGGCGATTTCGATGACGGCCCCGTCACGCACGAGCTGAGCATCGAAATTTTGGAGGATACGGAATTCGAAGGGTCGGAGCTCTTCGCGGTCCGCCTGTCCGATGCCGCCGCTCCGCATGAATCCGACAGCGCCATCCTGGCGGCGGAGTCGACGGTCGTGTTAATCACCGACAACGACCTGCCCGCGGTCACCGTCGAGGCGGACGCGATTTCGGTTACCGAGAACCCGGAGGTGACGTTCACCCTGGAGCGGACGGGGGTCGTGACGGAGGCGCTGACGGTCCGCGTCGCGGTGACGGAGACCGGCACCATGCTGGACGGCACCCCGCCCGACAGCGTCACCTTCCAGGCCGGCTCGCCGACGGCGCCGCTGACGGTGGCGATCGACGACGACAGGACGGACGAGGACCACAGCGTGGTGACGGTCGCGGTTCTCGCCGACAGCGCCGCTACGCCGACCTACGAGCTCGGGACGCCGGCCTCCGCCTCCACGACCGTGATTGATGACGAGGACAATGAATTCACCATCGAATTCGCGGCAACGTCCTTCTCGGTGGCCGAGGACGGCGGCACTCTAAGAGTCGGGATCTCGTTCGCCAGCGCCAGCAACCGGCGTCCGGACGGGCCGGTCTCGGTGACGGTCGCGACACGGGACGGCAGCGCGCAGGCCGGGCAGGATTTCACCGCCCAGTCGGCGACGGTTGAGCTGCAGCCGGGCGATTTCAACGACACCGGCGGCGCCACGCACAACGTGAGCATCAGCATCGAGAACGATACGGATTACGAGGGGCCGGAGACCTTTCAGCTTGTCCTGACTTCACCCGTCGCCGCGGATGCGCTCGACCGCGCCAGCCTGGGAACGGCGAGCGCGACCGTGACCATCGAGGATGACGATCTGCCCGCGGTCACCGTCGCGGCGGACGCGCCTTCCGTCGTGGAAGGCGAGCGGGCGGCGTTCACCCTGACGCGGACGGGGCCCGTGGCGGCGGCGCTGACGGTCGGCGTGGCGGTGTCGCAGGAGGGCGACGTGCTGGCGCCGACGGACCAGGGCCTGAAATTCGTCACCTTCGCGGAGGACTCGCCGACGGCGCAGCTCAGCGTGCCCACCCAGCAAGATACGGTGGACGAGGCCGACGGGGTGGTGACGGTCACGGTCGTCGCCGACACCGCCGATCCGCCGACCTACCTGCCCGGAACGCCCGCCGCCTCGGTGACGGTGACCGATAACGACCTGAACGCATTCACGATCAGGTTCACCGATCTGGGCTTCTTCGTGGACGAGGACGTGGGATCGGTGACGGTCGAGATCGAGTTCGCCAGCGCCAGCGGCCGGCCGCCGGCCGGCCCGGTCTCGGTGCGGGTCAGGACAGCGGGGGATTCCGCGCGGCCCGGGCAGGATTTCGTGGCTCAGTCGGCGACGGTCGAAATGCAGCCAAGCGATTTCGGTGCAGACGGCCGCGCCACGCACGAGCTGAGCATCCCGATTGTCGACGATACGGATTTCGAAGCGCGGGAGCAATTCCAGGTCGGCCTGTCCTTTGCCGCCGCCCCGCATGAGTCCGACAGCGCCAGCCTGGCATCGCCGCCCTTCACGGCCGTGTTCATCACCGACAACGATCTGCCCGCGGTCACCGTCGAGGCGGATCCGGCGCCCGTCGCGGAGGGCACCGATGCGGCGTTCACCCTGAGGCGGTCGGGGATTACGACGGCGCCGCTGACGGTCCGCGTCGCGGTGTCGGAGACCGGCGCCATGCTGGACGGCACCCCGCCCGACCGCGTCACCTTCCGGGCGGGCTCGGAGACGGCGACGCTGATCGTGGAGACCGAGGACGATGGGGTGGACGAGGACCACAGCGAGGTGACGGTCACGGTCGCCGCCTCCAGCGCCTATGTGCCCGGAACGCCGGCCACCGCCTCGGTGACGGTGACCGACGACGACGTGAATGAGTTCACCATCGCATTGGCGCAGGCGGCCTATTCGGTGCCCGAGGACCACGGCCTTCTGCGTGTCGCCATCCGGTTCGTCAGCGCCAGCGGCCGGCCCCCGGCCGAACCGCTCTCGGTGACGGTCCGGACCCCGCCGGACAGCGCGCGGCAAATCCGGGATTTCGTGCCTCAGCGCGCGATATTCACGGCGCAGGTCGCCCAGTTCGATTCGATGGGCCGCGCCACGGCCGCGTTGTTCATCCCCATTCGCGACGATGCGGAGCCCGAGGCGGCGGAGACCTTCGAGGTTGTCCTGTCCAATCCCGTCGCCAAGGATGCAGAGTCCGACAGCGTCACGCTGGGAACGCCGGCCATCGCGACCGTGACCATTGTCGACAACGAACCTACCGGGATCGCCATCCGGGCGGTCGAGTCTCCCGTCGAGGAAGGCGAGGCGGCGACGTTCACCCTGACGCGGACGCGGGATACGACGGAGCCGCTGGACGTCACCGTCACGGTCTCGGAGAGCGGCGACGTGCTGGCGGCGGCGGACGAGGGCCTGAAAATCGTCACCTTCGCGCCAGGCTCGTTCACGGCGACGCTGAGCCTGGAGACCGATGACGATGCGGTGGACGAGGCCGACAGCGTGGTGACGGTCAGGGTCGACCCCGACATCGGCGATTTGCCGGCCTATGTGCTGGTTACGCCGGCCGCCGCGACGGTGACGGTGACTGACAACGATGCCAATGAGTTCGCGATCGCATTCGCGCAAGCGTCCTACCCGGTGGACGAGGACCATGGCGTTCTGAGTGTCGGGATCGAGTTCGTCAGCGCCAGCGGCCGGCCCCCGGCCGGACCGCTCTCGGTATCGGTTGAGCCGCGGGACGGCAGCGCGCGGAGAGGGCGGGATTTCTCGGCTCGGGAGACGCAAGTCATCAGGGTGCGGCCGACCAATTTCGAAATGGGCCGCGCCACGGCCACGTTCTATGTCCCCATTCTCAACGATTCCCGTTCCGAGGCGGTGGAGACCTTCGACCTCGACCTGTCTTCTCCCCAGCGAGGCGCGCATGAGTCCGACAACGTCACGCTGGGAACGCCGGCCACCGCGACCGTGACCATTGCCGACAACGACCTTCCCGGGATCACCATCGAGGCGGATGCGCCTTCCGTCGCGGAGGGCGAGGCGGCGGCGTTTACCCTGACGCGGACGCGGGCCGCGACGGAGACGCTGACGGTCAATGTCAGGGTGTGGGAGAATGGCGACATGCTGGCCGGTGCCGCGCCGACCACCGTCACCTTCCTGGCCAACGCGTTGACGGCGCCGCTGAGCCTGGCGACCGAGGACGATGCGGCGGACGAGGCCGACAGCGAGGTGAGGGTCAGGGTTGTCGCCTCCAGCGCCTATGTGCCGGGAACCCCGGCCGCCGCCTCCGTGACGGTGACCGATGACGACGCCAATGACTTCACGATCGCATTCACGCGCGCGTCCTATTCGGTCGCCGAGGGCGCGGGCTCTGTGAATGTCGGGATCTGGTTCGCCGGCACCGACGACCGGGGTCCGGACGGACCGCTCTCGGTGACGGTTGCGACGCGGGCGGATGGCGCGCAGGCCGGGCAGGATTTCACCGCCCGGTCGGTGACGGCCGAGGTGCAGCCGAGCGCTTTCTCGCACGGCCGCGCCACCTCCAACGTGAGCATCCCCATTCTCGACGATACGAATTACGAGGGGCCGGAGTCCTTTCAGCTTGTCCTGTCTTCTCCCGCCGCCCCGCATGCGTTCGACTCGGCCGGCCTGGGAACGCCGAATACCGCGACCGTGACCATCGAGGACAACGATCCTCCCCCCGCGGTCACCGTCGCGGCGGTCGCGGAATCCGTTGCGGAAGGCGCGGAGGCGGCGTTCACCCTGACGCGGACGGGGGCCGTGACGGAGGCGATGACGGTCGGCGTCAGGGTGCGGCAGGAAGGCGACGTGCTGTCCGGCAGCGCGCCCGACAGCGTCACCTTCGACGCCAACTCGGCGACGGCGCGGCTCAACCTGCCGACCGAGGACGATGCGGTGGACGAGGCCGACGGCGCGGTGACGGTCACGGTCGCCGCCGACAGAGCCGTTCCGATCGCCTATGCGCCGGGAACGCCGGCCGCCGCCTCCGTGACGGTGACCGATGACGACCCGAATCGATTCGCCATCGCATTCGGGGAAAGGACCTACTCGGTGGACGAGGGCGCCGGCACTCTGACAGTCGACGTCGAGTTCGCCAGCACCAGCGGCCGGCCTCCCGAGACATCGGTTTCGGTGACGGTTGCGACGCAGGCGGGCAGCGCGCAGGCCGGGCAGGATTTCGCGGACCGGACGGAGACGATTTCGGTGCCGCCGGCCGAATTCGATGCAAGCGGCCGCGCCACCGGAGCGGCGACGATTACCATTCTCGACGATGCGGATTCCGAGGGGCCGGAGACCTTCGATCTCGTCCTGTCCTCTCCCGGCGCCGCGCATGAGTCCGCCAGCGCCGAGCTGGGAGCGCCGGCCACCGCGACCGTGACCATCGAGGATGACGATCTGCCCGCGGTCACCGTCGCGGCGAACAGGGATTCCGTTCCGGAAACCACGGAGATTCGGTTCACCCTGAGCCGGACCGGGATTACGATGGAGGCGCTGACGGTCGGCGTCACGGTGTCGGAGACCGGCACCATGCTGGCCGGCACCCCGCCCGACAGCGTCACCTTCCCGGCCCGCTCGGCGGAGGCGGTTCTGATGGTGGCGATCGACAACGATTTGATGACCGAGGACGACAGCGAGGTGACGGTCGCGGTCGTCGCCGACAGCGCCGATCCCGCGACCTACCGGACCGGAACGCCGGAGAGCGCCGCCACGATGGTGCAGGACAACGACCTGAGTCGATTCACCATCGCATTCACGCAAGCGTCCTATTCGGCGGACGAGGACGACGGCACTCTGGCAGTCGGGATCGTCTTCGAAAGCGCCAACAACCAGCCTCCCGACGGACAGGTTTCGGTGACGGTTGCGACACGGGACGGCAGCGCGCAGGCCGGGCAGGATTTCACGGCTCAGGCAGTGACGGTCGAGCTGCAGCCGGGCGATTTCGATGCAACGGGCCGCGCCACGGAAGAGTTGAGCATCCCCATTCTGGACGATGCAGAGTCCGAGGCGTCGGAAACCTTCGAGATTGTCCTGTCTTCTCCCGGCGCCCCGCATGCGCACGACGAAGTCAGCCTGGGAACCCCGGCCACCGCGACCGTGACCATTACCGATACCGACCCTCTCGCGGTCGCCGTCGCGGCGGATGCGGATTCGGTTGCGGAAGGCATGGTGGCGGCGTTCACCCTGACTCGGAACGGGGATGTGACGGAGACGCTGACGGTCGGCGTCGCGGTGTCGGAGGACGGCGCCATGCTGGCCGGCAGCCCGCCCGGCAGCGTCACCTTCGAGGCCGGCTCGGCGACGGCGTCGCTGAGCCTGGCGACCGAGGACGATGCGGTGAGCGAGGCGCACAGCGTGGTGACCGTCACGGTCGTCGCCGACAGCGCCGATCCGGCGACCTACGTGCCGGGAACGCCGGGCGCCGCCTCGGTGACGGTGACCGATAACGACGTGAACGAATTCACCATAGCTTTCGGGGCGGCGTCCTACTCGGTGGCCGAGGACGAAGGCCCTCTGACAGCCGGGATCGCGTTCGTCAGCGCCATCGGTCGGCCTCCGACCGGGCCGCTCTCGGTGACGGTCGCGACACGGGACGGCAGCGCGCGGGCCGGGCAGGATTTCACGGCCCGGTCGGTGACGGTCGAAGTGCGGCCGGGCGACTTCGATGCAACGGGCCGCGCCACCCAAGCGTTGAGCATCCCCATTCTCGACGATGCGGATTACGAGGGGCCGGAGACCTTCGACCTTGACCTGTCCTCTCCCGGCGCCACGCATGCGTCCGACAGGGCCAGCCTGGGAACGCCGGCCGCCGCCGCCGTGACGGTGACCGACGACGACGCGGCGGAAGATGACGTGGCGCTGCGCGCCTCCGGGGCACGCGAGTGGCTTGTCCGGTTCGGCCGGACCGCCACGGCTCTGGTGAGCGAGACCATAGGCGGCCGTCTGAGCGGGCGGGAGCCGGAGGGCGACCGTCTGACGATCGCGGGCAGGGCGGTGCCGGTCTCGGCGGGCGGCGCCTCCGCGACGCCGGCGATCCGGCCGGCGTTCGACGATGCCCCCCGGGACCGGGCGGATGGCCATGGCGGCGCGCAAGAGGTCCCGCCCGGGTCCCTGATGTCGGCGAGCGCATTCGCCTTCTCGCAAGCGCGCGAAGACGGCGCCCGCTGGTCGTTCTGGGGGCAGGGGTCCGGCGGCCGGTTCTCCGGCGAGGAGGGTTCGCTCTCGTTCTCCGGGGAGGTCGTCTCGGGTGCCGCCGGCCTGGAATTCGCCGGCCCCGCCGCGCTAGGCGGCGTTGCGGTGGTCCACGGCCGCGGCGACGGGCGCTACGAGCATCGGCTGCTGCGACGGCCGGCCTCGAAATACGACATCGAGGCGCATCTGACCGGCGTTCATCCCTATGTGCGGTTCTCGCCGGACCGGCGGACGAGGGTCTGGGGGACGTTCGGCTTCAGCCGGGGCTCGATGTCGGTGAAGGATCCGGGCGGCCGCCACGACGGCGATATCAGCATGCTGACGGGGGCCGCGGGGGCGAGCAGGCAGCTTCTGCAGGAGGGCGGATTCGATCTGAAGCTGCGCGGCGACGCTTTGGGGAGCCGCCTCGAGTCGCGGACCGCGCCGGGCCTGCCCGCGGTCGAGGGCGGGGTCTTCCGCGTTCGGGCGGCGATGGAGGCGGGCCATGAGCGTGAGGTCGGGAACGGCGCCAGGCTGCGCCCGTCGCTCGAGGCCGGGCTGCGCTACGACGGCGGCGATGCGGAGACGGGGGTGGGTCTCGAGCTCGGAGGCGGGCTCGAGCTCCGCAATCCCGCCCGTGGCGTGAGCGTGCGGGCGGGCGGCCGCGTGCTGGCGATGCACTCGGACCGCGACTACCGGGACTGGAGCGTGGCCGGGTCGGTCCGCCTCGATCCCGGGACCGGCGGCAGGGGCCTCGCCCTGTCGCTGCGGCCGTCCTACGACACGGGCGGGGCGGAGCGCGCGGGACGGCTCATGCGGGAGGAGAGCTTCGCAGGGCTCGAGAGCGAGGGGAAGCCGTCGGGCCGGGTCGGGCTCGACATCGGGTACGGGCTGGGCGCGTTCGGGACCGGCGTGCTGACGCCCCGTGCGGGGATGGAGCTGGACGATGCCGGTGCGCGGCGCTACGGCACCGGCATCAGGCTGACGCTGGGCGGAAGCCTCGATCTGGACGTGAGCAGCCACCACCGCTTCGAGGGCGACGACGGCCATGCGCTGCGGGTGAGGGGCTCCCTGCGCTGGTGAGCGGGCGGGAGCGGCGGAAGCCGCCCGGGCCCCGGTGCCGTCTACCGGGCCGGCGGCCACCGTCCGGGCGGGGGCGGCGGCATGTCCAGCCCGGACAGGTTGAGCTTGTAATCTGCGTAGAAGACCGGCAGCCGGCCATGCTCCACCGCGCCGAGCGCTGCGGCGAACCAGCCGGCATAGGGGTAGTCCATGCCGATGCTGTCGGAAGCCAGGCGCGGGAAGCGTTCGACGAACATCCGCGCCAGATGTGACGGGCGCTTGCCGGGCGCGTCGTCCCAGCCGAAGAAGCGGGGGCCGTCGGCGCTTGAGTAGTGGACGGCGCAAGAATCCGAGACGAGCGACCAGCCGTCGCGGCGGAAATTGGGGGCGGCGGCGACCGCGCAGCGCCAGTGCGCCCCGGAGGGAGACCGGCCCGGCGATATGCGGACGCCCTGATAGCCCAGCTTGTGCAGCTCGTGGATCGTCGCCAGAAGGCGGCGAACATGTCCGAGGCTGCGCCGCACCCGCTCGCTGCTCTCGAAGTCGACGACCGCCTCGAAACGCGCCAGCGGCTCGGGGGCCGGCCGGCCGCGTGCGGCCCTGTCGTCGCGTCTCACCTGCCGGCTCCCGTCCGCACTCGAAACCCCCTCGGCGCCGTGTCGGCGGGGGCGACACGGTATTCTCTTCAACCACAGATAGCAATACCGTCCCTTGCGGCGCCGCGCCGTACATCCGACAACCCCGTCGACAGCCGCCGCCGGCCCCTGCCATAGTGCGCCGCCCGGGACCGCCGCCGCTTTGGGACGCCCGCATGACCGAGGTCGACGAGACGCTGCTCCGCCGCATGGTGGCCGCCATCGTGGACGAGGCCGACCCCGAGCAGGTGATCCTGTTCGGCTCCCGCGCGCGCGGCGACGCCCGCCCCGACTCCGATGTCGATCTCGTCGTCATCGAGGCCGGGCCCTTCGGCCCCGGCCGCGACCGCCTCGCCGAGATCAACCGCCTGATGCGCGCGCTCGGCGGCCTCGGCGTCGCCAAGGACGTGCTGGTCTACAGCCGGGACGAGGTCGAGTACTGGCGCGATTCCCTCAACAACGTGCTCGCCCGCGCGCTGCGCGAGGGCCGGGTGCTCTATGAGCGACCTCAAGCAGGCGCGGGTGCCGGTTGAGGCGGCGACGTTCCCGGCTCTCCCTGCTCCTCCGCCGCCGCGCCCGCCGCGCCCTCATCGCCTCCATCCAGGCCGCCGCGAGGCACCGGATCGATCCCGGCCGGACAGCGGCGCGCAGCCAGGATTTTCTGTATGGCGGAAGACGGTCGCCCGAGTGATGGACGATGGCGCTCTCGTCCCAATAGTAATCGAGCTTGCTGGGCTCGCTCTCTTCGACGACTGCCTTCTTGATCTCGCCCTTGCTAGCATTCAGGACTTTGGCCAGTGAGGCCTCGTCAATGTGGATTCTGGTCCGCATTGCGACCTCATATGTACGTTGCGGGGTTTTTGCACCCCGAATGCGGCCTTCTTCAACCGATCTCGCTACCGACCGCCGGAGTCTCCTCAGGTGTAGGCTCCCGACCACTCTTCCCACCCTCCCCCGCATCCGAAAAATTCGTAATCACCACGCTCCCCTGCGGGAACTCGGCGACGATGCTGAGCCGTCCGCCCACGGCCTCGATATAGGCGCGGAGGTTGGAGACGTACATGTCGGCGCGCCGTTCCAGCTTGGCGACGGCGGGCTGGTTGACGTTGAGGGCCTGGCCGAGGGCCTTCTGGGTCATCGCCCGCGCCCGGCGCAGCTCGTGCAGCGTCATGGCCGCGCGAAGCTCAGCCTTGCGGGCGTCCACCCGCGCCCGGCGCTCCGGCGTGAAGTCCCTGGTCAGCTCGTTGAAGGCATGCCGTCCGCTCATTCGATAAGCCCTTCCTCTTTCAACTCCCGCAAGTACTCGTCGTAGAGCCTGTCGGCCAACCGAACGAGCCGTCGGTAGAACCGGTCGTCCCCTGTCTTGTCGCCGCCGATCAGCAAGATCGCCGTGCGTCTGGGATCGAAGGCGTAGAAGACACGGATGGGCCGGCCGCCGCTCTGGATGCGAAGCTCGCGCATGCGGCCATGGCGCGACCCCGCTACGCCGGAAGAATGGGGGAAGCCGAGCGCGGGACCTTGCTCCGTCAGCAATTCGACCGTGGCGGTGACGTCCTCCTGTTCGCTTCCATCGAGTTGGTCCCACCAATCACCGAACTCGTTCGTGTACTCGACATCCCAACTCATACGCCGATGTATTCCATCGAAGGAATGCTGTCAAGGTTCCTGCACGCCACTAGTCAACCGATAGCTCGCGCTCCGCCCATCGGAGTCGAGCGCGACAGTATATTCCATCGATGGAATTGTTTCACGGCCGCGAAGCCGGATCGTCCCCCGGGGACGCGGGGCCGGAGACCGCGCGAACGGAGGTTTTGCGTCGGGGATTTGCTACTTAGGGCAAGTTCTTGACGTTAAATAGGCCAACAAGGCTGACCATTGTTTCACGTGAAACATTAGGATTTCACGTGAAACACCCGGGGACCCCGCTCGGTGGATGGCCGGATCAAGTCCGGCCATGACGGGAGGGGGCGTTGTCGGTCCTCCCTCGTCATGGCCGGCCCCCGGAACGAGTCCGGGGGGTTCCGGCCATCCATGCGCCCGCCCTACGCCGCCCGCCCGTTGGGCTGCCAGGCGATCATGCGGAGCTCGCCGAGCTCGCGGTCCATCTTGCGCCAGGTCTCGCCGCCGTCGGTGGACCGGAAGATCTGGCCCATGATGGTGCAGCAGAAGATCAGCATCGGGTCGGCCGCATTCGTGCCGATCCACCAGATGGTCGAGTTGATCGGGCGCGGCAGGCCGGCATCCTCCCAGGTGAGGCCGCGGTCGCGGCTCCTGAGCAGCCTGCCCCGGTCGCTCGACGG
This sequence comes from Defluviicoccus sp., assembly GCA_028821395.1. GTDB lineage: Bacteria > Pseudomonadota > Alphaproteobacteria > MPNO01 > MPNO01 > MPNO01. Next base: position 12,520 of record JAPPGP010000214.1, read on the forward strand.
GCGGTCGCCGGCCGACATGAAGACCACGCCCGAATCGTCGGCCCGGCGCTCGATGCAGCGCATGTAGACCCAGGGCGCGACCTCGGGCACGTCGACCAGCCGCCAGCTCGCGCCGTTGTCGTCGCTGCGGTGGAGGCCCTCCTCGGTCGAGATCAGCAGGGTGCGCCCGTCCGCGTCGTCGAAGAAGACGAGGTTGTGGGTGTCGTCCGAGACCAGGCCCTCGTTCAGCCTCTCCCAGCTCTCGCCGAGGTCGCGCGTGCGGTAGAGCCCGTCGATCTCGACCGTCACCCAGACCGTCCGCGGCTCGACGGGGTCGAAGCGCACCGAGGTCACCCGCGGCGTGTTGATGAACCAGCACTCGGTCAGGTTGTCGAGCTCGCAACGGCTCCAGCTCGCCCCGCCGTCGAGCGAGCGCCAGATCTGCGCCGGGCGGGTGCCGGCGAAGATTACGTCCGCGTCGTGCGGCGACTGGGCGATCTGCAGGATCTGCAGATCGTCGAGCGGCGAGGGGAGGTAGACCCAGCTCCCCCCGTCGGGCTTGGCGGCCGGGTCGGGTCGCCAGCGATAGACCCCCTGGTCGGTGCCCGACAGCACCTCGCCCGGCCGGTCGGGGTGGGTCGCGAGGCACCAGCAGCGCGACTCGTTGTAGATCCCGCCGGTCGGCGTGAAGGCGCGGTTCCAGGTCTCGCCGACATCGTGGCTGAACCAGACCGAGTGGCCGACCGAGGCGGCGTAGGCGGTGAC
>JAPPGP010000201.1 GCA_028821395.1 Defluviicoccus sp.
CGAAATCGCCGATCCACATCCCCGGAATCGGTGATCCACTTCAGCGAAATACGCACACGCGCGGGGATGGACCCCGGCCGCGGATCGCCGCCTCCTCCGCCTCCATGGCTTCCCCGCACGCGCGGGGATGGACCGTACGATGTCTACCCGATGCTGTTCCTCGCGAAGGCTTCCCCGCACGCGCGGGGATGGACCCGGGAAACGGCCCGTGGGCGCAGACACGACGAAGGCTTCCCCGCACGCGCGGGGATGGACCCCGTGCTGATGGCCAGATCAACATGGTGGGCCTGGCTTCCCCGCACGCGCGGTGTTGTCCACCGTCAAGGAGTGATCATTTCTCGACACTCGTCGGAGGCCGTGACGGGGCGCAAGCACGTACTGGGGCTTCGTGAAGGCGGGTCGGAGAACGCGACGGTGGCGACGGCCCTGCTCGAGGCGCTGGTCGAGCGCGGCCTGCGGGCGGACCGCCGGCGCCTGTTCGTGATCGACGGCGCCAAGGCGCTGCGCAGCGCCATCGGTCACGTGTTCGGTGGGCAGAACCCGGTCCAACGGAGTCACGGCGAGAAGTGAGGCACCGGCATCGGCGAAAGCCGCCGGGAACGGCTACCCCCCTCCGCCTACCGCCACCGCGCCAGTCGTCGACTCTACCTCCCTCTCGCAGGCGGCCCTCTCTTGGCGATGAAGCGGCGGGCCATCAGCGGATCGCCGCCGCCGGTATGCCGTCAGCGTGCGAGATGCCCTGCGCCGACGCCGGGACGGCCACCACGACGCCGACCGCCCCGAACAGTGCTACGCTACAGGGCATGAGCGACGCGCAGATTCCCCCGCCGCCGGCTTCCGCCATGACGGTCGACACGAAGGCTCTCATCAGGACCATCGTCGGTACCGGCATCGGGCTCGCTACCCTGCTGCTGATGGCGATCGGCCTCATGCTCCAGCAGAACGCCGCTGTCAACACCCGCATCGACGACCTGAACGTCAGCGTGAACGCCCGCTTCGGCGACGTGAATGCCCGCATCGACGACGTTACCGCCAACGTGAACGCCCGGTTCGACGACGTGAACGCCAACATGAACGCCCGCTTCAACGACCTGCGGAGCGACATGAACCGGCGCTTCGACGACGTCCAGGCGGACATCCGCGAGATACGGGCGATGCTCTCCGAGCTCCTCAAGGGCGACACCTCCGCAGCCGACTGACCGGTCGCCGTTCTCGACTCTCCCACGTGTTCCGATGCGCCAGTCGCGCGGCGTCATGAGGTCTTCGGCAGCTCCTCGTAGCAGGCCGTCGCGAGTGTCATCAGGCGGTTCGCCTCTGGCCCCGGGCAGACATCCGGGTGGAGCGTCCGCGCCAGCTTCCGGTACGCGCCCTTGGCGCTTTCCCGCGTCGCGCCAGCTTCGATCCCGAGGATCATCAGCCCCGCGGTTCGGCGCGCTCCCGGCGCCGTTTCGCGGGTCCTCCTCAAGTCGGCTTCCAGCCGGTGGATCGACGCGCGTAGCCGTTGCCGCTCCGTGTTCCGCTCCGCGAGCCTCTCGCGCATACCGGTCGTCGTCCGCTCCAGGGCGTCGCGCTCCTCGGTCCACCCTCCACAGTTCCTCGCGGATGGTCGCTGTCGCGTGCTCCCAACGTCTCCTCGCGTCCTTCATCTCTGCCCGCAAGCGTCGGTTCTCCGCCCCGTGGCGCTGCGCGGCCTCCTCGCGGCGGCGGGCGTCTGTGCGTTCGCGGGTCTCCCGCCGCCACGTCGCCACCCCGATCATCGCCGCGCCGGTCCAGAATCCGCCGGCGAGCGCAGCCGTCGCGAAGTTCCGCGTCCATGTCTCCTCTATCCAAGTCAGGTCCTGGAGGCTCGCGACCCTGTTCCGTAGCCTGTTCACTTCGCGGATCGCCTCCCGCGACTCGGTGCGGATCCTCCGTGCCTCCCTCTCGGCGATCGTCGCGGCGACCGCCGCGCGGTTTGCGGCCGACCGGGCTTCCGCCTCGGCCCGCGTCCGGTTCTCCGAGTCCCGCACCAGCGTTTCGATCCGTTCGATCATCTCGGCCCACGCCGGTGTGACGCGCCCCGTCCCGGCCGTGTCCGCACGCGCCGCCTCGCGCCTCAACGCTTCGTTGTGCGCCCTTAGATCGTTGAGCTCCTCGTGTTGCGCCGCCGCGGTGGCACGGAGGCTCCGCACTTCCTGCTCGGCTAGCAGCAGCTTCCGGATCTCAGCCTCGAGTTCCCGCTCGCGGGCGTTCCGATCGGCCGTCTCGGCGCCGTGGCGCTCTGCTTGTTCACGGAGTGCGCTCCGCACCCCTTCGGTGTGAGCCCTCGTCGCCAGGACGGCCAGCGCGGGGGCGGCGGCGAGGGCGGCCCACGCCGATACCGCGATGATTCTGTCCCGTTTCCGATCCACGCCTACGCCCGCCGGCAGCAGACGGTCTCCGCACATCAGCGGCGCATCGGCCAGTACCTGCGTGTGCGCACGTTCGACACCCCCGCCGGCGAACGGCTGGCGCGGTTCCTCGAGGACGAAGCGCTACGGCTCGATCGCACGGGCTCGCTGCTGGCGCGGGCGCGGGGCTGGCTTCGCGACGAACACGTTCTCGCGCCGGCCGACTCGGCCCTGCGCCGCGCGGTGGGAGGTGCCCGACAGAAGGCCCGCGCCCTGCTGACGCAACGCATGACCGAACGTCTGTCGGCGGCGATGCGCGACCGCCTCGATGCGCTCGTCGCCGTCGGCGACGACGATCCGCACGCGCCTCTGCAAGCTCCTCGACCGCAACCGGTCTTCCCCAACGGGCAGGGGGTGGTGCCAACCGAGGTCATCGCCGGCTGGGCCGCCTTCATGGCGGTGCTGCGCGAGCGCGGCATTCCCCATCGCCATCCAATTGCACGCCGCGCCATCGCCGCAGAAGGCGTCCAGGGTCAGCGTGGCAGGGTAGAGGCGCGTGGGGGAAACCGGGACCCGCGCCGCGATCTCGTCGCGCAACTCGGTGCGCGTGGCGTCGATCTCGTTCTCGATGTTCGTGATGCGGTCGCCGAGCGATGTGTACAGGAATCCGATGAATACTGCTAGCAAGGCGACGCCGGTTACGACCGTGCCGTTGATGGCCGCGGTGCTTCCGGTGCTGTTGATCATCGCGGTGATTCTACCTCCAATCGTACAGGTCGGGGTGGGGGACTCGCTGCCCCGGCGGGCTGTCAGGACGAGGATTACGGGGTGGTTCCGGTCCTCGCAGGGACCCCGGATCACGTCGTCGGTCGGGGTGGCTTTGGCGTGGCCCGCACGGGGCCGCCGTTCGGTGACAGTCACCGACTTCACGCCCCACTGGCCGCGGCCGCGCTGCTGGCCGAGGTTGGTGACGACATGGCTGTGTTCGGCACGGCGCGTCGCCTGGCGAGCTGCGAGATCAAGATCCACGACCTCGCGTCCGGCGGCCGGGATGACCGGACCGGGTCTCGAACAGCTGCCGCTTCGTCGACGCGCCACGCGGATTCTGGGCTGGTACGACCCGCTCCGGCTGCAAGATGGAGGGAGTTCCGGCAGCCGGCCGGTGCGTCGGCCCCCGCAGGGCTTTTTTGCTCCCCCCTGTACTCCCTGGCAACGCACCCTTGACTCCTGTGAGACAATAGGGTAGACAATTATGAGAATCTGGATCTCTATGCCGCTTCGCCGCTTCGCTTACAGGTGAGTTGAGTTGGGAGCGCATCTTCACGTGATCACTGGCCTTGCTGTAGCTGTGGCATTTGCGCTTTGCGTTATTCCCCTATTCCCAAGCGAGACGCCTACGCTTGTAGTTGATTTCACCCCTAAGTTTGTAGACGGTCAGTTTAAAGTGGCTGGTGGTATTGCTGTTGCTATAGTGGTATGGCCGCTATACTGTGTTCTCGTGTTTTTATTTCTGAGGCAAGGTGCAGCTGTTGCCAAGGCCAACATAGCAAGTCTCTCCGAGGGAGGTGATTGAAAAAAAATGAAGACAATCGCAATATGTAGTGGGAAGGGCGGTGCGGGCAAGACAGTGTTTGCGTCTGCGCTCGCAACAATGCTTGCGGAGCTCGGCATGAAGGTCTTGCTGGTAGATGCGGACTATTCGGTTGGCGGACTTACGTATCTCACTCGCAAGACAGATGCGGTTGCCAAAGATCTGTTTTTTGAGAATATCATCAACGGCACCGCCAAGCTAGGCGACCATATTTCAGACCTTCGCGACCGGCCGATCGCTGTGATTCCATCAGCCACTCAGGGTAGCAGCCTCATGACGGACATGTCGGTGGAGACTACCCATGGAGCGTGCTGTGAGTTCATAGTGGCCTGCGAAGCGCCTCCATTGGCGATCGACTATCTGATCGTGGATACGCGTGCCGGACTCGACCCTATTAGTGCCGGAGTTGCACTGGCGTCAAATATCGTCATCGTTTTGATGGAGCAGGACCGGGTCAGTTTTCGAAGTTCGCATGCTTTCGTAACTAATGTCCTTGCGCTCAGTCAGGCAAAGGAAATAGTCAGCGTATCACGGGCTGAAGACTATTACTATGTTCCAAATAAGGTGTCGCCCGGTTATGCACAGGCGTTGAGGGCGTCAGCAGTACTCGGTGGAGCAGGCAATGTACTGCCTGGAATTCCCCTTGATCTTAATTTTTTTAACAGATATTTCACGGACATATTCAATTATCAACCGCAGGGGCACTCTTGGCAGCGCACGGCGTTCTATAGGTATCTAAGGGATAGCATGTCGGAGGTTATCGATAGTCTTCCGTCGGTGCGTCATTCCTCATACTTGACCGCTTTTGATACACTGAAGTTCAATTTTGCGTCTTCGCCACAAACAACAGCATTTGTTGTTTTGTTGTTATTCTACACATTCACAATGTATATATACTGGCTTACTGGCCGCATTTAAATGATCCCGATTCGGTAGGGTCTGCGGGATGCTCGCTTCACTAGGCGCGACGGGTTTTGGGCCCGTGCTGGTGGTTCTGGGTCGGATAAAACGGGATTGTCCCTTTCGTTGTTGAACTTCGCGGGTAGCGGACTCCCTGTTTCCGCGCCGAGGTCGTCTATTCTACGCCACGTCAGCAACCGCGCCGGCGGGCGGGGCCAGGGCGTCCAGGGCCGCGACCAGGTAGCGCAGGTCGCGATAGCCCCGCACCCGCCGGAAGCGCGGTTCCGCCTCCACCAGCGCGCTCGCCACCCAGCGCTGGATCATCCCGCCGCCGCGCCACCGCTTGACCCGCCGCGTGTAGCCCTCGACGCTGCTCATCAGGTTCTCGATGATGTTCGTCGTGCGCAGCGTACGTTCGAGCGTCCCCGTCAGACCGAGCCGCTTCACCGTCAGCGTCTCCTCGAGGCCCTCCCGGATGGACGCCGCCGCACCGGGGTGGTCGCGCTCCAGGGACCCCGCCAGCCGCTTCAGGACTCGCGTCGCGCGGTCCGCCGAATCGAGGCCCCAGGCATCCCGCAACGCCTTGCCGACCGACGCGTGAAGCCGTTCGGGCAGATGACCGATCACGTTGCGCAATTTGTGTACTTGGCACCGCTGCACCACACCGTGCGAACCGAAGACATCGCTGATGGCCCGCCGCAGCCCCGGCGCGCCGTCGATGACAAACAGCAACGACCGGTCCGTCGGCAGGCCGCGCGTCACCAGGTCGCTCAGCAGGCCGCTGGCGACGGCCGCCGTCTCGGTGGCTCCTTCCCGCAGACCCAACACGTGCTTGCAGCCCTGCGTGTCGATCCCCAACGCGACCACCATGCAGTGCTCCCGGAAGACCTTGCCGTCGATGCAGACCACCCGGAGGTCCAGCTCGCCCAACGGCCGGCTCAGAAACGACTGCAGGCGCTTGGCCGACAGCGCCACGAACCGCCGGGACACCGCGCTGCTCGACGCCCCCCGCTCCGCCACCTCCGCCGGCACCGGGTCCAACGTGCCCGCATACCGCCGCGTCGACACCCCGGCCGCAACCGCCGCCAGCGTGTGCTCGTCCAGCGGGTCGGTGGCCGCCGCCCATTGGAAGCTCGGCAGCGCCACCTCGCCGTCGGCGCTCCGAACGCGGAGCCGCGGCACGGCAACGTGACGCCCGCCAAGCGTCACCTGACTGGCCACGCTTCCGCCCCGCCACGCCGGCCGCTCCACCTGATGGCGCCCCTTCGGGCCGCACAGGTCGTCTCGATCCCCCTCCATCATCGCCTGCAGAACCTGCAGGCCGGTCGTGATGCACAAGCCATGGAACGCTTCCCGCGCACCGTCCAGCACGCTGAGCACCGGCAGCGGCACCTGAATCGAGGCTGTTCGCGAGTCGGGGGGTTGGCTGGAACGCTTCCGCCTGTCATGCTTCGCCATGGGTGGCTCTCCTCCTGTTGATTGCACCCCTGTCCTATCACGGACAGGGGCGAGGAGTCGCCACCCGCTTCACATCAGATCAACAGCCTCCGGGACATTCCCGATAAAACGGCGGCATCTGTCAACTTCGGGGCGGCGCATGTCGGCGGCCGGTCGTCGCGATGTTCGGTCGGCGTTGCGGGGGCCCGGATCGGTCCAACGGGGGGCGGCCTCGGGGGCGGTTCGGCGAGGTCCGTCCCGTCGTCGTCGAGGTCATGCCGTCCTTCCTTCGCGGTGTCGTTCGAGCACCGCCCTCCCGCACCGCGCGCAACGCGAGGCGCGCGTCGCCCTGGCGGCGATGCAGGTGTCGTTCGAGACCCCGCGATCGGCGTCAGGTTCACCGGGGCCCGCGCGTCCCGGTGCAGCCCCGACGCGAAGCCCGGCAGCCAGCCCGCGGCCTGGTCGGCCGCATCGACCGCGGCGGCGGGACGCAACTGTTCGAGGTGTTCGCGCCACCATGAAGCGCCGGGCCGCGACTGTGGCTCCGGATCGCAGGCCGAGGAAGCGCTGGCGTTCGCGAGCCGGTTGACGCACGCGGGTGCCGGGGGTTGAAATAGCCCGTATGCAGATCGCCAACCCGATCTACGGCGCCGCCTTCAAGTACCTCATGCAGGACGACCGGGCGGCGCGCCTCCTCGTCGGCCGCATCGCCGGGCTCGACATCGAGTCGCTGGAGCTGCGCCCGCAGGAGCTGGCGGCCCCCCGCGCCGCTTCGCCCCGAGACGATGGCGAGGCCGTGCAGGCACCCCTCGCCCTGTTCCGCATGGACTTCGCGGCCCGCGTGCGCACCCACGACGGCGGCGAGCGGCAGGTGCTCATCGAGGGCAGGCCAGGACCGTGCGCGCAGTCGGCGTCAAGGCCGTCAGGCCCGCGAAGGGGCGGAGCGAAACGAACGCGCCTGTTATGGAATAACCCGTTGTCAACCCCTCGGAGCCTTCGTCTGAAGCGCCTGATGCGGGGCACGGTTGTCGCGGCCAGCGAGCTAGACCGCCACCGGCTCTGGCTGTTCGCCGATCGGATCAGCTTCGAGAGGGCCGCCGAGACGACGAACGATTCGGAGACACTCGACGACGAGTCACACGCGATCATGACGAAGCCCAGTGTCTACGTCGAGACCTCCGTCGTGAGCTACCTTACAGCGCGCCCGTCGCGCGATCTCATCATTGCGGCGCAGCAGGCCATGACGCGGGAATGGTGGCGCGACGCGCCGGAGCGTTTTGTTCTCGTAGCCTCCGAGCTAGTGCTGACAGAAGCTGCGGAGGGTGACACGGGCGCCGCCCGCGCCCGCTTGACGGCGTTGGAGATAGTCACGCGCCTCGATACTACCGAGGACGCCGCGGCGCTGACCCAGCAGCTGCTGGACCTTGGAGCGTTCCCCCGCGGGGCGACGGCGGATGCGACGCACGTCAGCGTTGCTGCGACGAACAGGGTTGACTACCTGTTGACGTGGAATCTTCGCCACATCGCGGGTGCCGCCGCGCGGACGCGGATCGAGCGAGCGTGCCGGGAGGCTGGGTACGTGCCGCCGGTTATTTGCACGCCTAATGAACTCATGGAGGAGCACGACCATGGAGAGCAGGGAGACGGACCCGATCATCGCTGAACTCCGATCTATTCGCGAGGCGTACGCCGCCCGATTCGACTATGACGTCGAGGCGATGTTCAGGGACATTCGAGCCAGACAGGAGGCCTCGGGCCGGAAGTACGTGCGCCTGCCGGCACGCCGTGCTACCGACGACAGAAGCCCCGAGACCTCGACACGGCGGGGGGCGAATCGATGAACGCCGGGGGCGGAGGTGGCGCGGTCCGCCCCGAAGGGGTCGGCCGTGATGACCAGCGGCGAGCTGGCGGTTGTCATCGCGGGGGATGGCCGCGGCGGCGAGCGTGACCGCCGCCTGGGTTGACGCTCCTGAACCGCGCGCCACCTCGACGGGGGGCCTCCATTCGGCTCGAACACCCGCCGGACCCGCCCCCGCCTTTCGACTGTCGGCGAGCGCCGCGGCGGGCGGCCGCGTGCTTCCGGGCCCGCGGCCGGGGCAAGCGCGGCCGATCCAAGGTCGCCGCCACCAGCTACGACGTCTCGGCCGCGGGCCGCAAGTCCCGAGGCGGCCGCCCTCGAGCGCGGCCGCCTCGTCGCCCTGAGCACCGGCATTGCGCCGGAGCGGAGGTGAGCGCGCTGGACCCCACGTCGAGGCGGGAAGAGTCGGCGGACCTAGGCGCGCGGCGGCTGGCGGGCGAGGCGGGTCCTCGGTCGAGGGCGAGACGTCGAGGTCGACTGTCGCCGACGCCATCGAGCAGCTAGGGTACCGACCAGATTCTTGCAAAAATACACCCTAAGGACGGTGACGGGAATTACCTTGCCACGTGTCGCGCGCAGGAACTGCAGGCAAGCGGGACGGTCCTGAACGTAGTTGGCAAGGTTATATCGATCACTGTCCTAAGGGCCGCGCATCTTGAGCTTGGCGGGGTCGATCTTGATCTCGCCGTACAGGACGACGTTCTTCCACTCGATCGGGCTGACGTGACGCAGCAGGTCGGGGTCGAACGGGAAGTCCGGCGCCGCGGCCATCCGTGAGATCTCCCGGGCCTGCCAGTAGACGATGCAGGCGAGGATCAGCGTCAGGCACGAGCACGCGTTCACCTGGTCGTAGACCTCGCGGGCGCTGATGCGCCCCCGCTGCCCGTAGTAGACGGCCCGCGCCAGGGCGTGGAGCTGCTCGACCTTGAGCAGGCCCCGCCGCACCTTCGCCCGCAGCTGCGGCTCGGACATGTACTGCAGCACGAACTCGGTCTTCAGCGCCCGGCCGAGCTCCCGGTTGGCGGCGTAGAAGCGGTTCGAGGCCTGGAAGCGGTTGAGCCGCTGCAGGGCGGCCGACGCCGTCGCGTGGCCGGCGGGGAACGCCGCGTAGAACTGGCCGATGCGGTCCCACTGCTCGGCGACGAGGCGGAAGTTCACCGCCCGCCGGCCGCGCTGGAGGACCGGCTCGAGGACGCCGTGGTCGCGGCCCGGGTCGGCGCAGTAGATCCGCTGGCGGTGCAGGCTGCGGATGCGCGGGCAGAACCGCATGCCGACCATCCCGAAGGCCGCGAAGTTGATCTCGGTGTACCCGTGGGTGTCGGTGTAGTGCTCCTCGAGGTCGAGGTCGCTCTCGTGGTACAGCACGCCGTCGAGGACGAAGGGCGCGTCGCGGTCGGTGCACTCGATGGGGCGGCTGTAGAACGGGGCGTAATTGTCGGCGACGAAGGAGTAGAACTCGAGCGCGAAGTCGTTGAAGCGGGTGCTGTAGGTCCGCTGCAGCACCTTCTGCGGCATGGCGAAGCGCTGCCCGTCGCTGGCCGACGTCGTGCCGTCGCCCCAGTGGCCGGCGGCGTCGAGGCGGGAGATGCCGTGGACGATGGCGGCGAGCGCGGTCCGCTGGTTCTCCTCGACGAGACGCCAGTCGCTGACGTACTTGAGCCGCCTGTAGGCGATGTCGGGGGCGACCTTCTCCATGGTGTAGAGGCCGAGGTTGCAGCCGTGGGCGAGGATCGCGGCGAGCAGCGCGCACACCTCCCCGGGGTCGACCCGCTTCTCGCCGGGCTGCTGGAAGTGGACGCTGAACCCGAGGTCGTTCTCGACCTCGATGAGGAGGTCGGCGAGCCGGATCGAGCGGCTGCGGGCGTCCAGCCAGCGGTGGAGCTCGGCGAGGCTGTCGGATTGCGCCGGGTCGGGCTGCTCGGCCGCGTCCGTCTTCAGCCGCCACCCGTCGTCGTCGAACGCGACCTGCCGGTTGTCGGCGACACCCTCCAGGAACCGGTCGAACGCATCCGACAGACGCGCCTTCAGCTGCTCGACCGCCGCGGCGGGGTCGACGGGGAACCCGGTTCGCGCCCAGAACGCATCGCGGACCCGCTCCCAGTGGGCGGCGGGCAGGAAGAACGCCTCGAACCGGCCGAAGTTCTTCGCGCCGTCGATGGCGAGGTTGCCGGTCTGGATCTCGTCGCGCACCTTGAGGAACAACGCGCTCTCCCAGCGGCGGCGGTCGGTCACGCCGTCCTGGCGGATGAGCGGCTGCAGCGCCGCCGGCGCGAAGTCGAGCGGCGCATCGGGCGGGACGCCGCGGCGTCCCGCCGCGCGGTGCTCGCGGTAGGCCCGCAGCGCCGACAGCGTCGGCGACGCTCCCTCGCCCTGCTCGTCGACGAACTTCATCCTGCTCAGGAACGGCCCGGCGAACCGGCTCAGCCCGGCGTGCCGCTCGGCCGTCTGCTCGAAGCGGGCCTTCCGGTCGCCCCGCGTCCAGTTCGCCAGGTCGGACTGGTCCTCGCGCAGCTGCGCCTCCGACACGGTGGACAGCAGTCGGGCCCGCAACTCGTCGTCGCCGACGTCGGGGTCGAGCAGCACCGCGCCGAGCCGGTGGTAGCGGTGAACGATCCGGTCGACGGCATGGCGCTGCGCCTTGAGCATGTCGTCGAGGCGAGCCTCGACCAGCTTGCGGTTGCGGTCGAGGAGCTTGCTGTACATGTCGACGGCCTGGTCGAGGGTGTCGCGCCACGCCTGGTGCAGGAAGCACACCAGGGCGAGGTGCCGGCGCGGGGCCGCCATCTCGCGCACCCGGTCGGCCGAGGCGGTTCGCACGGTGTGGAACAGGATCCGCTGATAGTTGCCATTGACCCAGCCGACGTCGACTTCCAGCACCCCGGTCGCCTCGATCAGTTCCAGCCTCGCCAGCAGCCGCTTCATGCCACCGACCGACGGGCTCGACGAGCCGGTCTTGATGCGGTGCAGAGGCGAGTGCGGATCGTCGTCGCCGACGGCGATCAGCGCATCGAGGCGGTCGCGCATCGACGCCGACAGACGCTCGGTCATGCGTTGCGTCAGCAGGGCGCGGGCCTTCTGTCGGGCACCGCCCACCGCGCGGCGCAGGGCCGAGTCGGCCGGCGCGAGGACGTGTTCGTCGCGAAGCCAGCTCCGCGCCCGGGCCAGCAGCGAGCCCGTGCGATCGAGCCGCAACGCCTCGTCCTCGAGGAACCGCGCCAGCCGTTCTCCGGCGGGGGTGTCGAACGTGCGCAGACGCAGGTACTGGCCGATGCGCCGCTGATGTGCGGAGACCGTCTGCTGCCGGCGGGCGTAGGCGTGGATCGTCTCGGCGTCGGCGCCCAGCTGCAGGGCCGCGAACCTCAGGATCTCCCCGTCGATCTCCAGGGGCGCCTGGCGGGGGAATCTGCCGAGCACCCGCACGAAGGCGACCTGGTACGCGAACCCCAACCGGTTGTGGGAACCCCGCCGCAGGGCGATCTCGCGGCGGTCGGCCTCGAGGAGGGTGGCATCGCGGACCAAGCGGGGGCGGGAGACATCGGGGTCGGATACCGGCACGGTTCTGTGAGCAACAAACGTCCGTTCTGGCGGAACAGTTCAGCGGCATGGAACATGACGCGTTCCGCGTTCCGCATCTGTCAGATACAATACCCGAACCCGCATTCCATGGACAGGCCGTGAAGACCGTCGCCTATCTGCGCGTCTCGACCCCGCAGCAGGACGTGAGCAGCCAGCGCCTCGCCATCCTCGAGTACGCGCGGACGCACGACATCCGCATCGACGACTTCATCGAGGCGACCGCCTCCGGACAGGCGTCGGAGAAGCGCCGGCGGCTCGACGAGCTGACGAGCGTCCTGCAGCGCGGCGACCGCCTCGTCGTCAGCGAGCTCTCGCGGCTCGGCCGGTCGCTGGGTCAGATCGTGACGATCCTCGACGCCCTCGCCAAGGCCGGGGTCGCCTTCGTGGCGCTGAAGGAGAACATCCGGGTCGAGGGCAAGCGCGACATCCAGACGAAGGTCATGACCACGCTCTTCGCGCTGTTCGCCGAGGTCGAGCGCGACCTGATCTCGGAGCGCACCCGCGAGGGCCTCGCCCGGGCCAGGGCCTCGGGCCGGAAGCTCGGGCGCCCGAAGGGGTCGCTGGGCGTCTCACGGCTCGACGGCAAGGAGGACGAGATCCGGCGCTTCCTCGAGCTGGGGGTTTCGAAGACCGCCATCGCCAAGCTCACGGGCGTGTCCCGGACCGCCCTGTACAGCTTCATGAGCACTCGAGGTCTCCGGCCTTAGGGTGTAATTTTGCACGGATCTGGTCGGTACCCTACTGGCTCGTCGTCAGCCAGGTCCTCCCCGTGAACCCCGCCGCCGCCGTCCGGGGGCCGAAGCACGTCGTCACCAAGGGCGCGACGCCGGTCCTCTCGCCGGCGGAGGCGAGGAAGCTCCTCGCGTCGATCGACACGGGCGCCCTGGCCGGGCTCCGGGACCGGGCGCTGCTCTCGGTGATGCTCTACAGCTTCGCGCGGGTGAGCGCGGTGTTGGGGATGCGGCGGCAGGACTACTTCGGGCAGGCGAACCGGGCGTGGCTCAGGCTCCATGAGAAGGGCGGGAAGCGGCACGACGTGCCGGCCCACCACCGTGCGGCGGCTGCCCTCGACGCCTACGTCGAGGCGGGCGGGCTCGAGGAGCCGAAGGCGGCGCTCTTCCAGACGATGGACCCGGCGGGGCGGCGGCTGACGGGCCGGGCGCTCGACCGGCGGCTCGTGCTGGCGATGATCAAGCGGCGTGCCTCGGCCGCGGGGCTGCCGCCCTCGACGTGCTGCCACACGTTCCGGGCGACGGGGATCACGGCGTACCTGTCGAACGGGGGGACGCTCGAGCACGCGCAGCAGATCGCGGGGCATGCGTCTCCGAAGACGACGAAGCTCTACGACCGGACGGCGGACACGGTGACCGTCGACGAGATCGAGCGCATCGTGATCTGAACGGATTTCCCTCGCGGTCGTTCTGCTCTTCGTGGCGCTTAACGGGCAGGGGAATTCGA
>JAPPGP010000130.1 GCA_028821395.1 Defluviicoccus sp.
TTCACAGGCCCCCAACTATAGCGCCAATTAATCGCTAAGTGAACAGTATTGGGCTAAGACCGCTCCGGCCCCACACCCGCCTCGCCCAGGTCCCATAACAGCCCGGCCATGATCGCCAGCCCCTCGCGCGCGACCGGCGCGAGCAGGTGCTCGTCCGGCGCGTGCTGCGAGCAGCCGGGATAGGAATGCGGCACCCAGATCGTCGGCAGGCCGAGGATGTCGGCGAACACGTCGTTGGGCAGCGACCCGCCGAGATTGGGCAGCACGGCCGGTGGCGCGCCGGTGGTCCGGGCGATCGAGTCGCTGGCCCAGCCCACCCAGGGGTGGTCGGGGTCGAGCCGGGTGGCCGCAAACCGGCCGCCCGCAGGCGCCCTGACCGCGACCTCGGGGAAGCCCTCGCGGTCGAGATGGCGCCGGATGGCGGGGGCGATGTCGTCGGGGTCGGTGCCGGCGACGAAGCGGAGCTGGCAATGGGCGGACGCGGAACCGGGGATCGCATTGACCGGGTTCTCCGGCGTCCCCGAATGCAGCGCCAGCACTTCGAAGCTGTTCCACCCGTAGACCCGCTCGGCCGGGGTAAGCCCGGGCTCGCCCCAGCCGGCATCGACCGCCGGGCCGCTGGGACCGCCCGAGAGCTCGAGCCCGTCAAGCGCGCGGCGCACCGAATCGGGCAGGGACGGGCGCAGCTCGGGCACCAGAATGATCCCGCTTCGGTCGACGATGCTGGCGATCGCCGCGCTCAGCACCGTCGCCGGGTTGGCGAGCGCGCCGCCCCAGTTGCCCGAATGGTGCGCGCCCTCGCGCAGCTCGACCGCGAGCTCGACCGGCGCGCCGCCGCGCGAGCCGAGGAAGACGGTCGGCCGGTCCGGAGCGAGGCGGGGTCCGTCGGAGGCGATGAAGAGATCCGCCCCGAGGCGTTCGCCGAGCGCGCCGGCGGCGAGCGCGCGCAGCCCGGGCGAACCAACCTCCTCGCCCATCTCGAACACCATCTTCATCGAGAAGCCGAGCCCGCCGCGTTCGGCGATCACCGCCGCGAGCGCGCCGAGATTGACGCTGTGCTGACCCTTGTTGTCGGCGCTGCCGCGCCCGTAGAGGCGGTCGCCGCGACGCGCCATGGACCACGGCGAGAGACCGTCCCGCCAGCCCTCGTCGAGGCCGCGCACCACGTCGCCATGGGCGTAGGAGAGCAGGGCGAGCGGACCCGGTTCGCCGCGCTCGGCAAGCAGGAACGGCGGGCCGCCGGGCTCCGGGTTGTCGACGATCTCGACCGAGAAGCCGAGCGCCGCCAGCGAGGGCGCGATCTCGTCGGCGAGGTAGCGCCGCAGCAGCGGACGGGCCGCGTCCTCCTGGCTGGTCGAGGCGACGGCGATGCGGCGCGCGAGATCGGCCTCGAACCCGCCGCCGTCGAAATAGGCCTCGGCCCGGGCGATCGCCGCCGCGCGCGTCATCGTGTCCCCTCCGCCTTCGGGCGCCGCCAATGATCCCGCAGCGGGGCGCCGGGGGGAAGCGGCACTTGACCGCTGCCGAGCGCCCGGCCCATCGTGGACCGGGGAGGGTCCGCCATGCCGACCGCCGGCAAGTCGCCCGTGATTCCGACGATGCGCTACCGCGACGCGCCCGCCGCCATCGACTGGCTGGGCCGGGTGCTGGGTTTCGCCCCCCGCCTGGTGGTGCCCGGGGAGGACGGCACGATCGCCCACGCCCAGCTCGTCCTCGGCGACGGCATGGTCATGCTGGGCAGCGCGCGCGACGACGAGTACGGGCGGCTGATCGCGGTGCCGGGGCCGGGCGGCACCAACACGCAATCGGCCTGCCTCGTGGTGGACGACGTGGAAGCGGTCCACCAGCGCGCGCTCGCCGCCGGAGCGGAGATCGTAACGCCGCTGCAAAGCCCGGAATACGGCGGCACCTTCTTCGCCTGCCGCGACCCCGAGGGCCATGTGTGGAATATCGGCTCCTACGACCCGTGGGCGGAGGCGGGCGGGTAGGGGCGTGCGGTTAGCCGGATCGCGGACCGTCGGATACAGTTGCGGAATGAAACGAGGAACTCCGGGTTGCCCCTGACATGGTGGATCGGATCAGGGCGAAGAATATCGGGCCAGTAGCCGAAGCGGATATTCGCTTCGGCGACCTCACGATATTCGTTGGCCCTCAAGCGACCGGAAAGAGCATATTTCTCCAGCTTCTCAAGCTGCTGGTCGACAGGCACTCGATCCACTGGACAATGAGGCGCTTCGGCTTGGCGCAAAGCGGCGATCCGGACGGCTTCTTCGATCTCTATTTCGGCGAGGGCATGTCGTCGATCTGGAGCAAGACGAAGAGCCGCCTGGTCCTGGGAGAGGCACGCAAGGAGACCGACTTGGTCACCTATGCCCGCCGGAGCCGGGCGATCGGTGCGGAAAAAATGTTCTACATCCCGGCGCAGAGGGTAATGAGCCTGCGCGACGGAATGACCCGCCCATTCAGCGAATACCGGGCCGGCGATCCCTTCGTCCTGCGCGACTTCAGCGACAAGCTCCACTGGATCGTGCAAAACGAGATCGGGCTGGACGAGGATGTGTTTCCGCGTCGAAACCGTTTGTCGGCAGTGCTGCGAAGGCCGCTGGAGGACCACATTTTCGGCGGCTTCGAGCTACGCACGGATACGTCCGCGCATCAACGCCGCCTGGTTCTCAAATCCGGCAAGAACCATCCTCTACCGTATCTCGTGTGGTCCGCCGGGCAACGTGAGTTCGTGCCGCTCTTGCTCGGGCTGTACTGGCTACTGCCTCCGGCGAAGACACCGCGCCGCCACGATCTGGAATGGGTGGTGATCGAGGAACCGGAGTCCGGGCTCCATCCGATGGGCATCGGCGCCGTTCTTGCCCTCGTGATGGAGTTGCGATTGCGCGGTTACCGCGTATGCCTCTCCACGCACTCGCCCCACGTCCTCGACATCGCCTGGGCGCTGCGATTCTTTCAGGAAAACCAAGGGCAGCAAGGAGACGTACGGAAACTGCTTGACCTCAGTTCCACGCCGAAGACCAGGCGCCTCGCCGATAGCGTGCTGAAGAGCGAATTCAAGACCTATTATTTCGCGCGCGGCGGCAGGGTACACGATATTTCCGACCTCGATCCGGGCTCGGAGGACATTGCCGAAGGGGGATGGGGCGGCCTCACCGAGTTCTCCGGCAGGGTGGGTGATATCGTCGCCGAAGTCGTCAATCGCAACGACAATTCATGACCTTCAAAGAGGCCGTGGAAGCCGCGCCGCCTCCGGTGGACGGCGCCTACCGTCCGGGCAAACGGGCCACGGAGAACAGGCACAGGGGTCTTGTGACCTGCGCCGATCCGGCGCGGCTGACCGGCAGCATCGATCTCGACGCCGCTCTCAGGCGACGAAGGCCGCAGGACAATCGCTGGGACTACGGCCTCGGCCACAAGCCAAAGAGGGGACGGGAGCAGGCAATCTGGGTCGAGGTCCATCCGGCGACGACAAGCGAGGTCTCGACCGTTCTCAAGAAGCTGAAATGGCTGAAGGACTGGTTGAAACAGGCAGCACAACTCAAACGCCTGACGGATCGGTCCGACGAAGACATTCGCTATGTCTGGATTGCCAGCAAAGGCGACAAGATAAACAGGAATTCCCGCCAGTACAGGCAGCTCCGGCAGCGTGGACTCGACGTCAAGAAAGGCCTTCCGCTGCCCTGACCCGAGCCCGGGGCCGCCGGAGCGGCCCCGGGTTCGCGCGGTCGATCAGCGCCGGTAGCGGTGGCGCTTGGACAGGAGGTCGTCGATCCTTGTGCGCTGCTCGTCGTTGAGCTTGCCGTATAGGTCGACGAAGGCGGGGCGGACCTCCTGGACCACGCCGAGCGCGGTGACGAGCGCGAGCTCGGCGCGGGCGAGGTGCTGGGGTGCCTGGGCGGGGCGGCCCTCGGCGGCGACGGTCTCGCAGGCCGCGCCGATCTTCGCGCTGCCGTTCTTGACCGCGCCGGTCAGCGCCTGCCACGGCCCGGTCTGTTCCGGGGTGAAGTCGACAAAGGCCTCGACGAAGCGGATCGCATCGTCGATCCGCGCGTCGCGGCTCTCGCCGCAGATCCGCGCCTCCGCATGGCCGCCCCAGCCATGCCCCCCGCCGCGCCAGCCTCCGTGGGCGAAGGCGCCGCCCGGCCCGGCGGCGAACAGGGTGACGGCGACCAGCGCGACGGCGCCGAGCGACGATATCGAGACGATCAGGGTTCGGCGTTTCATGGCTTCCATCCTTTGTCGGTTCCAATCACCGCACCGATATGGGGGCGCCTCGTTGCCTGCGTGTTTCCGCCGAGGGGGAGTTTTGTAACGAAGCGTTGCAGGCCCCCGCGCGGCAACGCCCGGTTACTAAATTTCGCCGCGCCGCCGTGGGGCGCGCCTATATTTCGCCGATGGCCGCGCCCCCCCACATTCTGATCGTCGACGACGACCGCGAGATCCGCGACCTCACCGGGCGGTATCTCAGGAAGAACGGTTTCCGGGTCGACAGCGCATCCGACGCGAAGGCGATGGACCGGCTGCTGCGCGACGGACGCTTCGACCTGATCGTGCTGGACCTGATGCTGCCGGGCGAGGACGGGCTGTCGATCTGCCGCCGGCTGCGGGCGGCGACCCGTACCCCGATCCTCATGCTGACCGCGGTGGCCGAGGACACCGACCGCATCGTCGGGCTGGAGATGGGCGCCGACGACTACCTCACCAAGCCGTTCAACCCACGCGAGCTGCTGGCCCGCATCCGCGCGGTGCTGCGCCGCTCGGACGGGCAGGGGGCGGTGCGGGAGCCGGAAGAGGGCGCGCTGGTCTTCGCCGGGTGGCGGCTCGATCCCGCGCGGCGCGAGCTGCGCGATCCGGACGGTGTTCTGGTCGCGCTCACGGCGGGCGAGTTCGACCTTCTCGCGGCGCTCGCCGAACGGCCGCGGCGGGTGCTGTCGCGCGACCGGCTGCTCGACCTCACGAGGGGGCGCGACGCCCAGCCCTTCGACCGCAGCATCGACGTGCAGGTCAGCCGGCTCCGGCGCAAGATCGAGCCCGACCCGAAGCGGCCGCAATTCATCAAGACCGTGCGCTCTGGCGGCTACGTCTTCACCCTGGAGGTGGAGCGGCGATGACCGGCGCCGTCGCGCGCGGGCTGCGCCGCCTCTGGCCCGACACCGTGGCGGCGCGCATCGCGGTGATCCTGATGCTGGCGCTGTTCGCCTTTCTCGCGCTCAGCATGCTCGCCTATGTCCGCGACCGGGCCGATGCGACGCTCCACCTGTTCGCCCATTCGGTGGCCGAGCGGATCGTCGCGACCGTGCGGCTGATGGAAGAGACGCCGGCCGCCGGCCGCGAGCGGCTGCTCGCATCCATCGACAGCCCCACGCTCGGCGTCGCGCTGTCCCCGGACCGGCCGTCACTCCCGCCCTCGGAGCCGGGGGTGGAGGGTTTCGTGCGCCAACATCTCGCGCCGGCGCTGGCGGGGCGGGAGCTCGTGGTCTCCATCCCCGAAGCCCGTCACTGGCGCTGGGCCCGGCGGCGAGGCGAGGCCGAACCCGATCTGCTGCCGAGCCGTCGCAAGGCGGTCATCGCGGTCGGGCTCGGCGACGGGTCGTGGGCGGTGTTCACCGCCGCGACCGAGATGACCTCGCTCCGCTGGGCGGCGCGGATGGCGGGCTGGGTGGTGGCCGGCGGGCTGTTCGTGGTGCTGTTCGCAGCCTGGGTGTCGCGCCGGGTGACGCGGCCGGTGCGCCGGTTCTCCGACGCCGCCGACCGGATCGGCCGCGACCTGTTCGCCGCGCCGCCCTTGCCCGAGACCGGATCGCCCGAGCTGCGCCGCGCCGCGCATACGTTCAACCGCATGCAGGACAGGCTGCGGCGGCTGGTCGAGGACCGCACGCTGATGCTGGCCGCGATCTCGCACGATCTCAGGACCGCGCTCACCCGGCTCCGGCTCCGCGTCGAGTTCATCGGCGACGACGCCCAGCGCGCCCGCGCCGAGGGCGACGTGGCGGAGATGCAGGCGATGCTAGAAGCGACGCTTGCCTTCGCGCGCGGCGAGGCGGAGGAGGAGGCGCCTCGGCCGGTCGATCTCGCGTCGCTGGCGCAGACGCTGTGCGACAACGCGGCCGATGCAGGCGGGATCGCGCGCTAC
The DNA here is from genome assembly GCA_028821395.1 of Defluviicoccus sp. Taxonomy (GTDB): domain Bacteria; phylum Pseudomonadota; class Alphaproteobacteria; order MPNO01; family MPNO01; genus MPNO01. The sequence goes on from JAPPGP010000130.1 coordinate 6,140, forward strand.
GAGGGGCCGGGCCGCCTGGTGCTGAGCTGTCCGCCGGCCGCGATCCGCCGGGCGCTCGCCAATTTGATCGACAACGCCGTCGCCTATGGCGGCGAGGCCGATGTCCGGCTGGCCGAGGACGAACGCGCCGTCCGCATCGCCGTCGCCGACCGCGGTCCCGGCATCCCGGAGGCGGAGCGCGAGACCGTGTTCCAGCCCTTCCGCCGGCTCGAGGCCTCGCGCAGCCGCGAGACCGGCGGCACCGGGCTCGGCCTCTCCATCGCGCGCAGCGCGGTCAGGCGCTGCGGCGGCGACATAACCCTCGGCGATCGGCGCGGCGGCGGTCTCGAAGCCGTCGTGACCCTGCCCAAGCCGGATGCCGGGCGCTGACGGGCGCGCTACTTCTCCGCCGCGATCGGGTTGGACAGCACGCCGACTCCCTCGATCTCGATCTCGCAGGTATCGCCGGGCTTCATGAAGATCGGCGGCTTGCGCACGAAGCCGACGCCGGCGGGCGTGCCGGTGACGATGATGTCGCCCGACTCGAGGGAGAAGATCTTGCTGCACTCGTTGACCAGCGTGGCCACGTCGAAAATCATCGACGAGGTGGTCGAGGATTGCAGCGTCTCGCCGTTCAGCCTGGCTTCGATCTTCAGCCCCTTGGCCCCCTTGTTGGGCAGCTCGTCGGGGGTGACGATCTCCGGGCCGAACGAGCCCGAGGCGTCGAAGCTCTTGCCGATCATCCACTGCGAGGTCTTCATCTGGTAATCGCGGATCGACCCCTCGTTGGCGACCGAGTAGCCAGCGACGTGGTCGAGCGCGCGCGCCTTGGCGATGCGGCGGCCGGGCTTGCCGATGACCGCGACGAGCTCGGCCTCGTAGTCGTGGTGCTTGGACGCCTTGGGCCGCAGGATCGGCTGGCCGTGGCCGACCAGCGAGGCCGGGGTGCGCAGGAACAGCACCGGGTATTCCGGCGGCTTCATGCCGGCCTCCGCCGCGTGGTCGCTGTAGTTGAGCCCGACGCAGATAACCTTGCCCGGGTTGGGGACCGGCGGCAGGTAGTTGACCCGCCGCTTGATCGAGCCTTCCGGCGGCTTGCCGGCCGCCCGCGCGGCCCTCGCCAGCGCCCTGTCGCCGCCGGCCAGCAGACCGATCATGTCCTGCGGCAGGCTCTCGTCCGCGACCGAGAGATCGACGATGCCTTCGTCGGTTCTGACGCCAATCGCGCTGCCGCGGCCCTTCTTGAAAGTCACCAAACGCATAGGTCTCTCCTCGCAGTTGCGCCGGACGCCGCAACGGCAGCCGGCTAGTTCTCGGGATCCCCGTCGGTGAGGTAATCCCACATCCGCTCGAAAATCCGCCCCGTGCCGGTCGCCCGCGCCAGGGCGTCGTCGAGCGGAATCTCGACCGGTTCGGCGTTCTCGCCGACCGCCAGCGCGGCAAGCTCGGTGCGCGCCGCCTCCTCCAGATAGAAGGCCATCACGATGCTCTCCTCGACCGTGGCCCCGGTCAGGATCGCGCCGTTGCCGCGCATGACGACCGCCCGCGACGGGCCCAGGCAGTCCGCGAGCCGCGCCGCCGCCTCGTCCGAGCGCAGCAGCGCCGGGTCGTCCCACAGCGCCGGTCCGGGAGCGAAATAGCAGCCGAAGCCGTGCCGCGCGCGCGGCACCAGCCGGAAGGTCGAAAGCGTCATGGTCTCGCGCAGGAAGGTGCGGCAGATGCCGTTCACGTCCGCGCGGCGGCGGTAGATCTGCTGGTGGCAGCGCACCTCGCCGAGCACGCCGTCGGGCAGCGCGCCCTCGATCGGCACCACCGATCCCGGCTCGCCCGGGCCGATGAGCCCCATCGGCTTCGCCGCGCAGACCAGGAAGCGCTCGTCGTCGAGCCGGGCGCTGACATGGCCGTAGGCGTGGCCGAGACCGTGCCTCGCGAGCGCCCGCGCCGCCTTGCGCACGCGGACCTGCGTCGCTTCCATCGGCTCGCCGATGGTGCCGAATTCGGTTTCAGCCAAGAAGCGCCCCCGTGCCGGATCTGCGACCGCCGGGGGTCAGCTCCGGAACTCCGCGATGTCCGGCTTCGAGCCCCACATGCAGAGCGATGAATCGTCGAACGGGAATTGCCGCGGCCGGTAGTCCGGGTCCTCGATCAGCCGCACCCCGTGGGAATATTCGTAGACCATCCGGTCCGGCCCCTCGAAATAGAGAAAGCGGGCGCCCGAGGTCGGATGGCGGCCGGGGCCGAAGACGATGCGCACCTGCCGTTCGGTCAGGAAGTAATGCGAGCGCATGATGTCGTCGACGCTCTCGACCTGGAAGTTGATGTGCTGCACCCCGGCCTCCCTCGCCGGGAACAGAGCGAGGCGGTGATGCACCTTGTCGAAGGACATCAGTGCCGCGTCGCCGATCCAGTCATTGGCGCGGATGTTGAAATGCGCCGTCCAGAACGCCTCGTCGCGCGGCGCGTCGGTGGTCTTGAGCCCGACATGGGAGAATTCCTGGATGCCGGCGTCGCGGCTCGGGAAGTAGCGTATGCCGCTGTGGAACGGGCGCAGCACGAGGTCGATGCTGTTGCCGGTGGGGTCGCGGAAATTGACGTAATCCGTCACCCGGCGGCGGGCCGCGTCCTGCGGCGAGCCGCGCGTCACCTCGACCCCGGCGGCGCCGAGCTCGGCGGCGGCGCGGTCCAGCATCTCCGCGGTCTCCACCTCGAAGCCGAGCGTGTGGTCGTCTGGCGCGCCGTCGAAGTAGCAGATGTTGTGGTCCCGGTCGTCGCCGCGCACATAGGCCGCGCCGTTCTCGCGCCGCACCAGCTCGAGCCCCAGCGTCTCGGTCGCGAACCTCACCGCGGCATCGACGTCGCCCGTGCCCAGGCGGACGTAGCGGATGTCGACGAGCTCGATCATGGATCACCTCGCAATGCGGCGCTTCCGGTGGACGCCGCCATGATACCCGCGCCCCTTGCGCGTTCAAACGGCTCGGTGCCCGGCTCAGACGAGGCGCACGACCTCCCCCGACTCGGTCCTGCCGAAGCGCCTGAGGAAGCCGAGGGTCGACAGCGTCGGCTCGTCGCTGACGACGAACAGGATCGCGTCCTCGCTGTCCGAGCCGTTGACGTGCTCGAACCAGGAATTGCCGGGCACGGCGACGGCGTCGAATTGCCGCCAGTCGAGCCGTTCGCCGTCGACGATGGAATGGCCGCTGCCCTCGAAGGGGAAGCAGACCAGGCTGGCGTTCTGGCGCTGCGCCCGGGTACGCTCGCCGGGGCGGAGCAGCTGGCCGAAGAAGGTCATGGTGGGGTAGGGGGGGCGGCCCGTCGTCGGGTCGATATATTCCACCGAAATCGCGTCATACGGGCTGCCCTCGTGGTCGCGGAACCGCTCCAGCAGCTCGCGCGTCGCGTCCCAGCGATAGACATACATCGGCGATGCGCGCCCGGCGCCGCGGCCGTGATCGACGAAGCGCGGCAGCAGCCCGCCCGTGCCGTAGACCCGCGACGAGTGGTCGTCGGCGAAGCGGGCCGTCTGCTCGGCCTTCGCGACACCGTCCTCCTCGTAGCGGTGCTCGAAGCCAGCGGCGTTCAAGACCTCGGTCAGCGGCAGGTCGAGCACGCTGACATTGACCGCGAAATCGTCGCCGTGGTTGCCGTGATTGTGCCATGCATCCGCCGGGGTCAGCACCAGATCGCCCGGGCCGAAGACGATGTCCTCGCCCTCGACGCCGGTAAAATTGCTGGCACCCGTCAGCCCGATCCGCACCGCGTTGATCGAGTGCCGGTGCGGCGGCATGATCTCGCGCGGGTCGTTGAGCCGGTAGGCGGTATAGAGCGTGGTCACCGTCGCCCGCACCGGGGCGAGGCCGGGATTGACCAGGACCACCGAGCGGCGCTCGGAGTCGTCCATCGTGATCAACTCGGCCGCTTCGTAGAGAATCGGCTCTATGTCCTTGTATTTCCACACATACGGCCGCGCCTTCCCGGCCTTCAGGATCTGCGCGTCCTCGTCGTTCTCGGTATCGGTGCGGACCGCCCAGTAGGGCGCCATGTCGTGCGCATCGAGCCTCTGGTAAAGCGCATCGAGGCGCGCGTCCCGGTTTGAGCCGGTTGCCGGTTCGACGGTGGCCATGGGCTATCCTCCCGATTGCAGCTTTACGCGTCAGACCGCGGTCTCGTGGCGTTCGACGCAGACCGCGACCACCTCGTCGGGGTCGCGCTTCCACCAGTTCTCGGCGGAAAAGATCTCGACTTCGTTCATGCCGTCATAGCCCGCCTGCTCGACCAGTCCGCGGATGCGCGGGATGTCCACCACCCCGTCGCCCATCATCCCCCGGTCGAACACCCGGTCCTTGGTGTCGGCGAGCCAGTCGTTGACGTGGAAGGCGAGGATGCGCCGGCCGGCGCGGGCGATCTCCTCGTCGAGCGCCGGGTCCCACCAGACGTGGTAGACGTCCACGGCCACGCCCACCCCCTCGCCGAGCGCATCGCAGAGATCGTTGGCCAACTTGAGCGTGGTCACGCAGCCGCGGTCGGCGCAGGTCATCGGGTGCATCGGCTCGATGGCGAGCGCCACCCCGGCGGCGCGCGCCGCCGGCAGGATCGCGGCGATGCCATCGGCCACCCGGGCGCGGGCGCCGACGAGGTCCTTCGAGCTCGGCGCCAGCCCGCCCGCGACCAGGACCAGGGCGCGCGCGCCGATCGCCGCGGCCTCCTCGACCGCCCTCAGATTGTCGTCGACGGCGGCTTGCCAGCCCGACCCGTCCGCGCCGCCGAACATGCCGCCCCGGCAGAGCCCGGTGACCGTCATCCCGTGATCGCCGAGCAGGGAGACGGCATCGGAGACGCCGCATTCGGCGAGCTTGTCGCGCCACACCGAGATGCCGCGCACGCCGTGGCGCGCGTAGCCCTCGACGGCCTCGCGCAGGGTCCACTGATCGCGCGTGGTGACTTGGTTGATCGCGAGCTTCTCGATGCCCGGCATCAGGCGGCGATCCCGTATAGCCGCATTGTGTCGCGCATCCGCCCGGCGGCGAGCTCGGGATCGGGGAGCAGCCCGGCCCGGTCGGCGAGGCGGAAGATCTCGGCGAGATGGACCGCCGAGCGCGCGCTCTGCTGCCCGCCCACCATGACGAAATGGTCCTGCAGCCCGCCGAGATAGGCCATGAACACGACGCCCGTCTTGTAGAACCGGGTCGGCGCCCGGAAGATGTGGCGCGACAGCGCCACGGTCGGCGCGAGGATGGTGCGGAAGTCCTCCGCCCGGTTGCCGGTCAGCGCCGCCAGCGCGGCCGAGGCGGCCGGCGCGATGGCATCGAATATGCCGAGCAGCGCGTCCGAATACCCCTCCTCGTCGCCCTCGATCAGCTCGGGGTAGTTGAAGTCGTCGCCGGTATACATGCGCACGCCGTCGGGCAGGCGGCGGCGCAGCGCGATCTCCTTGTCCTTGTCGAGCAGCGAGATCTTGACCCCGTCGACCCTGGCCGCGTTGGCCTCGATCACCGCGAGGCAGGTCTCCATTGCCTGCCAGTGGTCGTCGTGTCCCCAATAGCCGGCGAGCGCCGGGTCGAACATCTCGCCCAGCCAGTGGATGATGACCGGCTCCGCGACCTGCGACAGGATCCGGTCATAGACCCGGACATAGTCCTCCGGGCCCCGCGCGGCGGCGGCGAGCGCGCGCGAGGCCATCAGGACGATCCGCCCTCCCGCCGCCTCGACCGCGCCGCATTGCTCCTCATAGGCCGCGATCACGTCTTCGATCGCGAGATCGGGGTCGGGCGCGACGTGATCGGTGCCGGCGCCCGAGGCGACCGCCGCGCCGGGCGTGTCCCCGGCCTCGGCGACGCTGCGGCGGATCAGCTCGAGCGAGGTCTCCCAGTCGAGCCCCATGCCGCGCTGGGCGGTGTCCATCGCCTCGGCGACGCCGAGCCCGAGCCGCCAGAGATGGCGGCGGAAGGCGAGCGTCGCCTCCCAGTCGATCGCCGGTTCGAGCCACGGGTCGTTGTCGGCGAGCGGGTCGGCGACGACATGCGCCGCGGCGAAGGCGATCCGATTGAACGGGCGCTTCGGCGGTGCGGCGGCCGCGCGCGGCGCGCCCATCTCGAAGGGCACGATCCGGCCGTCGGCGGTCGGCAGGCCGATTGTCGTCATGGCCGCGCCTCCAGCGGCTCGACATCGATCCAGCGCCGCTCTTCCCAGCTCTGCATCGCGCGCTCGGCGAGCTGCACGCCCTTGGCGCCCTCCAGCAGGTTCCAGGTGAACGGGCCGTCGTCGTAGAGCGAGCGGATGAACATCTCCCACTCGGTCCTGAAGCCGTTGTCGAAGGCAAGCTCGGCGCCGTACTCCCGCCAGGTGCCGAAGAAGTCGATGGTCTGCGGCTCGTCGGGGTTCCAGACCGGGGAAGGGGTGGCGTCGCGGTCCTGGACGAAGCAGCGCGTCAGCCCCGACACCGCGGCGCCGAGCACCCCGTCGGCGTGGAAGGTCACCAGGTCGTCCTTGCGCACCCGGGTGCACCAGGAGGCGAAGATCTGGGCGACGGCGCCGCCCTCGAGCTCGATCAGCGCGCAGGACGCATCGTCGGCATCGGCGTCGTAGGGCTCGCCGTTCTCGTCCCAGCGCCGGTCGAAATTGATCGCGCCCCGGCACACCACGCTCTTCACCTTGCCGAACACGTTGTCCAGCACGTAGCGCCAGTGCGGCATCATGTCGAGGATGATCCCGCCGGCATCGGCCTTGCGGTAGTTCCAGGACGGGCGCTGCGCCGGCCGCCAGTCGCCCTCGAACACCCAGTAGCCGAAATCGATCTTGACCGAGAGCAGCCGGCCGAGCACGCCGTCGTCGATCAGCCGCTTCATCTTGAGCAG
>JAPPGP010000145.1 GCA_028821395.1 Defluviicoccus sp.
GGATCTACTTCCCCTGGGACATGGAGCTCCAGTTCGTCCAGCCCATCGTCCAGGCCGCTCCGCCGGGGTAGGGGCGCCCGTGCGGGCTGTCGGCGCCGGCTACTGAACGGCCGTTCGCTCGATCAACGCGACCACCGAGGCATCGATCTTGGCGCTCAAGTGCAGGAACCCGCCCGCCAGCGCGCCGAGCACCGCGACGAGACCGCTCCACGTCCAGCGGAAATTCGTCTCCATATCGGAACGCAGACGCTCCATCCGCCGGTCCAGCGAGTCCAGCCTGTTCTCCACGCTCGTCTGCCAGGCATCCATCGCCGACTTCCCTCCATCCGAACCGCTCGGACCGACCGGTTCCAGCCTAGCTCGAAATCCGATCTGCATCCAGTGGTAGAGAGAATCGGGCGGTCTCAACTTCCCCGATAGGTGGTGTAGCCGAAGGGGGAGACCAGCAGGGGGACGTGGTAGTGCTGGTCGGCGTCCGCGATGCCGAAGCGGATCACCACCACGTCGAGGAAGGCGGGCTCCCGTCCAAGGTGGCCGCGATCGCGGTAGTAGTCGCCGACATGGAAGATCAGCTCGTAGGTGCCGGGCGCGAAGTCCTCGCCGTCGAGGATCGGCTCGTCGCAGCGCCCGTCGGCGTTGGTGGTCGCCGCGGCGATCACCCGGTTGTGGTCTTCCCCGCGATAGAGCGCGATGCGTACCCCCGCCGCCGGGCACCCGTTGGCGGTGTCGAGCACATGCGTGGTCAGCCTACCCATCGCCTCTCTCCCCGCCGGCAAAGGCGGCGGCGAGGAAGCGCCCCACGTCCCGGTTCGACATCGCCCGGATGCGGTCGTCGCGGCCGATCTTGTAGCCGTCGGCATCGGCGCAGAGCCCCAGGATGATCCGTCTCAGCCACGGGTCGGTCATCGGCAGGAAGGTTCGCCGGTCGCGCGCGATGCCGGCGCGGCTCACCCGGAAGCGGCAGGAGGCGAGGCTGCGGCCGATCTCGAACGGGCCCTCCCAGGCGCCGTCCCACTGGTGGAACGCGCCGGGATAGGAGACGGTGCCGACCCGCGCCCCGCCGGCCCTGAGGTCGTCGGCGATCTCGGCGCAGCGTTGCGCGTCGATCAGCGCGTCCTCGCCGCCCCACACCATGAGGACCGGCGCGCCGGTCGCCCGGCGGTCCTCCAGCCGGGCGATGCAGGGTCCGTAGAACGCGACATGGGCGGCGAAGCGGAGCCCGTCCGGCGCCGCCGTCTCGGCGACCTGGGCGTAGGCCGCCAGCACCGACGCCATGCCGCCATAGGAGAATCCCATCAGCGCGACCCGGGCGGGATCGACCGCGCCGTGACGGGCGAGAAAGCGGAGCCCGGCATAGGCGTCGGCGATCATCATGGTCTCGGTGATTTCGAGCAGGCGCTCGATGAAGCCGGTGGCGCGGTCGCGGCGGGCGGCGAAGACGTCGATCACCAGCGCGGCCACCCCCATCGCCTGGAACTGGCGGGCATAGGTCATCTCGCGCTGATACAGCACGCCCGCCGCGCCGTGCAGCAGGACCACCGCCGGGACCCTCGCGCGCGCCGTCGCCGGCGGCAGGAACAGGGTCGCCACCGCCCTGGTCGGCGTCCCCGCCGCGGTGGCGAAATCCGACAGCCCGAACGGGCTCGCGCTGTCGAGCTCGACCGCGACGCCCTGCCCGTCGGCATAGAAGTCGACGGCGGGCCAGCTACCCGCGGCGAGGGCCGGGCTCTGGGCGGAGGCGGGCACCGCGGCCGCCGCGAGCAGGAGCAGCGCCGCCGCGAGCGTCCTACTCAATCTCCGCCCCCTCGGCGATCCAGCGCCCGAGGATGCGGCGCTCCTCATCCGTCATCTCGGTCTCGTTGCCGACCGGCATGGTCCGGGTCAGCACCGCGACCGCGCGGATCTTGGGCGCCTGGTCGCGGATCTGCTGGGCGGTGTCGAACACGATGTTCTTGGGCGGCTTGTCGAGATTCTCGTCGGACGGCTTGGCGGCGTGGCAGGAGACGCAGTGCCGGGCGACGATGTCGTAGGCCTCGGCAAAGGTGACCGGGTCGGCGTCCTCGTCGGTCATCGTCCCGCCCGGCAGGGTCGCGTAGATCAGGGCCAGGATCATCGCCACCGCCGCCGGGATCGGCCAGACCTGTTTCCGCCCCTCGTTGCGCAGGTTGAACCAGTGGCGCACCAGCGCGCCGGCGATGAACACCACGATCAGCACCGCCCAGGCGTGTTCGTGGCCGAACGTGCTCGGGTAGTGGCTCGAGATCATGATGAAGATGACCGGCAGCGTCATGTAGTTGTTGTGGACCGAGCGCTGCTTGGCGTTGAAGGCGAGGCGGGCATCCAGCTCGGTGCCGGCCTTGGTCGCGTCGACCAGCTTCTGCTGCGCCGGGATGATGATCATCCACACATTGGCGACCATGATGGTCCCCAGCATGGCGCCGACATGCATGTAGGCGCCGCGCCCCGAGAACACGTGGCCGAGCCCGTAGGTCACCAGGATCAGGAGGCCGAAGCCGATGCACTCGACCGTCACGCCGCGGTGGCGCAGCGGTGACTTGTAGAGCGCGTCGTAGACGAACCAGGACGCCGTCAGCAACGCGACGCCGATGGCGATCGCCTCCGCCTTGGTCAGGTCGGCGACCCCGCGGTCGATCAGGTAGATCTCCGCACCGTAGTAATACATCAGGCAGAGCAGCAGGAAGCCGGTGATCCAGGTCCACGCCGCCTCCCACTTGAACCAGTGCAGCCGGCGCGGCACCTCCTCGGGCGCGAGGTCCATCTTCTCGACGACGTAGAACCCGCCACTATGGGTCATCCAGAGCTCGCCTTCCACCCCCTTGCGCGGCGGGTCGGGCTTCTCCAAATGGCTGTCCAGCCACATGAACAGGAAGGACGAGCCGATCCAGGCGATGCCGGTGATGATGTGGGCCCACCGGAGGACCAGATTGACCCATTCGCCGAGGATGGTTTCCATCTTCGCGTCTCAGCCCCGCAGCAGGTCGAGCAGCCGGAACCGGCCGATCGCCCCGATATTGCGCAGCGCCTCGTGGATCTCGGTCGCTTGGTCGTTGCCGAGGCGGCGCTCGAAAGCCTCCAGAATACTGCCTTTTGTATGGTTGCGGACCGCAACGATAAAGGGAAAACCGAATCGTTCGCGATAGGCGGCGTTGAGCCGGTGGAAGCGCTCGAACTCCTCCTCGCTCAGCCGGTCGAGCCCGGCGCCCTGCTGCTCGCTCCTCGAATGCTCGGTGAGCGTGCCCGCCCGCGCCGCCTTGCCGGCAAGGTCGGGATGGGCGCGGATCAGGGCGAGCTTGGCGGCGTCGTCCGCCGAGGCGATCGCCGCCTCCATCGCCTGGAACACCGCTTCCCCGGAAGAGAAGGGCCGCGCCGCCCAGGCCTCGCTGGCGATCCACGGCGAGTGCTCGAACACCGGGCCGAGCGCGGCGGTGAACGCCTCGCGTGAAGCCGCGTTGAGATCGGCGAGCTTCACGGCGCCCTCGCGGCCTCGACCGCGGCGAGCACCCGTTCCGGGGTCGCCGGCGGGTCGAGGCGGACGTAGCGTCCGCCGGCCAGCGACGAGACCGCGTCCCGGATCGCCAGCCACACCGAGAGCGCCAGCATCAGCGGCGGCTCGCCCACCGCCTTGGAGCGGAAGATGGTGGGGTGCGGGTTGGGCGAGTCCTCGAGGATATGGACGTTGAAGACCGGCGGCACGTCGCGGCTGCCCGGGATCTTGTAGGTCGAGGGGCCGTGCGTCCTGAGCCTGCCTTCGGCGTCCCACCACAGCTCCTCCATGGTCACCCAGCCCATGCCCTGGACGAACCCGCCCTCGATCTGGCCGAGGTCGATCGCCGGGTTCAGCGAAGCCCCGCAATCCTCGATCATGTCGGCGCGCAGCACCCGGTTCTCGCCGGTCAGCGTGTCGATCGCCACCTCGGCGATGCAGGCGCCGTAGGCGTAGTAGAAGAACGGGCGGCCCTGCATCCGCGCGGCGTCCCAGTGGATGTCGGGCGTGCGGTAGAACCCGGTGGCCGACAGCGAGACCCGCTCGGCCCAGCTCATCTTCGCCAGCTCGTCGAAGGCGAGGCTCCGGTTGCCGGCGTAGACCCGGTTGTCGGCGAACCGGATCTCCGCCGGCGCGACCCCGAATTGCTCCGCCGCGACGCCCGCCATCCGCTGCTTGATCCGGTTGGCCGCATCGAGCGCCGCCATGCCGTTGAGGTCGGAGCCCGACGAGGCGGCGGTGGCCGAGGTGTTGGGCACCTTGTCGGTCGAGGCGGGCGAGACCCGGATGCGGTCGAGGTCGATCTGAAAGGCTTCCGAGACCACCTGGGCGATCTTGACGTAGAGCCCCTGGCCCATCTCGGTGCCGCCGTGGTTCAAATGCACGCTGCCGTCGGTATAGACGTGGACCAGCGCGCCGGCCTGGTTGAGGCTCTTGACGTTGAACGAGATGCCGAACTTGATCGGCACCATCGCAATGCCCTTCTTGATGACGGGGCTGGTCGCGTTGAACGCCGCGACCTCGCGCCTGCGCGCCTCGTAGTCGGCCTTTCCGGAGAGGCGGTCCACCACCTCTTCGATGATGTTGTCGTCGACCGTCTGGCCGTAGGGGGTGACGTTCCTCGGCGCCGCCCCATAGTAGTTGGCCCGGCGCACCGCCTCGACATCCATGCCGAGGGTGCGGGCGATGTGCTCGATGACGAGCTCGATCGCCACCATGCCCTGCGGCCCGCCGAAGCCGCGGAAGGCGGTGTTCGAAACCGTGTTGGTCTTGCAGCAATAGCCGCGGAACAGCGCGTTCGGGATGTCGTAGCAATTGTCGGCGTGGCACAGCGCGCGGCCCATCACCGAGGTCGAGAGGTCGGCGACGTTGCCCGCCCGTGCGGCGAACAGGAAGTCGAGCCCGGCGATCCGCCCCCTCTCGTCGAAACCGGCCTCGTAGCGGAACAGGAAGTCGTGCCGCTTGCCGGTGACGATCATGTCCTCGTCGCGTGCGAGCCGCAGCTTCGCGGGCAGCCCGGTCGCCCGCGCCGCCACCGCGGCGATGGCGGCGACGATTGTCGCCTGGCTCTCCTTGCCGCCGAAGGCGCCGCCCATCCGCCTGACCTCGACGGTGACCGCGTTCGCCGCCACGCCGAGCGTGTGGGCGACGCCGTGCTGCACCTCGGTCGGGTGCTGGGTCGAGGAATGGACCAGCATGCCCGAATCTTCCTGCGGCACGGCGAGCGCGACCTGGCCTTCGAGGTAGAAATGGTCCTGCCCGCCGCAGCCCGCCTCGCCCTCGATCCGGTGCGGCGCGGCGGCGATGGCGGCGGCCGCGTCGCCGCGCTGCATGATCTGCGGCCTGGCGACGTAGCTCTCGCGCGCCAGCGCGTCCTCGATGGAGAGCACGGGTTCCAGAACTTCGTACGCCACCGCGACCAGCGCCGCCGCCCGCCGCGCCGTGTCGCGGTCGCTTGCGGCGATGGCGGCGATGGGGTGGCCGACATATTCGGCGACGCCGTCGGCCAGGATCGGCTCGCCCGAGAAGATCGGCGCCACGTCGTTGACCCCCGGGATGTCGGTGGCTGCGATGACGGCGCTCACCCCGGGGACCGCGCGCGCCTTCGCGCAGTCGATGGACAGGATGCGGGCATGCGGGTGCGGGCTGGTGGCGAGCCAGATCTCCTGGGTGCCCGGCAGGGACGGCATGTCGTCGATATAGATCGCGCGCCCCGTGACGTGCTGCTCGGCGCTGTCGTGGCGCCAGGCGCGGTGCACCCCGCCCTTGAGAGCCGATGCGCTCACAGCGCGAACACCCCGGTCGGCGCCTCCTGGGCCGAGCTCTCCAGATAGAGGCGCTCGATCAGGTTGGCGGCCACCGCGGTGCGGTACGCGGCGCTCGCGCGGAAGTCGTCGATGGGTTGGAAGTCCTCTGCTATCGCCCTTCTTGCCGCCGCGACCGACTCTCCGCCCCACCGGCTTCCGATCAACGCGCTCTCCGCCAGCGGTGCGCGTTTCGGTGTTGCCGCCATGCCGCCATAGGCGATCCGGGCATCGACGATCCTCCCATCCTCCAGGGTGAGGCAATAGGCGCCGATCACCGCCGAGATGTCCTGATCGTAGCGCTTGGAGACCTTGTAGATGCGGAAGAGCTGTCCCGCCGGGAGCCGGGGGACGCGCACCGATTCGATGACCTCCCCCGGGCGCAGATCGGTGCTGCGGTAGTCGAGGAAGAAATCTTCGATGGGCATCTCGCGCACGCCGCCGGGTCCGCGCAGCTTGAGCGTTGCATCCATCGCGATGAGCCAGGGCAGGGTGTCGCCGATCGGCGATGCGTTGCCGATATTGCCGCCGACGGTGCCGAGATTGCGGATCTGGGGCGAGCCGATGCGCCGGATCAGCTCGCCCAGCCCCGGGTACTCGGCATCGAGCACGGGCAGCGCATGGGTGTAGGTGACCGCGGCCCCGATCTCGATCTCGTCCTCGCGGACTTCGAGCCGGCGCAGCTCCTCGACCCGCGCGACCGAGAGAACGACCGGGAAGGCGCGGCGCTCCTTGGAGAACAGCAGGCCGAGATCGGTGCCGCCGGCGAGCAGCGGGGCGTCGGGATAGGCCGCCCGCAGCGCGATCAGATCGTCGAGGGATCGCGGCGCGAAGAACGCCTGCCGCCCCGCGCGGTACTCCGCCTCCGCCGGGGGAACACTCGCGGCCCGAACGCCCGCCGGCGCGCGCCCCGCCCTGCGCGCGGCATCGACGATCGGCCGGTAGCCGGTGCAGCGGCAGAGATTGCCGGCGAGCGCATCATGGATCGCCTCGATTTCGGGTTCCTTGCCGCCCTGCTGAAATGCGAAGAGCGCCATCACGATCCCTGGCGTGCAGAACCCGCACTGGCTGGCATCCGCCTCGACCATGGCCCGCTGGAGCGGGTGGAGCCCGCCGTTCGCCAGACCCTCGATGGTGATCAGCGCCTTGCCCGCGAGCTGGGGGACCGCCATCAGGCAGCTATTGGCCGCCTCGTAGCGCATCGCCCCGCCGTCTGGGATGCCGAGCACCACCGTGCAGGCGCCGCAATCGCCCTCCGCGCAGCCCTCCTTGGTGCCCGTGAGGCGCCGCTCCGTCCTCAGCCAGTCGAGCACGGTGGTTGCCGGAGGCACCCTGCGAATCTCGCAGGGCTCGCCGTTGAGCAGGAGTCGGATCGATCGCCCGGCCACGCAGGGCCCCCGTTCGCCAGACAGGCGGCGGATTATAGGAGTGGCCGGGGGAGCGCGGAAGGCGGACGGCAGCCACCAATTCTTTACCGATTGATGATATGTAAAGAATTCAATGTCTTTCCGTCGGACCTGTCGGGAAGGACGACGCCATGCCTCGCGTGAGCGCCAAGCGCCAGATCACGCTGCCCGTCGATCAATGCCGAGAGGTCGGGATCGGACCGGGCGACGAGTACCGCAGCTACGTTGCCGACGGCCGAATCACCATCGTGCGCAAGACCCCCGGCGCGGCCAAAGAGGCACTGCGCCACGTGGCCGGCGATCCCGGCGTCAGCGACGAGGAGTCGCTGGAGGACGCGCTCGACGGGCCTGCGTCTTGATCGCGATCGACACCAATGTCCTGCTGCGCTACCTGCTGCGTGACGACGCGGACCGGGCGGCGCGCGCCGACGCCCTGTTCGTTGCCGCCGAGACCGTGCTGATCACCGATGTCGTGCAGGTGGAGACGGTGTGGACGCTCGCCGGCCGCAAGTATCGGCTGGGCAAGGCAGAGCTGGTGGCGGTTCTCGAACGGCTGTTCGGTGAGCGAAACGTCCGCTTCGAAGACGACCAGGCGGTGTGGCGCCCCCTGCAGGCTTACAAGAGCGCCGGCTCCTCGATGGGCGCCGGCTTCGTCGACTGCTTGATCGTGTTCAAGGCGTTGCAGACCGCATCCGACGCCGGCGCGGCGCTGACCGGTGTCTACACGTTCGACCGTTCCATGCAGCGGCTGCCGCACGCCGCGCCGCTCTGAACCCGGATCGGCGTCCGGCATCCAACCCGAATTCTTCGCGAGCGACCGACAGGAAGCCCGCACAGCGGGCGACCTTCAAGCTGTCACCCCGGACTTGCCCCGGATCCGGTTGCGCGCCGCGGCCCCGCGCCCGCGTCCCGACGGCCACCGTAGCGCCGCGGACCAGCGCCCCGAGCCGATAGCAACTTCCTATCGCGCCCATTGGAAAATCCGACTGGTTGCGGCAGCAAACCTCCCCACCTGAATCGGCAGCGCATCATTTCGCGTAGCGCCCTTCGCAACGCAAGGGGAGCACCGCAATGGCCGCCGAAAACTCGTGTCGAGCAAGAGTCGCGGCGATCCCGCTTCTCGGCATCGCGCTCCTGTTGGTTCCGACAAGCGCCGCGGCCAGTCAATGCAGCCGCGAGAACCGGGTCGATCACAGGGACGCCGAATGCCTGAGCGCCTCGTGGAAGAACCCGGGGCCATTCAGGAAGAGCACGTACCGGGTCCGGAACACGTGTCCGCTCTATGGCAAGGTGGCCGCCAAGGTCGACCTCGTAGGGGCGAGGGACCGGACGGTGAACCTCAACACCGGAAGAGCAAGACGCGGCTGGGCGTGGCGCCACATCGGATCGATCTCCTGCTGCTCCGACACGGGCATCTGCAACCGGGCGGACGCGGTCACCGACGAGGGGTGCCTGGCGCGGTTCAAGCGGGTGAGCACGGCGCCTCTGAGCTGCAGGGACATATCCGCTTCCGCCAACCCTTCCGGCGGGAAGCTCAGCTGCAACGTCTCCGCCTTTTGCACTTTCTCACCTCCACCTTCGACCCGTTACCAATTGTCCACGATTACCGTTCCGTTCATCGCTCTGGGCAACGTGCACAATTGCCGCGGCACGCTGAGTGCCGGGCCTTGCGACGACGATCCCCCCGACACGGCCAGAGTGTGGGTGTTCGACGCGGATGCCCGCGAACTCGGGCGCCAGTCCCTGGACTTCAGGGTGTTCATGAGCCGGATATTGCGGCAGACGGTGAGGATCGACTACGCCACCTCGGACGGCACGGCGACAGCCGGGTCCGACTACAGGGCGACCTCGGGCACGCTGACCTTCAGGCCGGGAGAGACGGCAAAGACGATCTCCGTGCCGGTGTTCGACGACAGCCATGACGAAGGCCCGGAGAGGCTGACGCTGACGTTGTCCAACCCGCGCCCGTCGTCGCGGGTGCGACTGGATGACGCGACCGCGGTAGGGGTGATCGGTAACGCCGACCCCATGCCGAAGGCGTGGATCGGACGCCTCGGACGCTCGGTGGCGGAGCATGTACTGGATGCGGTGGACGGCCGGATGCGGGCGAAGCCTGCGCCCGGCGCCGAGGCGCGCCTCGACGGGCACAGGATCGGCGCGGATCTGCCCTTCGCAGCCCGGCCGGACGGGGATATGACGTCCGAAGAGGCCCCTGGGTCGGGGCTCGGGCTATGGTCGAGCGAGCGCGAGCTGCTGCCGGGATCGTCCTTCTCGTTGACCGCAGGGACCGACGGGGAGGGGTTGGTCTCGGTCTGGGGCCAGGGCGCGGTGACGCGCTTCGCTGGCCGGGACGCTGCCGGGGAGAATCGAGGGAGCAATGTGGCGGTCGACGGCGAGGTGGCGAGCGGCCTGCTTGGCGCGGACTGGACACGCGGGCGTTGGACGGCCGGGCTCGTGATCACGAACAGCCGGGGGGACGGCGGCTACCGCGGCGCGGGGGTTGGCGACATGTCCTCCACGCTGACGGGGGTCTGGCCCTGGACGCGCTACGCGGTGGGCCGGCGGCTCTCCATCTGGGGCGCGGCGGGCTACGGCGACGGCAGCCTGACGCTGGAGCCGCGCGCGGAGGACGGCGCGCGCGCCGGGGCGATCCGGACCGACCTGGATCTCTGGATGGCGGCGGTCGGGCTGCGCGGCGTGGCGCTCGACGGCGGCGACGACGGTTTCACCCTGGCGGTGAAGACCGATGCCGTGACCGTGCACACCGCATCTGATGCGGCTTCCGGGTCAGGCGGCAACCTGGCCGCCGCCGAGGCCGAGGTCACGCGGCTCAGGCTCGGGCTGGAAGCATCGCGGCCCATCCGGCTCGACGACGGTTCGGCGCTGACGCCGCGCGCGGAAATCGCGGTGCGCCGTGACGGCGGCGACGCGGAGACGGGTCTCGGCGTGGAAGTCGGCGCCGGTCTCGCCTGGGCCGATCCGAAGCGCGGGCTGGGTGCCGAGCTGTACGGGCGCGCCTTGCTGACCCACGAGGCGAAGGGCTTCCGCCGGCGCGGGCTGGCGGGTGCGCTGTTCTGGGACCCGGTGCGAGACGAGCGGGGGCCGCGGCTGACCCTGAGCCATACGTTGGGCGTCCCGGCGCAAAGCGGCGCCGACGCGCCGGGACGCCCAACGACCGCCGAGCCGGCGACGAACGGTTCGGGCGCAGATCCGCGGGAGCGGCGACTGGAAACGCGCTTCGGATTCGGCTTTCCGGCCTTCGGAGACCGCTTCACCTCGACGCCGGAGATCGCCGCCGGCCTGTCCGTTACCGGGCGGGACTACGGCCTGGGCTGGCGCTTGGTGCGCGGCGGGGACGCGCCGGACGGTCGCGCGCTGCAGCTCGCCGTCGAGGCGCGCCGCCGCGAGACAGTCGCCGCCCGCGGCATCCCGCCGGAGCATTCCTTGCGCTTCCGCGTCACCTCGCGGTTCTAGCCCCCGACCCGCCGCGCCACCGATTGCGCGGTCTGGCCGAACAGGATCTTTCGCTCCTCCTCGGTGTGGCTGCCGGAGTTGCGGCGGTTCTTGCCGAGGTCGACGCCGCGCCGCACCGCCGGGCGCGCCTTGACGGCGTTGCGCCAGCGCGCGAGATGGGGGAAGGGCTCGAGCGAGGCACCGAGGGGCCGGGCGATCAGCACCCAGGGCCAGCAGATCATGTCGGCGATGGAGTAGTCGTCGCCGAGCACGTACTCGCGGTCGGCGAGCCTGCGGTCGAGCACGCCCAGGCAGCGGTCGTACTCGTTGGCGTAGCGGGTCTTCGAGTAGTCCTCGCCGTCCGGCGCGTAGTTGACGAAATGGCTGAGCTGGCCCGCCATCGGCCCCTGGTTGCCGGTCTGCCAGAACAGCCATTCGAGCGCTTCCTTGCGTCCCTCGGGCGCCTCGGGGATGAACCGTCCGGTCTTGACCGCGAGGTAGTAGAGGATCGCCCCCGATTCGAAGACCGGCACCGGCGCGCCGTCGACGTCGCGGTCGACGATCGCCGGCATCCGGTTGTTCGGGCTGATCGCCATGAACTCGGGCTCGAACTGCTCGCCCTTCGAGATGTCCACGAAACGGGTGCGGTAATCGATGCCGAGCTCTTCCAGCATGATCGCCACCTTCCACCCGTTGGGCGTCGGCCAGTAGTAGAAGTCGATCACGCGGCGTCTCCCTTCCATGCCTCGCCGAAGGCGCCGGCCCCGCCGAGCGCGGCGATCCCCGCCGCGTCGAACCCGGCCTCGCCGAGCACGTCCTCGGTGTCGGCGCCGAGCCGGGGCGCCGGGCGCGGCTTCCCCGTCGGGGTCTCCGAGAACAGCGCCGCCGGGCGGGACTGGCGCAGCCGCCCGGCATCCGGGTGCTCGGTCTCGATGACGGTCCCGTTGGCGGCGATCTGCTCGTTCGAGATCATCTGGTTGCGCGTCAGCACCGGCACGCAGGGGATGTCGGCGGCTTCGAGCCGCGCGAGCCAATGGGCGGAGGTGTCGGTCCTCAGCACCTCCTGGGTGAGGCCCAGCCGGTCGTCGATGTTCACCTGGCGCAGCTCCTGGGTGCTAAACCGCGGATCGTCGAGCCATTCCGGCCGCTCCAGCGCCTCCGTGAGCCCGCGCCACTGCTTGTCGGTCTGCACGGCGACGCTGATATAGCCGTCGGCGGTCTCGTAGATCAGGTCGATGAAGCTGTGCGCCGCCTGCTGCGGCAGCTCGTCCCCGACGAAGGTCTGGCTGCCCATGTCGGACGACCAGAGGAAGGCGATCACGCTGTCGAGCATGGAGAGCCGGACATGCTGGCCGCGCCCTGAGCGCTCGCGCGCGAGCAGGGCGGCGGTCACGGCCTGCGACGCCGTCACCCCGGTCAGCTTGTCGGGCAGGATGGTGCGCACCAGCCTCGGGCGCACCCCGTCCGAGCCCGCCTGTACCGTGGTCAGCCCGGAGATCGCCTGGATCAGCGGGTCGTAGACCGGCCGGTTCGCCAGCGGTCCGCGATGCCCGAAGCCCGAGATCGAGACATAGACGATGTCGGGCCTCGCTTCGCGCACCGCCTCCTCGCCGACGCCGATGCGCTCGGCGACGCCGGGGCGAAAGTTCTGGATGAACGCATCCGCGCCGGCGGCGATCGCCATCAGCGCCGCCAACCCCTTGGGGTTCTTGAGGTCGAGCGCGATCGAGCGCTTGTTGCGGTTGTTGTTGACGAAGG
>JAPPGP010000239.1 GCA_028821395.1 Defluviicoccus sp.
CCCCCTCCCCGCCCGGCCCCCACAGCGCCGCCTCGAACAGCAGGAGCTCGTGCGGCCCGGGCTGCTCGGCGACCGCCTCGGCCCTGAGCGTCTCGAATTCGTGCATCGCGTCCTCCCCGCGGCGGGCGGTCAGAACCAGATGCGGTAGCGGGTGAGCAGCCTCTGCGACCGCCGCCAGGCCAGCCTTGCACGCCGCGCGCGGCGCTCCGCCGCCCGGACCCGGCGCTCCGCCAGAATGCCCTGGATCGCGCCCATCAGCCCGGAGAGACCGCCCGGTTTGCCGCGCATCGTTGTCTCCGCCTCGCCGCCTTGCTTCGCCTCCCGATGTGGGGAGGGCAGGGCGCGGACGCCAATACCGTCGGCTTGGCCGGGGCATAGGAAAAGCCGATCGCGGCGCGGCGCGGCGTCTCCCGGCGGGAGCCCTTCGGTTGCAGGGACGGCTGGACAATCAACCGTATTGATCTTTGGCCCAACGGATGCTCCACTGGGCCCCGCCGCTTGAGGGAGGCCGACGATGACCAGGCCATGCGGCGGGCCGGCCGCGCTGGCGCTGGCGCTGTTCCTCGCGCTGCCGGGCGACGGGCGCGCCGACTGGCAGAGGATCGGCGAGGCCGACAGCCGCATCGTGTTCGCCGGGCGCCAGCTCGACGCCTACCGGCCGGTCTGGCGCTACCTCCCGTTCGCCGCGAGCGCCTACAGGCACGAGCGCTACATGGCGCAGTGGCGGGCGGCCGGGCGCCGGCTCCCGGTCCTCTGGGTGCAGCTCCAGCTCCTCGCGCCCGGCCGCTACTTTCCGGGCGGCCTGCAGCGGAGCCTCGCCCGCTATGCGCGGGACCTCGCCTGGTTCCGCGAGGCGCCCTTCGCGGCCGGCGAGAGCGGCACGGCGGAGAGCGCGCTGGGCGAGGCCCGCTACCTGGTCTTCGCCTCCGGCGGGAGAAGCTGCGCGGTGTTCTCGCTCTACGCCGACGACGGCTTCGCCGACGAGCCGGACACCCTTGGAAACACCTTCATGAGCGGCGTCTACTGCCCGGTCTCCGGCGAGGTCGACGGCGCGGCGGTCGGCTCCGTCGTCGCCCGGCTCGGCATCCGCGGCATGGCCGTTCCGGCGCCCGAGACCCGCGCCGCCCGCCTCGACCCCGGCGAGCGCCTCGCCGGGCTGGTGATCGCGGGAGACATCGGCGGGCTGCGCGCGATGGCCGCGACCGGCCTCGACCCCGACAGAGCGATCTCGTTCCGCCACCCGCGCTTCGCGTCCGGCCGCACGATCCGCCGGCCGATGCTGATGGCGGCGGCGCTGTTCGGACACGCCGGGATCGTCGCCTTCCTGCTGGAGCGCGGCGCCGCGACCTCCGGCCCCGCTGCCGCGGCGATCTGCGCCGCGGTGGCGATGGACCGGCGCGCGATCGTCGGGCTGCTGCTCGAGCGGGACCCGGCGCTTGCGCGCTACCCGCGCTGCGGCCCGGACGGCACCCGGTCGGCTCTCGAGGTGGCGATGCGGCTCGGCCATCTCGACATCGCCGAGGCGCTGCGCGAAGCGGGCGGCTGAAGGGCGCGTCCGTCGAGCAGCGGGGCTCGCCAGGCGGGGGCGGGTCTGCTGTTATGGGGCGGGGCTCGCGAGGGGGGCGGCGCGATGACGATCATTTCCGTCGAGGGGTTCATCGACACCCATGTCCATACCGGCCCGGCGCCGTTCCGCCGCATCGGCGATTCGATCGACGTGGCGCGCTGGTGCCGCGAGGCCGGCATGCTGGGGATCGTGATCAAGAGCCATTTCGAGGCGACCGTCACCAAGGTCTACCACGCCCGCAAGGCGGTGCCGGATCTCGGCCTGTGGGCCGGGATCGCGCTCAACCGGGGGGTCGGCGGCATCAACCCCGGGGCGGTCGAGCAGGCGCTGAAGCAGGACGCCAAGGTGGTGTGGATGCCGACCATCGACGCCGAGAACCACGTCCGGGTGTTCGGCGCGCCCGGCGCCTTCGGGGCGATCGGCGCCGGCAGCTACGCCAACGAGTCGCGCTACGGCATCGGCGGCACCTATACCGTGCTCGACGGCGGGAGGCTCACGGCGGATGCGAGGACGGCGATCGACATCATAGCCGATTTCGACGCGGTGTTGGCGACCGGCCATCTCGGCGAGGCGGAGATCCGCGAAGTGGTCGACTACGCGATCGGGCGCGGGCATGGGCGCATCGTCGTCACCCACCCCGAGATGCAGTGCCCCGACCTCTCGATCGACGCCCAGGTCGAGCTCGCCCGCGCCGGCTGCCTGATGGAGTACTGCGCGGTCAACTGCATGCCGATGTTCCAGGCGGTGACGGCGGACCAGATGAAGGATGCGATCGACGCCGTCGGGCCGGACAGCGCGGTGATCGCCACCGATTCCGGCCAGCCCTTCAGCCCGAAGCTCCCCGACATGTTCCGGAGCTTCGCCCAGGTGTTGCACGAGAAGGGGGTGTCGCTCGACGCCATCGCCCGGATGGCGATCCGCAACCCGGCGCGGCTGCTCGGGATCGAGCCCCGCAACACCGAGGTGGTGGCGATGGACGAGCTGTTCGGGACGGCGCAGGGCTGAGGGCGAGCGACAACCGCCGCCGCGGTGACGCGGCGGCGGTCGAAGATCAGCGGCGCGGGCCGCTAGAAGCTGTACTTGACGCCGATCTGGAAGCGCGTGGCCTCGCCCTCCGCGCCCCCGTTGGTCTCACGCCTGCCGTAGATGACCTCCGCGCCGATATCGGCCGCGGGCACCGGGCTCCAGATGATATTGGCGTGCACCGTCTGCACCATCTCGTTCAGCGCCGCGGCGGAGTTGTCGTTCTCCACCCAGCCGTAATACACCCCGCTGCGGATGCTGTCGCTCCAGCCATGGGAGACCCCGGCCATTCCGCCCATCGAATCGTAGGCCTTCAGGTTTCCGGAAGCGTCCATGCCGGTGGCGCCGGCCCCGCCGTAGATCTGCGCGTCGCCTCTCGTCATGTTCAATGTCGCCATCACCTTGGTGGCGGCGGTCGCATTGATATGGGCGCCGACGTGGAAAGCGTGGGTGGACACGTTCTGCCCGCCCTCGTCATACCGCCCCACGGCGCCGGTCAGGTTGACGGCGCCCCAGTCCGCGCTGTAGCGGATAGCCGCGAGCACGGTCGGCACCTCGTTGCCGCTAATCGCCGGCTCGATCGCCGCCTGGCCGTAGAACCCTTCGCCGAGAGGCAGGGTCAGGCGGAGCTGCGGTGTCCGTGTGGCGACAACCCCCGCCGGCCCGTCGAAATCGACCGTGTCGGCACCGGTATGATCGTCGCCGCGGATCGACCAGGCCTGTCCCGCCAGCACCGGTCCGAGCTGGCCGTAGGCGAGCCGCAGCCGGAGGTTCCCGGGCCACATATCGCCTTCCACGACGGTGCTGAGCGTGCCGTAGTCGGTGTCCGTGCTGGTGCCGAAGCGGAGGCGCGACTGGTTGGCGTGCGCCCCGACGGCGCCGTCGTCGTCGTCTGACGCCGCGCCATCGAGCTGGATGCCCGCGGCGTTACCGAAGCTCTTGCCGAGATCGATGTCGCTGTCGATGTAGAAGTCGCCCTTGACGAAGCCGCTGATCGAGACCGAGGTGCCGCTCTCGAGCTCGGCCACCCGCTTCTTCAGGGCCTCGATCTCCTTGTTCATGTCCTGGGCACTGGCGGGCCCGAGCGCCAGTACGAACGCAGCGCCCGCGCCGAGCAGCGCGGCCCTGAGTGGAACGCCCCTTACCATGGTCTTCCTCCCCCCCGAAAATTCGGCCAAACGATCGACCGAGCATGGAACAAGCGCCCAGTGTGACAGAAAGCGTCGGCCCTGTATATATCGATTCGTTTCAGCCAGGCATGCCAACAGCGGCATACACCGGCCGCCGGCCGCGCCCGGCACCGCGCGCTTGACGGCGGTCCTCCCCGCCCAGCACACTTCCGGTCCCGGCGCCCGACGGCGAGCCGCAAGAAGCGCCGCGGCGCCGGGACACATTCGGGAGGAAACGACATGACACGACGCAACACGTGGCTTGCCGGGGCGGCGCTCGGCGCCTGGGCCGCGCTCGCCGCGCCGCCGGCGCTCGCCGAGGTGACGCTGAAGGCGATCAGCGCCTGGCCCAAGACCTTCCCCTTCGTCTCGGAGAGCTTCCTGCCCTTCGTCGAGGGCGCGAATGCGGCGGGCAAGGGGGAGTTCCGGCTCGACTATATCGGCGGGCCGGAGATCTCCAAGGCGGCCGCCCAGCCCGAAGGGTTCAAGGCCGGGCTGTTCGACGTGATGTTCACCGCGATGAGCTATCACCGGGGCATCATCCCCGAGGTCGACGCGCTCTCGGGCAACACCACCGCGCCCTGGATCGCGCGCGCCAATGGCGGGCTCGCCGCGTTCAACGAGGCGGTGTCGGCCAAGATCAACGGCACCGTGCTGGTGTGGAACGCGGGCGTCTCGTTCAACCTCTATCTCCGGAAAGAGCCCAAGATGGGGGCCGACGGGCTGGTCGACCTCAGCGGCTTCAAGATGCGCTCGGTGCCGACCTACGATGCCTTCCTCAAGGCGCTCGGCGCGACCACGGTGACCATCCACCTGCCCGAGATCCACTCCGCGCTGCAGCGCGGCATCGTCGACGGCTTCGCCTTCCCCGAGCTGTGGACAAGGCGCTTCGGCTACGCCAAGTTCATAAAATACCGGATCTATCCGAACTTCATGCAGCTCGACACGGTGATCGCGATCAACAACGACGCCTTCGCCAGGCTGTCGCGCAAGGGCAAGGACACGCTGGTCGGCTACGCCACCCGGTTCGAGATCGACGACTACTTCTCGTGGAAGCCGAAGATCGCCAAGGAGCGCGAGATCCTCAACGGCGAGTTCGGCCAGAAGGAGGTCCATCTCGACGCCGCGGCGGGCGAGAAGTACCGCGCGCTCGCCAACAAGCTGGTGCAGGACCGCCTCGCCGGGCTCGGCACGCCGCTCGCCAAGCAGCTCGGCCGGCTCTATCACGGGCGCGAATAGGGAAGACGCCGGGCGGCCGGCATGGGGATCGTCGCCGCCGCCTATAAGCGGCTGATCCACGGCCTCGCCGTGCTCGGCGCGGCGATCCTCGCCTTCGTGTTCGCCGGCATCGTGGTCGATGTGAGCTTGCGCACGGCGGGGTTCCAGCCGCTGCAGTGGTACAGCGCGCTCACCGAGTACAGCCTCTTGTTCGCCACCATGCTGGGCGGGCCGTGGCTGGTCCGGGTCAAGGGCCACGTGGTGGTCGAATCGCTGATGCTGGCGATGCCGCCCGCGCTCCGCCTGGCCTCGGCCAAGTTCTCCTACGCGCTCTGCATCGTGCTCTCGGCGCTGTTCGTCTGGTACGGCGCCGACAAGGCGGTCGCCGCCTGGATCGCCGGCGAGATCGACATCCGCTCGATCGACATGCCGCGCTGGGTGCTGTACGCCTCCTTCCCGCTCGGCTTCGGGCTGATGGCGGTCGAGTTCGCGCGCTATCTGCTGGGCTTCGACAGCTACTATTCCGGCCAGGCCGGCAAGTCGGAAACGCTGTAGATGGAGTGGTACGAGGCCGCCGCGCTGCTGGTCGGGGCCGTGGTCGCGCTGATGCTGCTGGGCGTCCCGGTCGCCTTCGCGTTCCTGGCCAGCAACCTGGTCGGCGCGCTGGTCTTCATGGGCGGGATGCGCGCCTTCCCGCAGATCGTCGTCAACGCCGTGGAATCGGTGACCATCTTCGCGCTGGTGCCGGTGCCGCTGTTCATCATCATGGGCGAATTGTTCTTCCACACCGGGCTCGCGATCCGCGTGTTCGATGCGCTCGACAAGTGCTTCGGGCGCATCCCAGGCCGGCTCAGCTACATCACCGTGGCGGGCGGCACCATCTTCGCGACGCTGTCCGGCTCGACCATGGCCAACACCGCGATGATGGGCGCGCTGATGGTGCCGGAGATGACGCGGCGCGGCTACAAGCGCCACATGTCGATGGGGCCGATCCTCGGGACCGGCGGGCTCGCCATGATCATCCCGCCCTCGGCGCTGGCGGTGCTGCTGGCGAGCCTCGCCGAGATCGACATCGGCGCGCTGCTGATCGCCGGGGTGATCCCGGGGCTGATCCTGGCCGCGCTCTACACGGTGCTGATCTGGGGCCAGGTGCGGCTCGACCCCGAGGCGGCGCCGGTCTACGACGTCGAGCCCTCCACGGCGGGCGAGATCGCCCGGGCGGTGGCGGTCAACATCCTGCCGATGAGCCTGGTGGTGTTCTGCGTCATCGGGCTGATCATCCTCGGCGTCGCCACGCCCACCGAGGCGGCCGGGTTCGGCGCCTTCGGGGTGATGGTGCTCGGCGTCGCCTACCGGGTGCTCACCCGGGACGCGCTCGCCAAGTCGTTCATGGGGGCGCTCCGCATCACCGCGCTGGTGCTGCTGATCATCGTCGGCTCGTCGACCTTCAGCCAGATCCTCGCCTTCTCCGGCGCCACCGCCGGGCTGATCTCCTGGGCCACCGATGTCGAGGTGGCGCCGCTCGTCATGCTGATGGTGATGTTCGCCGTGCTGCTGGTGTTCGGCATGTTCATGGACCAGGTCTCGATGATGCTGATCACGGTGCCGATCTTCTTCCCGCTCGCCCAGACGCTGGAGTTCGACCTGGTCTGGTTCGCGCTGGTGATGCTGCTCGGGCTCGAGATCAGCCTGACCACGCCGCCCTTCGGGCTGCTGCTGTTCGTGATGATGGGGGTGGCGCCCGCCGGCACCAGGCTCGGCCATGTCGCGCTCGCCGCCGCGCCCTATATCGGCTGCGCCTTCGTGGTCCTGGTCCTGCTGATCGCCTTCCCGCAGATCGCCCTCTGGCTCCCCGGGCTGATGCCGCATTGAGCGGCGGGGGCGATACGGGGAATTGCCGTCGCCGCTTGCGCTTATCGCAATATTGCAATAAAGCTGTATTCAATGAGTTGGAGCGTCGAGACCCTCAACGAGGCCGTCGACAGGGAGCTCGACGCGTTGCCGGCGGATATGCGGGCAAGGTTCGCGCGGATCTGCCGGTTGATTGCGGCGGTCGGGCTCGAGCGGATGGGCGCTCCGCATGTGCGGCATCTGTCCGGCTCGGTGTGGGAAATGCGGCTGAGCGGCCGCGACGGCATCTCCCGCGCGCTCTACGTCGCAGCGCCGAACAACCGGGTTGTGGTTGTGCGCGCGTTCGTGAAGAAGACCCGGAGAACGCCGCGCCGGGAAATTGAGTTGGCCCTGAGGCGTGCGAAGGAGGCGATGACATGAGCAAGGTTGCCGATCTGCACGAGAAATGGAGCGGGGACCCGGCCTACCGCGCGGCCTATGACGGTCTCGGCCCGGAATTCGAGCTGGCCCGCGCGCTGATCGAGGCGCGGAGCCGCGCCGGGCTGACCCAGAGCGAGCTGGCCGAACGCATGGAGACCACGCAATCCGTGGTGGCGCGGCTCGAAAGCGGCCGGGCACTTCCCTCCACCCGCACGCTGGAAAAATTCGCCCGGGCGACCGGCACGCGGCTCCGCATCGCCTTCGACCCGGCGTAAGGAGGACGAAATGGCCGCAAGGCAGCCGCTGGCCCTGGAGCGGATCGCGGCGGCGAAGGACGAGGACATCGACTTCAGCGACATCCCGGAGCTGGACGAGGGGTTCTGGCGCGAGGCGGAGCTCGTCGAGCCCGACCCGACCGGGCGGACCGCCATCGCGTGCTCGAAAACTGCGTCCGGGCGCGGGCGATGAAATAGCGCCGCGGGCCGCCTCAGTCGCGCGGTTCCGGCTCGGCGATGCCGGAGGGCTCGACCGGCGGCCGGTCGGGGAAGTGGGCGATCGGCGACAGGCTGCCGCCCGTCGCCTCGATCGTCCTGCGCAGGGTGGAGGTCGAGCCGGGCGATCCTGTCGTCGACGTTGACCGTCATGGCTGAATCCCCTTGCGCGCGAGACGGGCGAGGTCGCGGTCGAATCGATGTTGCGGGCGAGCTCACCGTGGCTCCCGGTACCCCCCGCCCGGATCTCCTGCATCACCCGCCACACGGCGAGGTCGTCCGTCGTCCCCTCCCGCGCGACGGTCGGGTCGAGGCCGCGCTCCCCGCCTTCGCCCGACCGGGAAGGTCTCCCGAACCCGCGGTCGACTTTGCCTTCCACGGATCGCTTCAGCCTGCGGATATATTGAGCACTCCCGCCGCCCAGCCGGAGTCCTGAACACTGTCGTCTTCCGGCGATAGAGATCCACGCCCTTTCCCCTGCGCTCGACATAGCTCCGGGTCCCGGCCTCGATAGCTTCCAGCCTGTCGGACAATAATCCTTTCAACTCGTCAGGTTCGCCATCGATCGTGCTGCAATAGGCGACCAGCCCGTTGCGAATGGTCTCCGCCTGGTCCAGCACGCTGCAAATTCTCGCAACGTCGCGTTGAATGGTCCGAAATCGACTTGCCTGTCTCTTGACTTCGATGACGGTTCGCGGCGTGCCGTTTGCCCACCACAACAGGATGTCGAACTTGCCGTCCGGTCTCAGATCGTCGCGCGGTCTTCCCCGGCCCATTCCGCCGGCCTCGTCCAACGCGCCCCGGACGCCGTCTTCAAGCGTCACGGAGTAGCCCTGTTGGCCGTACGAAGCTATTTCCCTCGCGATGTAGGTGGTCAGGAAATATTCCGGCGCGTCGCGCAGCCAGTACCCGCTCCAGCGTTGGTAATCGCGCTGGGCCTTGGCGATGCCTTTGAGTACGTTGTCGATTACCTCATCCATGGGGTAAGGCATTGGTCGCTCTCTCCTTTGCGATTTCGGTAGCCGTCCACGCGATGGCGCCGCGTACGCGCAACGCCGCAGAATCGCTTGTTCGTGCTCCTCCAACCCCGTCGCCCGCTCGCCGCCGTTGCCGGCGGCGAGCGCGTCAGCCGGGTCGGCCGCGCGGGCCGTGCCGGGGTTGTGGGGCCCCGTCTGCGCTGTCCGTCTGGTGTGTTCCCGCCGGTGCCGACCGATAGCGACTTCGCGAACTGTCGCGGTCGAATACTCTCCGTAACTTATAATATGAGTCTATGAATACATAATATCCAAGAATACCAGGTCGGGCGTCAACCTACCCGCCGCCACCTGAATTCTCGCGGACGATCATCGAAGCCGGAGCGAACTCTCCAACTCCAGCAAGAACCGCTTGGTCTCGAGCCCGCCCTGCCCCGAATAGCCGCCGAGCGCGCCGCCGGCGGCGACGATGCGGTGGCAGGGGACGATTATCGGGATCGGGTTGCGGCCGCAGGCGGTGCCGACCGCGCGGGGGCCTGAGCGGATGTCGCGGGCGACCTCGCCGTATGTCCGGGTCTCGCCGGCCGGGATTCGCTGCATCGCCCGCCACACCGCGTGGTCGTGCGCCGTTCCCCCGGGCGCGACGGGAAGGTCGAAGTCGAGCCGCTCGCCCGCGAAGTAGGCGGCGAGCGCGCCCGCCGCCCGGGCGAGCAGGTTCGACTCGTCCTCGCGCCCCGCCCGCCCCCAGCGGAGCTCGGTGAGCGCGCCCGCCTCGGCCACCAGGGTCAGCGGGCCGAGCGGGGATTGGACCGTCCGCCGCACCGCCCTACCCCCGCGCCATCGCCGCGCGCAGCCCGTCCGCGTCGGTCGCCGGCAGCGAGCAGGTCTGGCCGACGCAGACAAAGGCCGCCGCCCTTCCGTCGACCCCGCCCTTGCCGTGCGCCGGGTGGGATCGGGGCAGCTCCGTCCCCGGCTCGACCACGGCGATCGTCCGCGCGACGGCGGGGGCGCGGAACGCGGCGTCGAGCAGGGCTTGCGTGTCGCCCGCCTTGCGCGCGCCGGCGACGACGACCTGCGCGCCTTCGAGCAGCATCTCGCTTGCGTTCATCAGCGTCGCCAGCGGGAAGAAGTTGCGCCCGATCTGGCCCGAGAAGGCGGCGATCAGCGCCTCGGCGCGGTCGCGGTAGCGCGCCTCGCCGGTGATGAGCGCGAGCCGCGCCAGCACCTCGGCGGCGAGCCCGTTGCCGGACGGCGTCGCGTCGTCGTCGGCCGACTTGGTGCGGACGATCAGCGCCTCGGCGTCGTCCGCGGTGAGGAAGTAACCGCCCTCCGCCGCGTCCCAGTAATGGGCATCGAGCGCCGCGACCCAGGCCTCCGCCTGGGCGAGGCAGGAAGCGTCTCCCGTGACCTCGTTGAGCGCGAGCGCGGCGCGGGCCATCGCCGCGTAGTCGTCGAGGGTGGCGGCGTGCTTGGTCCTGCCGTCGCGGTGCGCGTGGAACAGCCTGCCGTCCGCCTGCATGGTCTCCGCCACGAAGCGGTAGGCAGTCCGGGCCGCCTCCAGCCATTCCGGCTCGCCGAACACCGCGGCGGCGTTCGCCATGGCCGCGATCATCAGCCCGTTCCAGTCGGCGAGCACCTTGTCGTCCCAGCCCGGGCGGATGCGCTCCGCCCGCAATTCCAGCAGGGTCTCGCGGCAGGCCGCGAGCCTCGCCTCGTGGGTCGCCTCGAACGGCCCCGCGCCGTGGTTGCGGTGGAGGATCGCCTTGCCCTCCCAGTTGCCGTCGGCGCTCACGTCATAGGCCGTCTTGAACAGCGCGGCGTCGGTCCCGAGCGCGGCGTCGATCTCTCCCTCGGTCCAGACGTAGAACTTGCCCTCCTCGCCTTCCGAGTCGGCATCGAGCGTCGCCGCGAACCCGCCGCCCTCGGCGATCATCTCGCGCAGAACCCAGCCCACGGTCTCGCGGATGCGCGCCTCGTAGAGCGGGTTTGCGGTCTCCTTCCAGGCGGCGGTCAGCAGGTCGAGGAGCTGCGCGTTGTCGTAGAGCATCTTCTCGAAATGCGGCACCAGCCAGCGCGCGTCGGTCGAGTAGCGCGCGTAGCCGCCGCCGAGATGGTCGTAGATCCCGCCCTGGCTCATCTTGTCGAGGGTGAGCAGGACGGCGTCGCGCGCGGCCGCGTCGCCGTTCCTGAGGTAAGCCCGCCACAGGAGCTGGAGCACGCTCGGGTTGGGGAATTTGGGCGCGGTGCCGAGCCCGCCCTCCTTCATGTCGAACTGCCCGGCGAGACGGTGCGCGGCCTCGTCGTTGACCCGGACCGGGATATGCGCCCCCGCCTCGGCCCGGCCGAGCCCCTGGATGCGCTCGCGCAGGGTCTCCGCCGCCTCGCCCGCCTTCTCCGGGGTCTCGCGCCACACCTTGGCGAGCCCCTCCAGCACGTCGGCGAAGCCGGGCCTCCCCCAGCGCCCGGTAGGCGGGAAATAGGTGCCGCCCCAGAACGGCTCGCCGTCCGGGGTGAGAAACATCGTCAGCGGCCAGCCGCCCTGCTGGCCCATCATGTGCAGCGCCTGCATGTAGATGGTGTCGATGTCCGGGCGTTCCTCGCGATCCACCTTGACGTTGACGAAATAGCGGTTCATCTGGTCGGCGATCGCGTCGTTCTCGAAGCTCTCATGCGCCATCACATGGCACCAGTGGCAGGCGGCGTAGCCGATCGACAGCAGGATCGGCTTGTTCTCCGCCTTCGCCCGGGCGAGCGCCTCGGGCCCCCAGGGGTGCCAGTGGACCGGATTGTCGGCATGCTGCAGCAGATACGGGCTGGTCTCTTCGGCGAGGCGGTTCATCGGCCGGTTCCACAAGGCAAGGGGGCGGCCAGTGTGCCGCCGGCCGGAGCGCCATTGCAAGGCGACGCGCGGCGTGTCGCGGAGGGCGGGGGAGAGCCCGGGCTTCCGCCACTCGGCGGGGGTGCGGCCGGCGATCGCCTCGCGCAATCCTGCGGGCTAGGCCTGGCTGTGCTCCACCGCGGTGAGCCGCGTTTCCAGCTTCGCCTGGCCGCGTTCCAGCGCGGCGAGAGTCCTTTCCACCGCCGAGATCCGCTCTTCGAGCTTCGCTTGGCCATGCTCCACGGCGGCGAGCCGCGCCTCCAGGCGGCGCAAGTCCTCGCGCAGTTCTTCGCGCAGCGCCTTCATGTCCCCGCGCATTTCTTCGCGCAGCGTCTTGATGTCCACGCGTATCTCTTCGCGCAGGGCCCTGATGTCCAGACGCATCCACGCGAAGAGAGCCACCGTCAGGGCGGCGAGGCCGATGAAGCCGGCGATCTCGACCGTCATGCGACGATACTCCCCGATGCATGGCGGGCCGTCAACCATGGCGGGTACGACCGGTGAGGGCTACCACCGTGTTTGCGCTGTCGACCGCTCGGGGGCGGGGTGCGATCCGCGAGCCCGCGACCGGCGAGGACATGGCCGAGCGGCACGTCCATGGCGGGCGGGCGGCGATCGAGGCGGTCGGGCTCGCGCGCGGGCGAATTCCCGGCCGGTTCGGCGCGGCGGTTCATCGGCCGGTCCCGCGCGGCAAGTGGGCGGCCGGTGTGCCGTTCGCCTCCCCGCGCGACGCGGAAGGCGGGGGAGAGACCGGGCTTCCGCTACTCGGCGACGGCGCGGCCGGCGATGGCCTCGCGCAACCCTTCGAGCAGTCCTTCCAGCTTGGCCTGGCC
>JAPPGP010000002.1 GCA_028821395.1 Defluviicoccus sp.
CGACCGCGACCCACTTGAAACGCTCCAGACGGTCCTCGAGGAAGTCGATCACCGACGGGTCGTCGACCCAGCTTCCGATCTCGCCGCGCCGGCGGTAGGGACGCAGGCTGGGCAGGGCAAGATCCGGAGCGGCGGCGTGGAGTGCGCGGGTGCCGGCGTCGCCCGAGCTCGACACCAGTGCCCGCGCGAGGCCCGCCTTCTCCAGAATGGCGATGGCTTCGCCGGCGGTAAACCGCTCGGCCGCGTCGTGGCTGAAGTGGATATGGGCGTCGAAGATCGGCACCGGCGCGCCGGCGGCGCGGGCCGCCGAGGGCAGGAGCGTTGCGGCAGCCGAGGTTGCGAGAAAGCGACGGCGCGAAATCATGGCGGGGCTCCTTCCTGCTGGCACATCCGAACCCTGTCACTCCCGGCTGCTGCATGGCAAGCGCGCCGGTCCGCGCGCGGGGCCGTGTCTCCTGTCCAATTGCACTGCACCCATCGCTTCGGACGCCGGGAGTTCAGCCGCGAAGCGATACCAACTGCTCGTACAGCCCCCGGGGTATCGTGACCCCGTCACGCTCGGCCTTCGCGCGCAGCGCATGCCGGCGCTGCCCGGGGAGACGGGTGCCGGGTTGCGCCTCGATTGCCGCGAGGAGGTCTTCCAGGCGGGCTCCGAACCGGCCCTCCGAGAACGGCCCGGGGTCCAGGGCGAGCAGGAACTGTCCCGCCCGCGGCGGCGGGCCTTCCGACGTGAAGTAGGAGCTCGACTCGAAGCCGAAGCACGAAGCCGACAGCGCGCCGGACAGGACCTCCACCATCAGGGCGAGCTGGGCGCCCTTGGCGTCGCCGATCGGCGCCATCGTGCCGGCCATGGCGGCCTTCGCGTCGGTCGTGGGGTTGCCGTCGGCATCGAACGCCCAGCCCGGGGGGATCGGCTCGCCCGTCTGCGCCGCGACGTTGATGCGCCCGCGCGCCACCTTGCTCAGGCTCATGTCGATGACGAGCGGCGGCCGGCCGACCCTGGGAGTCGCGAAGCCGATGGGGTTGGTGCCGAACAGCCCGCGGTGGCCGCCCCACGGGGCGATGGCCTGCGGTGTGTTGCAGATGCTCATGGCGATGTAGCCGGCGCGTGCGATCGGCTCGACGTGGTGGGCGACGACCCCCGAGTGGTGCGAGTTGCGGATGGACGCCGCCGCCACCGGCGACGCCGCGAGGCAGTCCAGCACCGTCCGCTGCGCGAGCTCGATGGCCGGGTAGGCGAACCCGTCGCGGGCGTCCACGACGGCGGCCGAGTCGCCGAGCCGGATCGCTTCCGGGATGGCATGACCGTCGACCTTGCGGCTGCGCGCCTGCGCCGCGTAGGACGGGACGCGCGACGCTCCGTGCCCTTTCTGGCCGTCGGCCTCCGCCGCGGCCAGCGCGGTCGCTACCCGCTCGGCATTGTCCCGGGCCGTGTCGTGGCCGACGAGGATCTCGACGACGAGGGTGTGCAGCTCTTCGAGCCGCAGTCGATGTTCGTCCGCCATGGAGTCAACTCCGCCATACGGCCCTCACGCGGTGGCCGGCTGTCCGACGATCGCGCCGGTGCGCGGAAGCATGAGCACCGCGGCGAAGATTCCGCACGCCGCCACCGCCATGACCACGAACAGCGCGGCGAAGCCCCAGGTCGCATGGATGCCCGCGATCACGGGCAGGGTGGAGGCCATGACCGAGAAGGTCACGATGTAGCGCAGCGAGTAGACGCGGCTGCGCCACTCGCTCCTCGTGATCCGCCCGACGAGCACGTCGTTGATGGGAATCTGCCCGAACACCACGAGCATGAAGGCGACGGAGACCACCAGAGCGGCGACGCCGGTGAGCTGGTACATGATCGCGAAGAACACCGCCTGCAGCCCGGCCACGAACGCGAACACGGTGCGCACCGAGTGGTGGTCGACGAGGTACCCGACCACGAGCTGGGCGAACGCCGCGATCGTGAACACCAGGAACGCCCAGCCGCCGACCGCGGTGGCGGATCCGGCGATGTCGGTGAGCCGCTCGTCGAATATCTTCGGGAGCGCGAACGTGGTGCTCTGGAAGATGAGCCCGCCAATCGCGGTGGTGAACACGATGATCGAGAGCACGCGCACGAACGTCGCGCGTTCGATGGTCGAGGCGCCGGCCGCGGCCTTCTTCGCGCCCGCTCCGCCCGCGCGGGCGGCGGCCCGGCCCTCGCGTCCGGACCACACGAAGGCCGCGTAGGCGGCGCCGAGGCCGATGGAGACGACGCCGGGGAGCACGAACGCGTTGCGCCAGCCGCCGGTATCGATGAGGTAGCCGGTCAGCAGTGCGGCGGCGGCGACGCCGAGGTTGCCGAACACGCCGTTGATGGCGAGAGGAATGCCCGTCTTCTTCCGCCCGTGCACGACCATGGCGAGCCCGACGGGGTGGTAGATCGCCGCGAACACCCCGATCGCGAACAGTCCGGCCGCGATCTCGATTGGCGAGTCGGCGAGCGCGGTCGCGATCGAGCTCGCCCCGATGCCGATGAAGAAGATGATCATCATCCCTTCCCGGCTCCACTTGTCCGCGATCCACCCGGCGGGAATCGCGCAGATCCCGAACGCGACAAATCCCGGCGTGGCGTACGGAATCAGCGCCGCGTAGCTCATACCCCATTCCTCGGCGAGCCGCAGCGCCGCGACCGTCGCGAAGATCAGCATGAAGAGATGATCGAGGAAGTGCCCGACGTTGAGGAAAAGGAAGTTCAGGCGATTGCGTGGCATGTCGGATCTCGGGGGCTGGCGTACTCCGCAATGTCTTTCCCGGCACGCTCTCCTGCCGTCGGTGTCTCCGGGGCGGCGCACGCACTGAACCACGTTGCACGCGGGGTGTCCAGCCGTCCGGCTTGCGGGTCCGGACGGAAGATTGTCATCATGCGTGCCGTCCGCATCCGGCCGCCTGTCAGGGAGAAGCCCGTGATCAACCCCCCGAAGGTGACGATCGCGCTGCTCGACGCGATCCAGGACGCATTCAACCGCCACGACATGGACGGCATCCTTTCGTACTTCGCCGAGGACGGGGAGTGGCTGATGGCGCGAGGCCCGGACCCGTGGGAGGCGAAGCGGCTGCGCGGCAGGCCCGCGATAGGCGAGGTGCTGCGCGCCCGCTACGCGGTCATCCCCGACATGCGGTGGGTCGACATGCAGCACTTCGTCGACCCGGACGGCACCCGGGCCTGCTCGGAGTGGACGGTGAAGGGCACACCGAAGGAGGGCGCGCCGCTCGACTGGCTCGGCTGCGACATCTGGACGTTCCGCGACGGGCTGATCACCAGGAAGGACACGTACTGGAAGTTCATCGACGGCTGAGCGAAGGGGCTCCGGGGGCCGTCCGGGCCCCGCGAGCCACGGAAAGGGTCCGCCGCGACCCGACATTCGGCCATTGCCAGGAGGACACGAGCGCATGGCGATCAGGAGCAGCGAGCTCGCCGGACTCGATGCGACGCGGTGCGCGGCGCTGGTGCGGGCCGGCGAGCTGACCCCGCTGGAGCTCGTCGATGCCGCCATCGACCGGGCCGAGCAGGTCAACGGCACCCTCAACGCGATCGTGACGAAGATGTACGACGGGGCACGCGAGACCGCGCGCAGCCACCCGGGCACGGGCATCTTCGCCGGGGTGCCTTTTCTGGTGAAGGATTTCCTCGCCGAGGTCGAAGGCGTGCGCTTCACCGAGTCGAGTGCGTTCCTCGCCGACTACGTGCCGGCCGAGGACAGCGAGCTGGTGCGCCGTTTCCGCGCCGCCGGGCTCGTGTTCATCGGCAAGACCAATACCCCGGAGCTCGCCATCGGACCGACCACCGAGCCGCGGCTGTTCGGCCCCACCCGCAACCCCTGGGACGCCGAGCGGACCGCGGGCGGATCGAGCGGCGGCGCCGCGGCGGCGGTCTCGGCGCGCGTGGTGCCGATGGCGCACGGCAACGACGCCGGTGGTTCGATCCGCATCCCCGCCTCGTGCTGCGGACTGGTGGGCCTGAAGCCGAGCCGGGGACGGGTCTCCCTCGCGCCCCACTACGGCGACATGTGGTCGGGCCTGGTGAGCGAGCTCGGAGTGACGCGCACCGTACGGGACACCGCCGCCCTGCTCGACGCGGTCGCAGGCCCCGCGACTGGTGAACCCTATGTCCCGCCGCCGCCGGCGCGGTCCTATACCGGCGAGGTCGAGCGGTCGCCGGGGCCGCTCAGAATCGGCTTCTCCGTCGAGTCCCCGCTCGGCGACGAGATCGATCGCGAGTGCGAGCGGGCGGTGCGCGATGCGGCGGCGCTGTGCGAGTCGCTCGGCCATGTGGTCGAGGAAGCGTGCCCGGACTACGACGCCGAGGCATTGTGGACAAAGTTCACCACCCTGCTCTCGGCCGGCGCGGCATGGGCGATCGCGGACTGGGAGCGGCGCACCGGGCGCACTGCCGGGCCCCAGCACTTCGAGCCGTTCGTGTGGAGGTTCGCCGAACGCGGGCGGGCACTCGGCGCGCACGACTACCTGCTCGCGGTTCAGGACATGCAGCGCTCGGTGCGGGACCTGTCCGCGTTCTTCGGTCGGCACGACCTGTGGCTCACCGCCACCCTCGGGCAGCCGCCGGTCAAGCTCGGCACCCTGGTCTACCAGGGCGGCGATCCGTTCGAGCTTCGCCGCCGCAGCGCCCGTTTCTCGCCCTTCACCTGGATTGGCAACACGAGCGGCCAGCCCGCGATCTCGGTGCCGCTGCACTGGACGCGCTCGGGGCTTCCGGTCGGAGTGCACTTCGTCGCCCGCTGGGGCGAGGAGGCGGCGCTCATCCGTCTCGCGGGCCAGCTCGAGCGCGCCCGTCCGTGGGAGGACCGTCGGCCCGGGATTTGCGCGACCTGAGCGGCTTGCGGAAGTCTCGCGCGTGCCGGCCGGCGGAGCTGCGATCGGGACGGCAATTCCGGTCCCGCGTCTAGCCGCCATTTCTCACCGATTCACGGCTGCGGACGCGGATCTGGCCGAATTCGCTGCGTTGAACGCGGCCAAGGTGCTCGCTGGAACTGCCGCTTGCTTCGCAAGCTCGCTCTGTACTGTCAAGTACGCCTGCGCGCCTTGACTCGCGTTCGCCTTGCGAATTCAAACCAAGCTTGCGAAGCAAGCGGAAGTCTGACCATCTCCACACCCTCGCTTCGCGAATCGGTGAGAAATGGCGGCCTAGCCCGTCATGGCCCCCGGCTCGCGGCATTTCGGGCTTCGGGACGGGATCGTCCGACGTCTTGGGGGGACCGGGGCGGCGACGTGGTGGTCGGTCAGGGCCGGGCGAGCAGGCCGCCGTCCACGATCAGCTCGACGCCGGTGATCCAGGCCGCGCGGTCGGAGAGCAGGAACAGGATCGCCTCGGCGAGGTCTGCGGTCGAGCCGACCCTGCCGAGCGGAATGCTCGCGGCCACCGCCCGCTCCGCGCTCGGGTCCGCGTCCCAGCGTCGCTGCATCGGAGAGCGGGTGGGACCGGGAACCACGACGTTCGAGCGGACCCTTTCCGCGGCGAACTGGATCGCGATCGACTTCGACAGGGCGAGGAGTCCGGCCTTGGACACCTGGTACGCGTCCTGCGGCCGGTCGTCCCCGCGGTAGCACTGCGTGGAGGACACGTGGACCATGGCGCCGCCGGCACGCCGCATGTGGGGCAGCGCGACCCGCGCCGCGATCATCGCCGCGGTGAGGTTGATGCGCAGCACCTCGTCCCATACCCGGGGGTCGATCGCGGTCAGCGAGGTGTCGCGATCGAACCAGAGCACGCCGGCCGCGTTGACCAGGTAGTCGAGCCGGCCCGTCTCCTCGACCGCCCGCGCGGCGAGCGCGGACACCAAGCCCTCGTCGCCCGCGTCGCCGACCTCGAATACCGCGCCGGAAGGGGCTTCGCCGGGGTTCGGGGGGCGCATGTCGACGCCGTAGACGCGCGCTTTCTCGGCGCACAGCCGGCGGCTTGCTTCGAGACCCATGCCCCCGGCCGCGCCGGTCACCAGCGCCGTTTTTCCCGCAAACCCTTCACCGGTTCTCATCGATTCCCCTTCGTGTGTTGCCGGGTGGCCGACCGACGGCATTCATGGCTCGGCTCCCGATCCGAATCCTTCAGTGCGGGTGCGGGTACTTCCGACCCGCGCTCAGAGCGCCGGGCGAGTCGCGGGGGAGCGGTACCAGCCGCCGAGCGCCGTCTCGTAGGCGAGGCCGGCCCGGAACACGTCCTCGTCGCAGTATGTTCGGCCGACGATCTGGAGCCCCGTGGGCACCCCGTTCGACGCATGGCCGGAGGGCACGGTCAGCACCGGGCAACGGCTCAGCATGTTGAACGGCACCGTCATGACCCAGCCGAGGAACGGGCTCACCTCCCGACCATTGATCTGCAGCGTGTCGGCGGACTGGTCGAAGTCGGCGGGCACCGCGGGGAGCGCTGTGGTCGGGCAGATCAGGAGCCGGTACTTCTCGAGCAGGGGCCCGAGCGTCGCGTACATCGCGTTCGCGACCTCCAGCGAGCTCACGAAGTCGCGCGCGGTCGAGCCCAGGGAGGATTCCGCGAACGCGCGGGCGTAGGTCGTCATCCGGTCGCCGTGCTCGTCGAGCAGCTTGGAGATGTACCCGCCGAAGAGATGGCCGAGATAGGTGATGGCCGCGTCCATGCTCTCCCCGGTCCAGCCGAGGTCCACCTCCTCGACGGTGGCGCCGAGCGAGCGCAGCACATCGAGGGCGGCGAGGGTGTTGCGCTCGACCTCCGGGTCCACCTCGTAGAACCCGAGGTCGCGCGAGTAGGCGATGCGCCAGCCGTCGACGGGCTCGAACTCGGTCGGAAGCTCCAGCTTCGGGCGCAGCGTGGAGACGTCGAGCGGGTGCGGCCCGCACATGACGTTCTGGAGGATGACCGCGTCGCGCACGCTTCGCGCGAGGGGTCCGGTGTGGCAGTAGAAGTCGAGGTTGAACGGAGGGTCGTCGGGGTTGCGCCCGTAAGGGGGCTTGTAGCCGACGAGCCCGCAGGCCGAGGCCGGGATGCGGATGGAGCCGGCGATGTCCGAGCCGGTGGCGACCGCGGAGGTGCCCGCCGCGAGCGAGGCCGCGGAGCCGCCCGACGACCCACCCGGGGTGAACCCCGGATTCCACGGGTTGCGCGTCACGCCCCATTTCCGCGACCAGGTGTAGCCCGCGCACGAGAACTCCGGCGTCGCGGTGCGCGCGTGCACGATGCCGCCCGCGGCGAGGATCCGCTCGTTCATCGTCGAGGACCGGTCCGCGACGAAGCCTTCCATCGTCAGTGAGCCGTTCGACGTGGGCTTCCCCGCGATGAAGCTTTCGTCCTTGATGCCGACGGGAAGGCCGTCGAGGGGTCCGGTGGCCCCGCCTCGGACGTAGCGCTCCTCCGCCGCGCCGGCGGCGTCGAGCGCCTCGTCGAAGTGGGTGAAGGTGAAGGCGTTGACCGGCTCGGCGATCGCCTCGGCGCGGGCGATCACCGCCCGCATCAGCTCGCGCGGCGAGAGCGTGCGCGCACGGAACGCGGCGAGGGCCTCGGTCGCCGGCAGGTAGCAGAGTTCGGCGTCGTCCATATCGCGATGACTCCCGGATGTGACGGCCGTGTGCGGAGCCCGGAAACCCCCGGGCTCCGCGCTGGCCGTACCGTTCGTGGTGCCCTACTTCTGAAGGTCCGTCCAGATCCTCGTGTAGAGCTGCGTGACCTCGGGCGGGCAAGTGGGAATGAAGGTGCCCAGGGCGGCGAACTCGGCCGGGATGTTGACCTCGGGCGCGGTCTTCATGTCTGCGGGCATGAACTCCTCGGAGCCCTTGATCCCGTTCGCGTAGCGGGCGAAGGCGGAGATCAGCGCCGCGTTCTCGGGGGCCATGATGAAGTTCTGGAACAGCTTCGCGTTCTCGACGTTCTTCGCGTCCGCGAGCACCGCGACACTGTCCATCCACAGCACGTAGCCCTCCTTCGGGTAGCCGTAGGCCAGGGCCTCGTTCTGGAGCCGCGCGCGGAAGGCCGCCCCGTTCCAGTAGACGCCGGCGTGGAAGTCCTCCTTCGAGAACTTCTCGATGTTGCCGTAGTCCATGCTGATCCAGTGCTCCTTGGCTGCCACCAGCCCGTCGCGCACCTTGCGAAGCACGTCCTTGTCGTCGCTGCAGACCTCGCCGCCGTAGTACATGATGGCGAGGTTGACGATGTCG
This sequence comes from Defluviicoccus sp., assembly GCA_028821395.1. Classification (GTDB taxonomy): domain Bacteria; phylum Pseudomonadota; class Alphaproteobacteria; order MPNO01; family MPNO01; genus MPNO01. The sequence goes on from JAPPGP010000002.1 coordinate 8,170, forward strand.
CCCATCTCCGGCACGACGTTGATCATGCCCTTCAGCTCGTCCGGCGGGTCGAGGAAGATGGCGGAGGTGTTGATGTCCCCCTGGTAGTACTTGGTGTTCACGATCACGCCGGTCGAGCCCCACTGCCAGGGCACCGTGTAGCGCCGGCCCGGGTCCCAGTCGACGTTCACCCAGCGCTCGTCGACGTTGCCGAAGTTCTCCAGCCGGTCCGGCCGCGTCTCCAGCAGCAATCCTTCCCCGATCCAGATCGGGACATAGCTCGCCGACGGCACCACGATGTCGAAGCCGTGCCCGCCCGCCTTCACCTTGGCGAGCGCGGTGTCGTTCGAGTCGTAGTCGGTGATGGTGACCTTCACGTCGTGCGCCGCCTCGAACTTCTCGATCAGCTCGGGGTTCGTGTAGTTGCCCCAGTTGAAGATGTTGAGCTCTCCCGCCGCGAGGGCGCTTCCCGCTCCCGTCAGCAGCGTCGCGCCCGCGAGGGCGCCGGTCAGTCTTCTCATGTTTTCATCCCTCAATGCTTGGCATCTTGCCGATGGTTGGCCTCCCCGCCGCCCGCTACCGCTTGCGGCTCAGGGCGAAGAACAGCGTAACGAAAACCACGCCGGCGAGCAGCAGGGCGGTGGAGATCGCGTTGACCTCCGGCGTCATGATCCGGCGGATCTGGCCGAGCATGTAGGTCGGGAGGGTCTCCTGGCCCGCGGACTTCACGAACTCCGTGATGACCACGTCGTCGAGCGAGATCACGAACGCGAGCATGAAACCGGCCATGATCCCGGGCCACAGCAGCGGGAGGGTCACACGCCGGAACGTCATCCACGGCGTCGCGTAGAGGTCGGCCGCCGCGGTTTCCAGCGAGAGGTCCATGCTCTCGAGCCGGGCGCGAATGGGCAGATAGGCGAAGGGGATGCAGAACGCGGTGTGGGCGGCGACGAGGTACACGATCCCGGTGTGGCCGGTCGCGACCTTGATGATCGCGAAGAAGATCAGCAGCGCCACCGCGGTCACGATCTCCGGCACCATCAGGGGCTGGTTGATGAGCGTGTAGATCGCGGTCATGCCGCGAAACGGCCGCGTACGGGTGGTCGCGAGCGCGGCCATGGTGGCTGCGACGGTCGCCACCGTGGCCGCCACGGTAGCGACCCCGAGCGACCGCAGCGTCGCCTCCTGCACCGCCTCGTTGTTCCAGGCCTGCTCGTACCACCGGAGCGAGAACCCCTCCCAGATCGCGATCGACAGCCCGGCGTTGAACGAGTAGACGACGAGGATCGCGATCGGCGCATAGAGGAGCGCGAAGGTCGCGAGCGCGATGCTCGTGAATCCGGGAATGCGCCGGGCCGAGAACGGCCGCCCAGGCGAGCCGGACGGGCGCTCGGCGGCCGCGGCGCCGGCGGACGGTTCGGGGAGCCGGCGGCTATCCATACGACCTGCGCCCGCGGCCGGTCACGCGCACGTAGTAGAGCAGGGCGACCATGACCATCGCCATCAGCGTGATCGCCAGGGCGGCCCCGAGCGGCCAGTTCCGGCCCTGGCCGAACTGCAGCTCGATCAGGTTGCCGAGCATGAGGTTCTTGCCCCCGCCGAGGACGCGCGGGGTGACGTACGCCCCGAGCGACGGGATGAACACCAGGATCGAGCCCGCGATGATCCCGGGCTTCACGAGCGGGAGAATGATGCGCAGGAACATCTTCCGGCGGCTCGCGTAGAGGTCGTATCCCGCCTCCACCAGGCGGAAGTCGAGCTTCTCGAAGGATGCGTACACCGGCAGGACCATCAGCGGCAGGTAGACGTAGGTCATGCCGAGCGCGATGGCGAAGTCGGTGAACATCATCTGGATCGGCTGATCGATGACGCCGATCCCGATCAGCGCGCTGTTGATCACGCCTTCGTTGCGGATGAGCTCCATGACCGCGATGGTGCGGATCAGGAGGTTGGTCCAGAACGGGATGGTGATGAGGAACAGCCACACCGCCCGGGTCCGCTCGCTGCGGGTCGCGATGAACCACGCGGTCGGGACCCCGAAGACCAGCGTCAGCACGGTGGTCAGGAACGAGAGCTCCAGGGATCGCCAGAAGATCCTGAGGTGCGCGTCCGCCCACTGCCAGGTGTCGTCGAAGATGTCCTTCTGGAGGACGACGTTGATCCAGGCGTCGACGGAGAAGCGCCACTCCACGTTCCCGTAGGGCCCGGGGGTGAGGAAGGAGTAGACGAGCACGATCAGGAGCGGACCGGCCGCGGCGGCGGTGATGATGGTGATCGCCGGCAGCGACAGCACCCACCGGGTGCGGACGTCGCGCCGCGCGGCCTCGGCCGCGAGCCGGGCGGCTCGCCCGGGGTCCGGCACGGACCCTGCGGCCGGCGCCGTCCGGGGTTGGAGCTCGCTCACGACCGTCTCAGTCCCGCAGCACCTGGGCGGCGTCGTCGCGGATCGATACCCCGACCGTGTCGCCGGCCCGCGCGCCGGGCGAGCCGTCGCGGGCGTTCTGCATCCGCACCGTGAAAGGCTCGCCGGTGGCGAGGCGAAGGTGATACAGGGTGTCCGTCCCGAAGTAGACGACGTTCTCGACGCGTCCGCTCACGGTGCCTTCGGCGGGACTCGCGGCGAGCCGCACGTGCTCGGGCCGGATGGCGACGTTGACCGGGCCGGAACGCGCCGCGCCGTCTGGCACCGATGCGCTGAGCGTGGCGCCCGAGGGGAGGGTGACCGTGCCGGTTGCGCCGGCGACCGCGCCAAGCTCGCCGCGCAGGAGGTTGCTCTCGCCGATGAAGTTGGCGACGAAGCGCTCGGCGGGGTGATCGTAGATCTCGCGCGGGGCGCCGACCTGCAGGATGCGGCCCGCGTTCATGACCGCGATGCGGTCGGACATCGTCAGCGCCTCCTCCTGGTCGTGGGTCACGAACACGAAGGTGATGCCGGTCTCGTGCTGGAGGCGCTTGAGCTCGATCTGCATCTCCTTGCGGAGCTTCAGATCGAGGGCCGAGAGCGGCTCGTCGAGCAGCAGGACCTTGGGGTGGGCGGCGAGCGCCCGCGCGAGCGCGACGCGTTGCTGCTGCCCGCCAGAAATCTGCTCCGGTCTGCGCGCCGCGAACTCCTCCATGCGAACCAGGCCGAGCATCTCGTCCACGGTGCGGACCACCTCCTCGCGCGGCCGCCCGAGCATCTCCGGACCGAAGGCGATGTTCTCCGCCACCGTCATGTGCGGGAAGAGCGCGTAGCTCTGGAACACGGTGTTGACCGGGCGCCGGTAGGGCGGCAGGTGGGAGATGTCCTCGCCGTGCAGGCGGACCTCGCCGCGCGTCGGGTGATCGAATCCCGCGACGAGGCGAAGCAGGGTCGTCTTGCCGCATCCCGAGGGGCCGAGAAGGGTGAAGAACTCGTTCTCCCGGATGGAGACGGTGACGTCGTCGAGCGCGGTTACCTCGTCACCGTCGCCGCCGAAGGTCTTGGTGACGGCCCGGGCTTCGACGGCCATGTCGTGCATCGCTACCGGGTCCATGCGGTGGGCCGAGGAGTCGGGTCGTGCGGCGGCGGGCGGGCATCCTACCCCGGCGAGTCGGGAGCCGCCAATCGATAGCCTTGTCCAATGAGAAGTGAGCCTGAAGGGAGGGGTTGAATCCAACGACAGATGAGCCTGTAGCGGGAGCGATTCGGGGATCATCGGAGGATGATCGTGACGCTACAGACACAACGGGTTCAGACCCTGGAACAGGTTCGGCACGTGGCCGAGGGCACCGGGCCGGTGGACTTCGCCCTCGCCGACCGGGCATCGGCCTACGAGTTCATCCGGCGCACCCTGGTGCAGTTCGACTACGCGGCGCTGGGCAAGGCGGACAAGGGCGCGGTGAAGGCGTACCTCGCGAAGATGACGGGGCTGTCGCGCGCGCAGCTCACCCGGCTGATGGCGCAGCACCGCTCCACGGGGCGCATCCGCGACCGTCGCAGCGCCGGACCGTCGCGTCCCTTCACGAGGCGCTACACCGCGGCCGATATCCGCCTGCTCGCCGAGGTCGACACCGCGCTCGGCCAGCGCTGCGGGCCGGCCACCCGGGCGGTGCTGCGCCGCCAGTACGAGGTCTTCGCCGATGAGCGCTTCGCGCGCCTGGCGGGGCTGTCGAACGGGCACCTGTACAACCTGCGCAAGTCGCGCACCTACCGCAGCCGGCGCAGCGTGTTCACCAAGACCCGAGCCCGGGTCGTGGCCATCGCCGAGCGGCGCAAGCCCCGCCCCGACGGGCAGCCCGGGTT
>JAPPGP010000024.1 GCA_028821395.1 Defluviicoccus sp.
CTGTGCGATCCCCGTCATCCCGAGCCCTCAGCCACGACTAAAAAATGGTCCTGGTCGGGGCCGGCACCAGCCATCTCGGCATCTCCGATCTCGCCACCGCGCTGGTCGCCAGGAGCAAGGGCGCCGACCTCGCCGCGGTGATGAACATCTATGCCAACTCGCCCTACGGCATGTACTGGCTCAAGAAGTCCGGCATCGCGGGGCCCAAGGACTTCGCCGGCAGGAAGATCGGCAACCCGCCCTGGGACGCGGCCCGCGTGATGTGGCCGGCATTCGCCAAGGCGGTGGGCCTGCCGGCCGATGCGGTCGAGTTCGTCAACATCTCGCCGCAGGCCAAGGCGCCGTCGCTGCTCGCCGGTCAGATCGACATCACGACCAACTTCTACAACGGCCACGACACGATGAAGCGGCTGCTGGGCGACGACATGGGGTTCCTCGCCTGGTCCGAGGCGGGGCTCAACCATTACGGCAACTCGGTGATCGTCAACGGTGCCTTTCTCAAGGCCAGGCGGGACGCCGTGGCGGGCTTCGTGCGCGTGACCCAGAAGGCGTTCGCCGCCTGCGTCGCCGAATCGAAGCCCTGCATCGACTCGCTGATGGCGGCGAGCTCGGGCCTCAAGCGGACCGACCAGGAGCACCAGTGGGCGCGGGTCAAGGAGCTGATGACCGACGAGTTCACCCGGACCGTCGCCCTCGGCTACATGGACCCCGGCCGCATGCAGGCGGATTACGAGCTGGTCGCCAAATACTTCAAGATGAAGGCGCCGTTCGACGTGAAGACCGCCTACAGCAACGAGTTCCTCGACCGGTCGATCAAGATGGTCGAATAGCCCGCCGCCGCCCGGCCGGACCGGAATGGGCGAGCCGTTCATCCGCCTGGACAGCGTCCGCAAGGTCTACCGCACGCGGGGCGAGGAGTTTCTTGCGGTCTCCGACGTGAGCCTCGACATCGAGGCGGGCGAGCTGGTCTCGCTGGTCGGGCCGTCGGGCTGCGGCAAGACCACCGTGCTCAAGCTGCTCGCCGGGCTGCACGGCCATGACGGCGGCGAGGTGCGGATCGGCGGCGGGGAGCACGCCTTCGATGCCGGGCGCGATGTCGGCATGGTGTTCCAGCAATCGCTGCTGCTGAAGTGGCGGCGCATCCTGGAGAACGTGCTGCTGCCGGCCGAGATCCTGGGCCTGCCGGCGAAGGCGAGCCGCGAGCGCGGGCTGGAGCTGCTGCGCATGGTCGGGCTGGAAGGCGCGGAGCACAAATACCCCTACGAGCTGTCGGGCGGCATGCAGCAGCGCGCCGCCATCGCCCGCGCCCTCATCCACGACCCCAAGCTGGTGCTGATGGACGAGCCGTTCGGCGCGCTGGATGCGCTGACCCGCGAGAAGATGAACCTGGAGCTGCTGCGCATATGGGCGGAGCAGCGCAAGACCATCGTCTTCGTCACCCACAGCATCCAGGAGGCGGTGTTCCTGGGCTCCAAATGCGCGGTGATGACCGCGGGCCCGGCCCGCATGGCCGAGGTCTTCCCCATCGAGCTCGCCCACCCCCGCGCGCTCGCCGTCAAGACCGGAGAGGCGTTCGGCGATTACACGCGGCGCATCTACGCGCTGCTCGACATGGCGTGAGCGGGGCCCTCACATCCCTGCGAACGGCAGCGCGGTCGATCGACCGGTTGAAGCGGACGAGGAGCGATCCCATGTCGGCGGGATGGCGCCCCGCTCGGTCGCGCGCGGCGAGCAACGATTTCGCCGCGTGCATTCCGCCCGGACGGGTGTAGGCTGGCGCGAAGCGAGGGTACGGATATGGTCGAGAGGGAAGGGAATTCCCTGGCCGGGGTGGCCCGGGTCGTCGGCGCGGTCCTGAGGCAACAATTCCCCGACCTGCAACTGGTCTCCGTCGAAGTGGAGGAAGGCCACGACGCGGGCGGCGATCCGGTGCTCGATGTCGCGGTGGTGTACGAGCCGGACGGCCGGGAGCTGGATGTTTCCAAGGTCGTCGCCTTCGTCAGGCACCTGCGGCCGGAGCTCTCGGATATCGGCGAGGATCGTTTTCCCATGGTGTCCTACATTCCCGCGGACGAGTACGCTGACAGCGCGTGACCCGATCGGGACGGCGAAGCGCCTCGCCTCGATGGGCGGAAGAAGGCCCCGCCAGTCCGATCTGCGCCGGGCCGTCAGCACCGCCTACTACGCGCTCTTTCACGCGCTTTGCCGAAACTGCGCGGATGCGTTCATCGGGACGGTAGGCGCAAGGAGAAGCGAGCCGGCGTGGCGCCAAGCCTACCGCTCGCTCGACCACAGCCGGGCAAGAGACCGTTTCCGCAATCGGCAGGTCATGGGGAAGTTCCCAGCCGATATCCAGGACTTCGGAAACGTCTTCGTAAGGGTCCAGGAGCAGCGCTACGCCGCGGACTACGATCCGTCCTGGCGCGCCGTAAAGGCAGCGGTCCTGACCGACATAGCGTCGGCGGAAGCCGTCATCGGGAAACTCCGATCCGCCTCGATGAAGGACCGGCGCGCGCTCGCCGCGTGGGTGACGCTGGTCGACCGGTAACGGTCTGCGGCGCGGTAGCGGGCGCCTCCCGTCCACCACCCGCGCGCCTATCGTGAAGATGGAGACCGGCAATCCTCGAACGGCTTGGCCCCGAACATCGGGCAAGGCCATACTGACGCCGGGCAGGGGGACACGCCGCGACAACGCGTCCCCGGGGCCGCCGGAGACTGGCGAATGACCGACCGCCGCCTGCTGACGCGGGTCGCGCTGCGCAACTACAAGAGCATCGGCGCCTGCGACATCCGCCCGGCGCAGCTCTCGTTTCTGGTCGGTCCAAACGGGTCGGGCAAGAGCAACTATCTCGATGCGCTCCGCTTCGTCGCCGAATCGCTCGGCTACTCGATCGACCACGCGCTACGCGACCGCGGCGGGATCGGCGAGGTTCGCCGGCGTTCGGGCGGTCATCCGACCCATTTCGGAATCCGGCTCGAATTCAACCTCGCCGAGTGGCGCGGCCACTACGCGTTCAGGCTACTCGACCAGCAGCTTCGGTTACTGCTGCCGCCGCAACTAGACCAAGACCTTCTATAATGTTATCGTTTTTTGACAAGGTTGAGGAACAGCCTCAATCTGCGGGGAGATCGATACGACATGCCCATCACACCTGAGCAGTGCCGGATGGCCCGTGCAGGCTTGCACTGGAGCCAGGTTGAACTGTCACGCCGATCGGGCGTCGCCCCGGCAACCATAACAGCGTTCGAACGGGGACTGCGAAAGACCTATCCGAGAACCGTTAGGGATTTGGAAGTCGCTTTGGAGACAGCTGGAGTCGAGTTCGTGAATGGCGGAGCGTCCGTCAGCAGAGACCGTCACCCATGACCGGGGTCGTCGTACCTGCTAGTCCACCACCCTTGGCGACCGTCACCCCTGTGTCGGTGGAAGGGCTCGTTCTGGATCGGCTCAACCCCCGTTTGGTAACCGTTAACGACGATGTCTCCGACGAGGCGATCATCGCTCAACTCTACCGTTCAGAGGACTTGGGAGAGCTGCTTCAGTCAATCGCCGCCAACGGCTACCTAGATATTGAACCACTGATTGTTCTCAAAGAGCATGAACATCTTGTCGTTTTGGAAGGCAATCGTCGTCTGGCTGCTATTCGCCTATTCCGCGAACCGCAGCTAGCGGCTCGGATCGCTGAGCGTGAACGCCTCCGCATTTCTGTACCGGAAATCCCCGCGGAACATCGAGCCACCCTCGACCGCGTGTCGGTTTATCGTGTAGACAGCCGGGACGATGCGCGTTCCTTCATCGGCTTTAAGCACATTAACGGAGCCGCGAAGTGGGAGTCATACGCCAAGGCGAAATTCGCGGCCGATTGGTATCGTGCCGGGAAGATATCGCTATCGGATATTGCGAACCGCATTGGCGACAAGCATGACACGGTCAAACGGATGGTCAATGCGATTTACGTGCTTGAACAAGCGCACTCTCGGGGAGTATTTTACGTTGATGATCGAGTAAGCCCGCGGTTCAACTTTTCCCATCTCTATACAGCACTGTCTCGCGCGCCCTATATGCAGTTCCTCGGGCTCGATGCAGCTTGGTCGCGCTACGACCCGACTCCAGATCCTGTGCCCGAAGACAAAGTCGATTGCCTCCGTGAAATTTTGAGGTGGATTTACGGATCGAAAGAAGAAACCCGTGATCCAGTAATTCTATCTCAAAATCCAGACATCAAACGCTTGGGCGAGGTTCTCATAAGTGCCGAAGGCTTGAACGTATTGCGAAGCACCGGGTCACTTTCCGACGCTCACGCGAGCACGCAGCCGGCTGAACGCAAATTTTCTGAGGCCTTGATCCGAACTCGTCACGAAATACGTGAGGCGTCCAACAGCCTACGCGGATTTGACGGCCGCGATGTCTCCTTGCTTGGCATAGCTGAAGACATTTGCGAGACAGCGCAAACCATTCAAGATCGGATGAAAAAGAAGGTGCGGGAAGCAGCGATGGACGGTGAGTGATGTCCGTAGTCTATCTTCCTTCAGACGAATTTGCCGGTGTTGCCTCCCCCAACTTGGACCTCGCAGCCGACTATCTTGAGCTCAAGGCTGTACTTTCGGGGCACGGGCAGTCCTTTAGCGAGGACATTGTCGACGCACTGGAACTGGCGGCCGAAGCCGAGTTCGCTGACGTCCACGCCGAGATACAGGCACGCGAGGAAGTGGCTGCCGGAGCCGTTGCTCGCATGACGTCGCGAAAAAGGGTCTTGGCGACAGCTTACCCGTTCGAGCTCGATGATCGTGGTGACGAGGTTGTCTTTACGGCGAGCGATTCTGACCTCGGCCAAGCGGCCTACATAGTGTCACTCCTTCTATCCAATGTTCGCTCTTTGTCCCCATTGCTTGACGGCTCCGATTTGCATCCGTCGGACCAAGAGGTTCGTCAACTTCGCCAATACTTCCAGTACTTCGCCACGGCTGCCATTGCAGCGGAGATCCAAGGACCTGCTTGGTCCTTTGGTCATCCTAGACCGGACGGCACCGGATTCATCAAAAAGCTCTCTGAAGTCTGGGCCGTATTGAAGGATGGAACGGTCAACCCCCACCCAGCAGCGCCTGCCGCACCGAAAGACGACCAAGTCGACGTGTTCGCCTGGCGCGAGCAGCCAGACGGGCTTCCAGGGTTTCTTCTTGTCGCAGCACAGGTGGCGACCGGCAGGAACTGGAAAGACAAGTCGATCAAGTCGCATGTAAACCGAGTGTTCGCCGCTCGGTGGTTCGATCGCCCCCCTGCAACAGAAATGGTGGCCTACCACGTAGTGCCGTTTGCTCGTCTGGAGGACGAATTTTACGACGACGTCCTGGTCCTGGGCAATGTTCTGCATCGTCTCCGTGTGCCACGTCGTGTATCGGAAGCCGCTCTCCTTGCGCGGGACGGCGTGATGATCGAGGCATTCGATCAATTGGACAATGCAGTGGCTTGGATAAGTACATATCTCGAACGGGCAAGATCGGCATGAGGCACCGGTTTCATTCCATTTGTCCGTATTTTGCAATGTTTCCGGAGTCATTTGTAGCGAAGCATCTTGCGGCGACAAAATTCAACGGTGTCGTGTTCGACCCGTTTTGCGGACGCGGGACAACAATATTCGAGAGTCTAATTCAGGAACGAGACGCCGCAGGATGCGACATTCATCCAGTCGCCGTTTGTGTGTCTGGTGCAAAGAGTGACCCGCCGACACGCCAGGAGGTGCTGGAACGGCTCTCCAGATTGGAAGAGGATAGCGCGTCCTTTCACGATATTGAACCCGAGGGAGAATTGTCCGAGTTCTTTAGTCTTTGCTTCGATTTGGACACATACACCCAAGTCCAATTCTTGCGACAAAGCCTGTCTTGGCGCAATGACCGCACTGATCGCTTCATCGCTGCTCTATGCCTCGGAGCCTTGCACGGAGAGTCACACCGAAGCCCAAACTACTTCAGCAATCGAATGCCACGTACCATTAGTACCAAGCCGGGATATTCAATTCGATGGTGGAGGAAGAACGGATATCGGCCGCCTTACCGAGACGCATTTCGAATACTCAGACACATGACTGACTACCGATTCCGGACTCCTCCTCCGAGAGGACGTGGTACCGTGGCCATGTCCGACGCGCGACGCGCGGCGTCCACATTCCCAGAACTGTTGGAAAGCGTTACTGACGTCATTACTTCGCCTCCTTACTTGGACACAACGAATTATCACGAAGATCAATGGCTTCGCCTGTGGTTTCTAGGCGGTGACGCTATTGTCAATCATGCCGGCGGCGACGGTCGCCACTATAACGCGATAAAGTACTGGACGTTCTTGACTGAGGCGTGGACCGGTCTGGCGCCACTATTGGCGCAAGAGGCAAGGATGGTGGTGCGAATTGGCAGTGGAAAACTAGCCAGGGAGGAGGTAAGAAAGGAACTTACTAGTTCACTCGAATGCGGCACCAATCGTTCTGTGGAACTTATCGGTGCCGAAATTTCGTCTACGGCCGTAAGTACACAAGCGAACGCGTTTAGGGGCTCTAAACCGTCACCCAAGCTAGAACACGACTTTTGTTTTCTTTTGACCTGACGAATAGGCTATCGACCCGGCGAGTAGGAGCATGCGGCAGTGCTGGCGATCTGGCGAGTATGGGAAGCGACCAGTGTCCACATCCTTATGGACTGCTGGTTCCAGCAGGTCCAATCAAACCGCTTCACGCTACCCGACGCTCCGGTACGGGTTCCCATGCGTAGCTCAGGCACACATTGAGTATCGTGCCAGTCCGTTGGCCGGCGATTAACCGCGAGTATTCTGCGCCTGAGGCGTTCGTCGACGCGCTTCGGCAATGGCGGGTGAACGACGCGTCGACGATTGCTTTCAAGGCCGAGAGCCTCCCTTTGACAGCGTGCCGGCGCGCGCTGCTGACCGGAGATACCTTCCGACCTTGGAACAAGGCTTCTCTGCTCGACGCTGTCGGTCAAGAGGATGGGTTTGACGCCACTCCACGTCCCTCACACCCCCGCCAGCGGCAGCGCCGTCGCGTATTTCACCTGGTTGAGGGCGAAGCTCGACTTGATCGAGGCGACGCCGGCGACCCTTGTCAGGTGCTCCTTCAGGAAGCGCTCGTAGGCCGTCAGGTCGGAGACCACGACGCGGAGCAGGTAGTCGGCATCGCCGGTCATCAGGTAGCACTCCATCACCTCGGGGCGGCCGCCGATGGCGCGCTCGAAGGTGTCCAGCGCCTGCTCGACCTGGCGCTCCAGCGTCACCTGGACGAAGACCGAGATCGGGAGCCCGACCGCGCCCGGCTCGACCAGCGCGGCGTAGCCCTTGATCGTGCCCTGGCGCTCCAGCGCGCGCACCCGGCGGAGGCAGGGCGACGGCGACAGCCCGACCGCCTCGGCGAGCGCCGCGTTGGAGATCCGCGCGTCCGCCTGGAGCACGCCCAGGATGCGGCGGTCGATCGCGTCGAGGCCGGGGTTTGGCACGATCTGCCTCCATGTTGCCGTCTGCGTGCTCTTGGTTGCGCAAACCCTGCATTTCGCGCAGCCCTTCGCAAGATAATTCTTCGCCGCCCGGCCTATACTCGGTCTCCGCGGGGTCCGCCGCGCTCCGTCCGGGGGTGAGCGATGTCCAGCCTGTCAGCCGAGTTGGTGCCTCCGGCGCGCCTGCCGGCCGACCGCCGGGCGATCCTGGCGGCGCTCGAACGCAAGGTGCTGTGGCTCGCCGCCTGGACGATCCACCACGCGAACCACGTGAGGCCGTCGCGCGACGGGCTCAAGGTGGGCGGGCACCAGGCGTCCTGCGCCTCCATCGCCTCGATCATGACGGCGCTCTATTTCGACGTGCTCAGGCCGGAGGACCGGGTCGCCGTCAAGCCGCACGCGGCCCCCGTGCTGCACGCCATCCAGTATCTGTTCGGCCGCGAGAGCCGCGAGCGGCTGGAGCGGTTCCGCGCGCTCGGCGGCGCCCAGGCCTACCCGTCGCGCACAAAGGACCGCGACGTCGACTTCTCCACCGGCTCGGTCGGGCTCGGCGCGGCGCAGACCGTGTTCGCCGCCTTGGCGCGCGACTACCTCGCCTGCAAGGGGCTGGTCGAGCCGGGCTCGGGCGGGCGCATGATCGCGCTGGTCGGCGATGCCGAGCTCGACGAGGGCAACGTGTTCGAGGCGCTGCTGGAGAGCTGGAAGCACGACGCGCGCGATCTCTGGTGGGTGGTCGACTACAACCGCCAGAGCCTGGATTCGGTGGTCTCGGACCGGCTGTTCGGGCGCATCGACGAGCTGTTCCGCTCGGTCGGCTGGCGGGTTGTGACGCTCAAATACGGCCGCCTGCTGGAGGCCGCCTTCGCCGAGCCCGGCGGGGAGGCGCTGAAGGAATGGATCGATGCCTGCCCCAACTCGCTCTACTCGGCGCTCACCTTCAAGGGCGGCGCGGGGTGGCGCGAGCGCCTGGCGCGCGATCTTTCCGGCGACGCGCAGGCGGAGGCGCTGCTCGCGCGGCGCGACGACGCGGCGCTCAACGCGCTGATGACCAACCTCGCCGGCAACGACCTCGACGCGCTGCTGGAGGCGTTTCGCGGGATCGACGACGACCGGCCGACCTGCCTGATCTGCTACACCACCAAGGGCTACGGCCTCCCCTTCGCCGGGCACAAGGACAACCACGCGGGGCTGATGACGCCCGACCAGATGGAAGCGTTCCGCGCCGGGATGGGCATCGCGCCGGGGGACGAGTGGGAGCGTTTTGCGGGGCTCGACATCGCGGAGGGGGAGCTGGAGGCGTTCTTGGCCGCTTCGCCCTTCGCCGCGTCCGCCCCGAGGCGGCGCGCGGCGGCGCGGATCGCCGTGCCGGCGCGGATCGAGGCGCCGGCGCGGGAGAGGATGTCGACCCAGGACGGGTTCGGGCGCATCCTCGCCGAGATCGCGCGCGATGGCGGGACGCTGGCCGAGCGCATCGTCACCACCTCGCCCGACGTGGCGGTCTCCACCGGGCTCGGCTCCTGGGTCAACCGGCAGGGCGTGTTCAGCCGCGAGGATGCCGCCGACACCTATGCCGAGGAGGCGGTGCTCACGCCGCAGCTCTGGGCGATGTCGCCCGCCGGCCAGCATGTCGAGCTCGGCATCGCCGAGAACAACTTGTTCCTGATGCTGTCGGCCTTCGGGCTCGCCGCCGAGACCTTCGGCGCAAGGCTGCTGCCCATCGGCACGCTCTACGACCCGTTCATCCGGCGCGGGCTGGATGCGCTGCACTACGCCTGCTACCAGGACGCGCGGTTCATGCTGGTGGCGACGCCCTCGGGCGTCACGCTCGCGCCCGAGGGCGGCGCGCACCAGTCGCAGGAGACCCCGCTGATCACCTTGGGCCAGGCCGGGCTCGCCGCCTTCGAGCCCGGCTTCGTCGACGAGCTCGCCGAGATCGTGGCCTGGGGGTTCGCCCGCATGCAGGCGGAAGACGGCGGCTCGGTGGCGCTCAGGCTCTCGACGCGGGCGATCCGCCAGCCGGCCCGCGCCGACGAGGGCTGGCGCGCGGGGACCATCGCCGGCGCCTATTGGCGGGACGGCGCGCCGCCCGAGGGCGCCGGGCTCGCGGTCGCCTATATGGGCGCGATGGCGCCCGAGGCGGAGGAGGCTGTCGCTGCGCTCAGGGAGGATTTGCCCGATGCCGCCCTGCTCGCCGTCACCTCGCCCGACCGGCTGCATTCCGGCTGGATCGCCGCCCGCCAGGCGCGCATCGCCGGCGACCGCCTGCGCACCGCGCCGATCGAGGATCTGCTCGCCCCGCTCGCCCCCGACGCCGCCCTCATCACCGTGCTCGACGGCCACCCGGCGGCGCTCTCCTGGCTTGGCTCGGTCGCCGGGCACCGCATCTACCCGCTCGGCGTCGCCGGCTTCGGCCAGTCCGGCGACATCCCCGACCTCCACGCCGCCTGCGGCATCGACGCCGACGCCATCCTCCACGCCGCCGCCCGCGCCGCGATCCGCCGCTTCCCCCCGCCACCCCGCTGAGAGGCGCAAGCCAGCATCAAATTAGTTGACAATGATTCTTAGTTAGGGCAGAAACATGTAGATCCGAGCGAGGTGGCGCTGAGCACCATGTATGTCTGCATCTGCAACCGCCATCGGGAGTGCGACCTGCGCGATCTTGCGGCGGGCGGGGCGCGGTCGGCGGAGGAGGCCTATTCGGCGCTCGGCGGCGAGCCGCGCTGCGGGCGCTGCCTGGGATTCGCGCAGCGGCTGATGGACGAGGTCTCGGCGCAGGCGGCCAGGCGCTGACGCCTCACGCGCTGTGGTGCTGGATGAAGTTCTCGAGCCCCATGCGCTCGATCAGCCCGAGCTGGGTCTCCAGCCAGTCGACATGCGCCTCCTCGCCCTCCAAGATCTTCTCCAGCAGCTCGCGGGTGATGTAGTCGGCCTCCGCCTCGCAGGCGGCGATCGCCGCGCGCACCGCCGGGATCGCCGCGTGCTCCAGCCGCAGGTCGCATTCGAGGATCTCGCGCGCCGTCTCGCCGATCAGCAGCTTGCCGATATCCTGCAGATTGGGCAGCCCCTCGAGGAACAGGATGCGCTCGACCAGCGCGTCGGCGTGGCGCATCTCGTCGACCGATTCGTCGTACTCGTGCTTGGCGAGGCCGGCGATCCCCCAGTTCTTCAGCATCCTCGAGTGCAGGAAGTACTGGTTGATCGCCGTCAGCTCGTTCTTCAGCACCCGGTTGAGATGCTCGATGATCGCGGCACTTCCCTGCACGATGCCCTCCCTGGCCGGTCCGCTTGCCCTCGCGGCGGGCGGCGACTATACCATGGCGCCGCCCGCAGGCGGGCGTGGTGGAACTGGTAGACACGCCGGATTTAGGATCCGGTGGCGCAAGCCTTGGGGGTTCGAGTCCCTCCGCCCGCACCAGCGCCGCCGCTTGACCACAGGACTGCCCACGGGACCGCCATGCAAGTCACCCAGATCAGCGCCGACGGGCTCAGGCGCGCCTACCGCATCAGCGTCCCCGCCGCCGACATCGAGGACAAGGTGGTGGCAAGGCTGACCGATCTCGGCCGCGAGGCCCGCATCCCCGGCTTCCGCGCCGGCAAGGCGCCGCTCGCCATATTGCGCCGGCGCTTCGGCGAGGCGGTCAAGGGCGAGGTCCTGCAATCGGCGATCGTCGATGCGACGGCGAGCGCGATCGACGGCGAGGGCATCCGCCCGGCCATGCAGCCCGACATCGAGGACCTCGAGTTCGAGGACGGCAAGGACCTCGAATACACGCTCGCGCTGGAGCTGATGCCCGAGATCGAGCCGCCCGACCTCGCCGCCATCGCGCTGGAGCGCATGGTGGTCGCGGTCGACGAGGCGCGCGTGGACGAGGCGCTCGGCCGCCTCGCCGAGCAGCACCGCCATTTCAGCCCGGCGGAAGACGGCGCGGCGGCGGAAGACGGCGACGAGCTGGTGATCGATTTCGAGGGCAGCATCGACGGCGAGCCCTTCGAGGGCGGCGCGGCGGAGGACTTCGTGCTCCGCCTCGGCTCGGACCGCTTCGTCCCCGGCTTCGAGGCGCAGCTCCTGGGCGCCAGGGCGGGCGATGAGAAGACCGTCGCGGTCGACTTCCCGGACGACTACCCGAACGACGCGCTCAAGGGCAGGACGGCGAGCTTCGCGGTCGCCGTCAAGGAGCTCCGCAGCGCCGACGAGGCGCCGATCGACGACGAGCTCGCCAGGCATGTCGGCGCCGACGACCTCGAGTCTCTCAAGGCCAGGATCCGCGAGCAGATCGCGGACGAGTTCGAGCGCCTCTCGCGCGCCCGGCTCAAGCGCTCGCTGCTCGACATGCTCGCCGAGCGGGACGGGTTCGAGCTGCCGCCCGGCATGGTCGAGCGCGAGTTCGAGACCATCTGGAGCCAGGTCGAGGAGGCGAGGGAGAAGGACGGGCTCGACGAGGACGACAAGGCGCTCGCCGAGGACGAGCTTCGCGCGCGCTACCGCGCGATCGCCGAGCGCCGGGTTCGGCTGGCGCTGATGCTGTCGGAGATCGGCCGGGCCAACAACATCCAGGTGAGCGAGGACGAGCTGAACCGGGCGATGATGGAGCAGGCCCGCATGATGCCCGACCGGGCGGCGCAGGTCTTCGAGTTCTACCGCGACAACCCGGCGGCGATGCAGTCGCTGCAGGCGCCGATCTTCGAGGACAAGGTGGTGGACTTCGTCATCGAGATGGCGCAGGTGACGGACCGCGAAGTCGCGCTCGACGAGCTCACCGCCGAGCCCGCCGAGCCCGACGCCGCGCCCGAGGAGGGGCAGGACGGATGAGCGACGAGACGAGAATGAACGCCCTGGTGCCGATGGTGGTCGAGCAGACCAACCGCGGCGAGCGGGCCTACGACATCTTCTCCAGGCTGTTGAAGGAGCGC
>JAPPGP010000091.1 GCA_028821395.1 Defluviicoccus sp.
TGCGCGCTCGAAATCCGACCGATTTAATGGACAGCCGGCGAATAGATGCGGCTAGTAATGTATTGTTGAATGCCAAGAATTAATGGAAACCCTCGATAGGCGTTGCGGAAGCCATCGGTCCGGCGGTCGCGGTCCTTCCTCGCAACATTCATAGCGATTGATGATTTATCCGCCTCCGGCGTCAGTCGGTTGGGACTCCCTGGTCATAGGGGTTTTGGGAGAAAGGAATTGCCGAATAGTAACGACAGCGTGGAAGCGCCGGACGAGCCTACAGAGCCCCCGGAGGTAGCACTCCGACACCGCGCGTTGGGACGGGTCAATTTTGCCTCGGCGCAGAACGATATGGCGATCGTCGAGGAAATCACGCTCCAGAATCCGACCGACGAGGGGCTCACGGATATAAGGATCACCCTTCGGGCCGTCCCTCCTATCATTCGCGAGAAAACCTGGTCCATCGACCGCGTCGCGCAGGGGTCCGATCTCTCGTTGAGCGACCTCTCCACCCCGCTCGACATCGAACGGCTGCAAGGTCTCGACGAAGCGGAGATCGGAGAACTCGAATTCCGCATGGAGGCGCAAGGGCTTGCGACGATCGTCGAGAAGCGCCGGATAGAGCTCCTCGCACGCGATGAATGGGGTGGCGTGGGCGACATGGCTCAGATCCTCGCCGCCTTCGTCTCTCCGAACGATGCAGCGGTGGCCCGTGTCCTGAAGGACGCTGCACGTCTGTTGCAGAGCGCAGGGCGCGACGGTTCGATGGACGGCTACCAGTCGGTTGACCCGCGCCGTGCCTACATGCTTGCCGACGCGATCTGGTCCGCCGTTACGGGTTTCGGGCTCACCTATGCTGAGCCTCCTGCATCCTTCGAGACAGAGGGTCAAAAGATCCGGGGGCCGGGCCGCATCATCGGAGAAGGACTCGCCACGTGCCTCGATTCCACGCTCTTTCTTGCCGCCGCCTTCGAGGCCGCGGGCCTCAACCCGGTCGTCCTCTTTTCGCAGGGCCATGCATGGGTCGGGGTCTGGATCGTCAAGAAGGATTTCGGCCATGTGACTGAGCCGGACGTGGTTGCCGTCCGCAAAGCCGTGCAGGCCCACGAGTTCGTGTCCATCGAGACCACGCTTCTGACCAAACGTCCCTCCATCGGATTCACTCAGGCGGTCGACGAAGGGCGGCGCCGTCTTGCCGAAGACCGTGACCCTGAGTTCGTGATGGCTGTCGACATCGCACGGTCTCGTGCCGCGCGGATTCGTCCCCTCGCGAGTCACAAGGTCCCGGAGCCTCACGAATCCGAAACGGTCGACGAGGCGGCGCCGGCGGCGTTGTCGCCCCTGCCGGATTTCGGATTGCTCCCAAGCGAGATCAACGAGGAGGAACCTGAGACGCCTCAGGACCGCATCGAGCGATGGCAACGCAAGCTTCTCGATCTATCGCTGCGGAATCGGCTCCTTAACTTCCGCGACAGCAAACAGACCCTCCCCTTGCGCTGTCCGAGCGTCGCTGCCCTCGAAGACGAGCTCGCCGACGGCAAGAAATTTCGCGGATTCTCCCTCGACGACAACGATCCGTTTGGCCAGCGGACGGTTTCCCCGCAGGAGGCACAGCGAATCGAGGAGGAAGTCATCCGCGACGCCTACGAGCGCAAGCAGCTCGTCGTACCGCTCACCGGAAAGGAGATGAACGACCGCTTGCTGACGCTATACCGCCGCGCGAGAAGCGACATGCAGGAGGGCGGCACGAACACGCTCTTTCTGGCGGCAGGGTTCCTCCGTTGGAAGAAGACCGAGGGCGATACCCGGACCTACCGCGCGCCCCTGCTGCTCATACCGGTCAAGCTGGAACGCCGGTCCGCCCAGTCTCCGTTTCGGATCGGGCACCATGAGGACGACGTTCGGATCAACTCGACCCTGCTCGAGTTTCTGAAACGCGACTTCAACCTCCGTATCCCGGAGCTGGAAGGCGAACTGCCCCGCGATGACAGTGGAATCGACGTTCCGGGCGTATTCGAGATCGTACGCCGGAAAGTGCGTGACGTCGCCGGCTTCGAAGTCGTCGAGGAGCTCGCGCTCTCGACCTTCTCGTTCGCCAAGTACCTCATGTGGAAAGATCTGGTCGACCGGTCCGACCAGCTTCGCAAGAACCGCTTGGTGAAGCACCTCATCGACGGGGCCGAAGAGTGGTATGGGGACAGGGACGGCGGCACACACATTTCCCCGGAAGAGATCGACCGTCGCCGTTTGCCGCGGGACCTCCTAACGCCGTTGCCCGCGGACAGCTCGCAGCTCGCCGCCGTCCTGGCAGCTTCGGAAGGCCGTGACTTCGTTCTCGTCGGGCCTCCCGGCACCGGGAAGAGCCAGACCATCACGAACATCATCGCGCAGTGCCTGGGCGAGGGGAAAACCGTGCTCTTCGTAGCCGAAAAGGCGGCCGCGCTCGACGTGGTTCACCGCCGGCTCGTGGCGACAGGGCTGGGCGACGCGGCGCTCGAACTTCACTCCAACAAGACCGATCGAAAATACGTTCTCGCGCAGCTCGGACGGGGATGGGAGCGGGCTTCGGGCGGCTCGGAAGAGAAATGGATCGAAGTCACCGAAGAGCTGAGGCTCTCCCGGGACGGGTTGAACGCCTATGTCGAGGCGCTTCATGCCAAGGGGGCGCAGGGGTTCAGCGTGTTCGATGCGGTGGCCTCGGTTGCCCCGGGTGCACCGCCATTCGAGACTTCCTTTAAGTCCAAGGACGCGCATGACGAGGAGAGCTACAAGCGCCTGGTCAACCTTGCCACGGACCTTGGCCGGATGCACGCCGTGGTCCGGGCCGGTCCCCCGATCTCGCTGATCCGTCGCAAGGAATTCTCCCATCGCTGGCAGGGAGAATTGATGGGAGCCGTGGAGTCCCTCCAAACGGCGCTCCCCGGGCTGAGGCGCGCGGAACATGCGCTGGCGCGCGAACTCGGCCTTCGTTCGGACCCCGAGTTGGAGGCCGGGCGCCGCGCGCGGCTCAAGGCGCTTTCGCCTCGCCTGGAGCGTGGAGCGCTCGAGCTTTCCTCCGTACCCGACATGCCGCCGGACAGCCTCACCGCTCTGGCGGAGTCGCTCGCAACGGATGTGGAGGAGCTTGCCGTCGCCAATGCCGAAACAGTCGCGACCTATCCGCTCCACGCGGTAGGGAGCATGCCGCTCGAACAGATGGACGCAGCCTGGCGCGAAGCCCAGGCGAAAATCTGGCCAGCCTCCGCCTTCGCGAGGAGGAGAGTGCGAAAGCTCTTGCAGACCTACGCCGACAACGGGGTGTCCGATCCCGCGGTCGACCTGGGCGCGCTCTTCAGGATGCGCGAACGCGACGCCTCGATCCGCAAGAATCTCCTGGCGCCGGTCGCCGAGACCGGCGGGAAAACTGACCCGGAACGGTCGACGGAGGCGGTTCGTCAAGCGATCGAATTCCGGGCTGCCCTGGCGGATCTGGGCTCCGACGTCGAGGACCCGGTCCGGTTTGAATCCGCTACCTCGGCGCTTGCCTCCCGGGCAGGCGGGACCGCGCCGGATGCGCTCCGGGCCTACCGTGTCGCGGAGCGGGAAACGGACGAAAAGGTCGGTGAATTCGTGCGACACGACGGTGTGTTCCCTTTGGGGTGGAGCGTGTCGGCCCTGGAATCCGGCCTGACGACGGTGTCGAAAGAACAGGCGCGGCTGGGCGACTGGTCAAAATGGGTAGCGAAGTGCGAGGAGGCATACGAGGCGGGCCTCGGCGCGCTCGTTGAGGCGCTGGAAGACGGACGAATAGAGGAAAACGCGGAGGAAGCGTTCAAACGGGCCTATGCAAGCTGGTGGCTCCCGCACGCGATGGATGCGAGCGACGAGCTCCGAGGATTCCTCCGTTGGGAGCACGAGCACCTCATCGACACCTTCCGCAAGCTGGATGCCGCCGCCGCGGAGCTCGCGCCTGTCGAGGTGATGCGACGCATCGCGCATGGGTTGCCCGCCCAAGACGGCGTCCCGAGAAAATCCGAACTCGGCACGCTCCGTCACCAGCTCGGGCTGGTTCGTCCTTCCATGCCAATTCGCCAACTGCTGGCCGGCCTCCCCGAGAGCTTCGGGAAGCTCGCGCCCTGCGTGCTCATGTCACCGCTTTCGGTGGCCCAGTATCTGCCGGCGGACCAGGCCACCTTCGATGTGGTGATCTTCGACGAAGCGTCGCAGATCACGACATGGGACGCGATCGGCGCGATCGCGCGCGGCCGTCAGACGGTCATCGTGGGCGATCCGAAGCAGCTGCCTCCCACGAACTTCTTCGGGCGTGCCGATGACGAAGACGAAGACCTGCCCGAAGTCGAGCGCGACATGCCCTCGATACTCGATGAGGCATCGGCCTCGGGCGTGCTGCCCCGAACTCTCGACTGGCACTATCGGAGCCGCGATGAAGCCCTCATCGCTTTTTCCAATCACTACTACTATGGCGACCGGCTCGTAACTTTCCCGGCTCCGTCTGCAGGTTCCGACGCAATCAATTTTCACAAGGTGACTGGCACCTACGCCCGAGGACGAGACCGCAGGAATCACGAGGAAGCGAAGGCGGTTGCCGAATTTGTGAGGCGGCGTCTCAAGACCTGGCTCGCGATCCCGGAGGAAAAGCGCTTCACCCTCGGAGTCATCACCTTCAACGCCGAACAGCAGTCGCTTATTCTCGACCTGCTCGACCAAATCCGCCGGGAAGACGGCGAGCTGGAATGGTTCTTCGCCGACGAGCGCGAGGAGCCGGTCATTGTCAAGAACCTTGAGAACATCCAGGGCGACGAACGCGACGTCATGCTGTTCTCGGTGACGTTCGGACCCGATCTCGCCGGCAAGCTCACGATGAACTTTGGGCCGATCAACGGCACGGGAGGGGAGAAACGGCTCAATGTCGCCGTCACCCGCGCTCGGCGGGAGCTTCACGTGTTCTCCTCGATCCGGGCCGAGCAAATCGATCTAAGCCGCACCCGTGCTGTCGGGGTCAGGCATCTGAAGGAATTTCTGGACTATGCGGAGCGCGGTCCTATTGCCCTCCCTTCGCGCGACGAGGGCTCGCTTGGCCCTGCCGAGAGTCCCTTCGAGGAAGCAGTGGCAGATGCACTCCGCGCCAGAGGCTGGGAGGTTCGCACCCAGATCGGGGTATCCGGTTTCCGGGTCGATCTCGGCGTCGTGCACCCGGACTACGCTGGCCGATACCTCGCCGGTATCGAGTGCGACGGGGCGAGGTACCACTCCTCGGCGACGGCGCGTGACCGGGACAAGACACGGCAAGCCGTGCTGGAAGGCCTCGGCTGGACGATCCTTCGGGTCTGGTCGACCGAGTGGTTTCGCGCCTCTTCTGATGTCACGGGTCGTATCCACCTCGAACTCGTGCGGCTGCTCGAAGAAGAGCTGGAGCTGCGAGCGGCGGTCGAGGACGAAACGGACGAGCAATCGAGCGAAGCCGGGAACTCCGACGAGCCTGGCGGTGAGGCGGAGATCGAACAGCCTGCGCCG
This sequence comes from Defluviicoccus sp., assembly GCA_028821395.1. Lineage (GTDB taxonomy): Bacteria > Pseudomonadota > Alphaproteobacteria > MPNO01 > MPNO01 > MPNO01. The sequence goes on from JAPPGP010000091.1 coordinate 5,506, forward strand.
TCCGAACCGCTGCAAGATCAGCCGTCTGCGGACCAAGACGTGGCGGTCGCAAGGACGGAAACCCAACTTCCCATTCCGGGCCTCGACGGGGACTTGTTCGCGGTTCTGTCGACCGACCCGGAAACCGGTGGCGGCGACAGCGGTTCGCCAATAGCTGCCGCGCCCATCTCTCGGATCGAACCTGTATCTGGCCCGGGTTCCACTTCCGCGGGTGAGGCGGCGGGCGCACGTCAGGAGGAAGTCACCCCCGATCCCGATCGATTCTTCGATCTGGATTACGCTCCGGTTCTGCGTCGGCTCATCCACCGCATCGTCGTTGGCGAGGGGCCGGTCACCTTGCACGAACTCGCCCGCAGAGTGGCGCAGAAGCACGGATGGCAACGAACGGGGAGGCGCATTCAGGCGCAAGTCCGGAAAAACCTCCGGTCGGTGGAGAGTCACCGCGAGTTCGAGACCGTCTTTGTCTGGGCACCCGGGAGCCACTCCGACCGTGTTCCATTTCGGGGTCTCGACGGTCGCCCGATCCGGGAGATATCCCGGACGGAGATCGCTTCGGTGATTGACGCCCACGCCCGCGACTTGGAGAACGAAGACGATCCAATTCTGGCTATGGCGCGTCTGCTCGGCATCTCGCGGCTCAGCAAGGATGCACGCGCCTACCTGTCCGATTGCGCGAGATGGAGAAGAGAGAACGCCGCCGAATGAACCCGGTGGGTACGCCCCCTCATCCCGAGTAGCCCCGAACTCGATCCGGGGCGTATCGAGGGACGCCGGGGCGCGACCCCGCCGCTCGTGACCACCGACAAATCCGCGCTGGACAGGCCACGGTCGCTGCGGATAAGTCCGGTCTGGAACCGCCGGGATCCGTCCGGCGAGGGCGGCGGAGGTCGATCGATGCGGAGGGTCGAAATCCTGCCCCGGGAAGACGCCACCAACGGGTGGAGCCGGATCCTGCCCGAGCGGCAACCCGCGGCATCGCTCGCGGGCGATCTGCGCGCCGACTGGCTGGTCGTGGGGGCGGGCTTTGCGGGGCTCGCCGCGGCCCGCAGGCTGGCCGAGAACCGGCCGGGAGACCGCATCGCGCTGCTCGAAGCGCACGAGGTGGGTGAAGGCGCGTCGGGGCGCAATTCCGGCTTCGCCATCGACCTGCCGCACAATGTGGGAGGCGAATTCCAGGAGCTCGGCGACGCCGAGCGCTACATCCGCCTCAGCCGGGCGGCGATCGATTACCTCGACGCGTGCGTGGCGCGGCACGGGATCGACTGCGGCTACACAAGGCGCGGCAAGTATCACGCCGCGCGCTCGGAGCTCGGCCGGAGCAAGATCCTCGAGCCCTTCGCCCGCTCGCTGGACGCGCTCGGCGAGCCCTATCGCTGGCTCGACGCCGCCGGGCTCGAACGGGAGACCGGCACGCCGTACCACTCTTCGGCGATCTACACCCCGGGCGGGCGGCTGCTGAATCCGGCGGGGCTCACCCGCGGCCTCGCCGCCACCCTGCCCGGGAACGTCACGCTCCACGAGCGCACGCCGGTGATCGAGGTGGAGGAGCGGAACGGCATCCGCGCCACCACCTCCGGCGGCACCGTCGCGGCCCGGGCCATGATTCTCGCGGTCAACGGCTATGCGCCGCAATTCTCGGCCTTCCGCGGCGCGCTGCTCACCTTCGCCGGCTATGGCAGCCTGACCCGGCCGCTCACCGAGGACGAGCACCGGGCGCTCGGCGGCGTCGAGGACTGGGGGCTCACCCCGGCCAACTCGATCGTCGGCGTCACCATGCGGTATACCGCCGATCGGCGCATCCTGATCCGCCACCGCTTTCGCTACGCGCCGAGGCTGAGACGCGCGGATGCCGAGATGGCGGAAATCCGCCGCGGCCATCGCCGCGCCTTCGAGGCGCGCTTTCCGATGCTGCCCGAGGTCGGGATCGAGCACAGCTGGCGCGGCTTCGTCTGCCTGTCCAGAAACCACGCGCCGGGCTTCGGCAGGGTGGGGCCGCACAGCTTCGCCGCGGTCTGCCAGAACGTCGTGGGCGTCACCAAGGGAACCATCTCGGGCGTGCTTGCCGCCGACCTCGCCACCGGCCGCGACAATCCGCTGATCGCCGACATGGAGGCGCAGGGAAGCCCGGCGCGGCTGCCGCCGGCGCCGTTCCGCGGCCTCGGCGTCCGCGCCCGCCTCGCCCTCGACGAAATCAGATGGCGCAAGGAGCGTTAGCCCCGAAGTTCCAGGGCTCCCGCGCGCTACAGCTGTCCGGCGAATTCCTTGTAGGCCGCGGGCACCTTGTCGGAGGTGCCATAATAGGCATGCGTCGACATGTCGGGCGAATACCGGCTGCCCGGCGGGCGGCGGCCGAGCGCCTCGGCCATGCTGCGGATGTGGTGCGGCGAGGCGCCGCAGCAAACCCCGAGATAGCTCGCGCCGAGCGCCAGCGCCGCGACGGCGAACTCGGCGATCTCGTAGCGGTTGCAGGTGAAGGGGTCGAGCGCGGTGGGGAAGGGGCGGCCCTCCGGCAGGCAGGCGCAGCGGGGATCGCTGAGCGACTGAAAGGTGGGCTCCTGCGCGCCGGTGCGGTAGGCCACCGGCAGCGCCGCGACGTGGCAGCTCACCGCCTCGCAAAGCGAGCCCAGCAGCGGCAACATCGAGGCCGGGCCGCGCGCGCAGTTGAGCCCCACCACGTCGGCGCCCGCATCTTCCAGCCGCTTGCCCGCCTCGGCCACGCTCAGCCGCTCCCGCGTCCTGGGGTCGCGGTGAATGGCAAGGTTGATCACCGCCGGCAGGCCGCTCGCCTTGATCGCCTCGAGCGCGAGCAGCGCCTCGCCGACAAATGAGATGGTCTCGGCCACGATGAAATCGACGCCCTCGTCGACCGCCCAGCCGACCTGCTCATCGAACATCGCGCGCACGTCGCGGGCGGTGCGGGGGTCGCCTTCGACATAGATGTTGGAGTTGCACACACTGCCGGCAACCAGCGCATCGCCCTCCGCCGCCGCCTCGCGCGCGAGGCGCAGCGCGGTGCGGTTCATCTCCTCCAGCACGCCCTCCTTGCCGATCACCCGCAGCCGCTCGCGATGCGCGTAGTAGGTGAAGGCGAGCATCACGTCGGAGCCCGCGTGAAGGAAGTCGCGGTGCAGCCCGGCCACCGCCTCGGGGTGGTCGAGCACGGCCTCCGGCACGAAGGCGCCGGCCGAGAGATAGCCGCGGCGCTCGATCTCGAACAGATAGCCCTCGGCGCAGATCACCGGCCCGGCGGCAAGCCGTTCGAGCAGCCCCGGCCCGGCGGCGGCGTCAGTCATCGGCGGGTTCTCCCGGTTCGCGCCGGCCGGCAAGGCCGGGGTGCGGCGTCTGACGGTGCCGGTCGAGCGCCGGCCCGCCGCCATCGGTCGCCGCCGTCGTCAGCCAGGTCGGCCCCTCCGATCTCCGCCAGAAGCGAAGGAGATCCGCTCTCGCGAAGAGCTCTTGGAGTACTCGTTCCACGGCGACCAGCCGGCGACGGCGACGATTCCCCAATCTGTTCCACACGAAGGGCTGAAACAACGTGGGAATCCGCTCGGTTTTTTCCTTTTGTGCGGCAATCTTGCAAGAACCGTGAGAAAGGTCACAAATCGGTGAGATTGCGCGCAATCGCGGCGAACCCGCATGGGCAGGCGTGACGCGGTGCAACACTTCGATCGCGTTCCCGGACGTGGCGCCGGCGGTCCGGGATTACGTCCCGGAATGTCCGCGTGCGCGCCGTCTCGACGGCCGGTGCGAACCTCGACCGTGCCCGTCCATGCGGTGGGGGACTCACTGCGCGAGCTGCGCAGCGAGCCCGGCAACGGCGCGTCTCGGAGCGATCCAATTCCGCCGACGCGGCCGGCACTCGCCCCTCCGACAAGCTCGGCGCGGGGTCTTCAATACGGCGCTTAGCGGCTACTCCGCCGCCGCCGCTTTCCGCTCGGCGAGCGGGCCGAACCCGGTGCTCCTGGTGCCGAGTTCGGCGATCCGCGGCAGCACCTCCCTGGCCAGCAGGGTCATGCTCTTGGCGGTGGTCTTGTAGTCCATGTCGCCGGAGTGGAGCATCGCGATCAGGTGGCCGAACCCGCCCACCTTGTCGTAGAGCGAGCGGATCTGCTGCACCACGGAGTCGGGCGTGCCGTAGATCGCGACGTGGTTCTCGCGGAAATAGGAGACGCCCTTGGTGCGGATCGCGTCGGTGCGCCCGCCGGAATACCGCCCGCTCAGAAAGCGGGCGTAGAGCTCGCGGCTGTTGTAGCCGGGCGGCGCGCGGAACTGCGGCTCCGACTTGTTGTGGGTGACGTACCAGAACACGCCCTCGATGACCTTCTCGGCCTCGGCCTCGGTCTCGCCGACGGCGACCAGCGGCATGAAGGCGAACTGGTCGTCGGCGGGCTCGGGGAGCCCCTTGTCGCGGCAATACTGGCGCGCGCCCTTGAACATCCTGGCGAGCCCGTCGACCGGGGTCAGGAACATCGCGAAGTTGTGGCCGCGCTCGACCGTCTTGCAGGCATGCGACAGGTCGCTGCCGCCGGTGGTCCAGACCGGCGGGTGGGGCTGCTGGTAGGGCCTGGGCCAGACATTGACCTGGCGCTTGTGGAGCCACTTGCCCTCGTAGTTGAACGGCCCGTCATGGCTGGTCCAGGCGCGAATGCAGAGATCGATGCACTCCCACAGCCGCTCCTGGGTCTCGGTCGGGTTGGCGTTGGACGCGAACAGCTCGTAGGGCACGCCGCGCACGAAGCCGCAATCGAGCCTGCCATAGGAGATGTTGTCGATCATCGCCATCTCCTCGGCGCAGCGGATCGGATCGGCGATATTGGCCGCCGGGTTGCCGAGGATGCAGAGCCGCGCGTTCCGGGTCTGGCGGGCGAGAATGGCGAGCGGGATCGGCCCCGCCGCGTTCAGGCATGTCGCGGTCTGGTGGTGCTCGTTGATCATGCAGTGCAGGCCGAGCTCGTCGGCCAGCAAATACTGGTCGAGATACATGTTGTAGAGCTCGGCGCCGATCTTCGGGTCGTAATGCCGGCTCGGCAGGCTGAGCCGCATCGAGGTGAAGGAATCGTCGGGCGGCAGATGCGGCCAAGGGAACTCGGTGAAGTGGTAGATCTCCATGCCGCGCCCTAACCCCCGCCGTTCAGGAATGCCGACACCGCGTCCATGAACGCGTCCGGCTGCTCGATGTGGGGATAATGGCCGGCGCGCGCGATGCTGACAAACCGCGCGCCGGGGATCCGCCCGGCATAGGCGCGGCCGTATTCGGGGCCGACGAAGCGGTCTTCGGCGCCCCACAGCACCAGCGTCGGTGCGGCGATGCGGTGCAGGCGGTGCCTCAGCGCCGGGTTGTGGAAATAGGGCTCCCAGCACAGCCTTGCCGTGGTCTCGCGGTGGCGGGCGACCCGCATCGCCTCGTCCTCGCCGAGCGCCGTCATGTCGTCCAGCGGGTCGCGGCGCGGGTCGGCGAAGCGGATCGCCTTCACCCGGTCGGAGGGGAGGAAGTAGATGTCCTCGATGTCGCGGTCATAGGCGCCGCCGAACTTCGCGCCGAGGGGATCGACGAGCACCAGCCTGGACAGCCGCTCGCAGGTCTTGGTCGCCATCTCGGCGGCGATCCAGCCGCCGAGCGAGCAGCCGACCAGCACCGCCTCTCTCAGCCCGTAATACTCGATCAGGTCGAGATAGATATAGGCGATGTCGTCGATGCTTCGTACCCAGTCCGGCAGCGGCGAGCCGCCATATCCCGGCGCCCAGGGCAGGAACACCTCGCGGTCACCGGCGAGCCGGTCCACCAGATCGAGCCCGGCCTCGTAGGTCTCGGCGCTTTGCAGCAGGACCAGAGGCGGCCCGCCGCCGATGCGCTCGACCTCGATCTCCGCGCCCGGCAGCGCGATCCTTTCCCGACGCCTCTCCATCCGGTCCCGCCCAGCCCTTACAACGCCGCGCCGCATGGTTAGTATCGCCGCGCCGCCGGGCGGGCAAGCCGCCGCCGCGACCAGGGGAGAGAGCCGATGAAGATCGACGTCTTCAACCACATCATCACCGCCGATGCGCTGGAGCAACTCTCGGCGTTCTGCCCGCCGCATTTCGCCCGCGTGCTCGGCTCCATCCCGACCATGCTCGACGTCGATGCGAGGCTGCGCCATATCGAGCCCTTCGAGGACTACCGCCAAATTCTGTCGGCCTCCAACCCGGTGATCGACGACTGGGCGGGACCCGACGACACGCCGGCCCTGGCGCGGACGCTCAACGAAGGCATGGCCGCCATCTGCGCCGCTCACCCGGACCGGTTCCCGGGCTGGATCGCGACGCTGCCGATGAACAACCCGGACGCGGCGCTCGTCGAGATCGACCGCGCGGTGCGCGACGGCGGGGCGTGCGGCATCCAGATCTATTCGAACGTCAGGGGCAAGCCGCTCGATCTGCCCGAGTTCCAGCCCGTCTTCGCGCGCATGGCGGAGCTGGAGAAGCCGATCTGGCTCCACCCCATCCGCCCGATGACCCATCCCGACTACGCCACCGAGGAGACCTCGCAGTTCGACATCTGGTGGG
>JAPPGP010000186.1 GCA_028821395.1 Defluviicoccus sp.
AAACCGCCATACAATGGGCCCTGACCTAAACCGGACAGCAGTGGATCAAGTCCGGGCATCCATGGGCGGTGCATGGAGGGCCGGGTGCGGCCCGCCCCTATCGCCATCCCTCCAGACGGACCGCCGTGCCTGTGGCGAGGCCGCATGGATGGCCGGATCAAGTCCGGCCATGACGGGGTGGTGGCGGTGGAGGAGCAGGGAGCACCGGGTGCGGCCTGCGTCGAAATTCCAGACCGGACAGCAGTGGACTCGATCCGGCCATCCATGCGGCCTCTCAGCCCGCGAGGCGGTAGGGAGAAGCGGCGCCAGTGGATGCCCGGATCAAGCCCCGGACTTCGATCCGGGGCAAGTCCGGGCATGACGAGGTGGGGAGCGGTTGAGCTGTGGAGGAACCTCCGAACCGCGACACTGGCGTCTTGATCGGTCGCCTTGCAGGGGCGGGCACCAGCCGGCGAATTCTCGACTCGTCGTCGATATGTCGGATATTGGACTCGCCAGCCAATTGACTTACATTAGCCGTATCATGTATGGCAGAGAGCTGGCGCGTGCCGGCGAGAGAGGCAAGATCATGGCGCTGAAAAAGGTCACCATGAACCTGACCGAACGGGACATCGCCAATACCGAGATCCTTACCGCTCGGTTGAACACGAGAAACAAGGCCTCGACCGTCAGCAGCGCGCTGGCGATCGCCGAGGGCATCACGAAGAAAATCGAAGACGGTGGCGAGCTGATCGTCAAGAAGAAGGACGGATCGATGGAGACGATCCTCATCGCGGGCCTGAACGGCGCGAACGCTTGATGGCGATCGAGTCCAGGTCTGAAGACACGAGAGATCCGCCCGACGATTGGGGATCGGTCGAAGAGGGCCCATCGGCCCCGTTGCGGCCCGGTCCCGCCTAACTTCGCGACCGCTTCTTCTATCGGGTGGTCGGGTCTTCCCTCGCGATACTCGCTGGCCTTGCTCTAATCTGAGCGATCGTTCTCGCTGCCTACGACAAGACGGTGCCCGATTTCGTGGTTGCTCCGGGATCGACCGCCATTGGGGCTTTGGCGGGCGTGCCGGTAGCCGACCGGCGTTAGATCGGATCTCTCACCATGTTGAACAGGTCCCGGCGCTACGTCCGCCCACCCATCGGGGGAAGGCCGGCGGCAGTCACCGGCGGGCGGTGAGATAGTCCTCGACATGGGCGGCGACGTAGCGCGCATCGTCGCCGACGCCATAGAGCAGCCCGGACTTCCGCTTCACCATCCAGTTGAGGCCGATAAAGTAGAGACCCGGTACCGACGTCGTGCCGCGGTCCGTCACCGGATAGCCCATCCCGTCGCGCACGGGAAAGTCGATCCAGGAAAAATCGTATGAGAACCCGGTTGCCCATATGACGGTGGTGACGGTCTCGGCCGCGAGGTCGATCGAGGGACGAAGGGATACCGACCAATCGTCCTCGGGCGGTTCGCCGTCGAGCTCCTGGGCGGTCGGAGGCGGCGCGTCGATGCCGTTTCTCTCTACGAACGCGTCCACATTCCGCTGGAAGCCCCGCGAGAACGCGTCGGCACTCTCCATGTTTTGTCGCAGGTCTGCGGCAAAGCCCATGGTACCGCCGTCCGCCGCCGTTAGCCATCCCAGCAGTTCGACGCCGTCGCGGCGCAGGCGGTGCAGGCCGACCGTCCGCCCCCCGTCGCGCCCGCTGAGCTGCACCTCGGCCCGGAAACGCTGCGCCGGAGAGTCCAGCATGTCGGGGGTCCGGTCGAAGAAGCCGAGCGCGTCGAGCCACGCGACGCAATCCCGCCCCCGGTAACGACGGGGAACGCGCATCGCCCCGCCCGTGCTCAGCATCACCCGCCGCCCGGCGAGCCGCAGCTCGTCCGCGATCTGCCCGCCCGTCTGTCCGGAGCCGACGACCAGGACCGCGCCGGGCTCCAGATCCCCGGGATTGCGGTAGCTCTCCGCATCGAGCTGTCGTATATGCGGCGACACGCGTGCGGCGAGGGCCGGCCGGCGCGGCGTCTGCATCGTGCCGGTGGCGACGACGACCGCCCGGGCCTCGAGCGGACCGTCCGAGGTCGCGACGCGCAGCCGCCCGTTCCCGCCCCGGCCGAGAGCGGCCACGTCGACACCCGTTCGGATCGGACAGCCGAAACGCCGCGCCCACCCCTCGAGATAGGCCACGAATTCGTCCCGGCGCATGAACCCGTCCGGGTCGGGACCGTCATACTCCGCTCCCGGCAGCCGGATGGTCCAGTTCGGGGTCACCAGGCTGAAGCCGTCCCATCGGCGTTTCGACCAGCTATCCGCCAGCACCCCCCGCTCCAGGACCGCGTGGTCGATTCCGCGGTCCGACAGGAAATAGCTGGTGCTGAGCCCGGCTTGCCCCGCGCCGATAACGATGATGTCCGGTCCCCGCATCGCGTCTCATCTCCCCGGATTCCCCGGTGGCGGAAGGTCCGCAACGCGCGCTGCGTCGGACCGAGGATCGCGGCTTTCAGTCGGCGCGGTGTGCAGCGCGACTGGAACGCGGGCCCGCACTCAGCTGCCGATTCTCTTGCTCAAGCTCAGATGGTTCCGACCGTTCTCGTGCCGGTATCGCAGGTCGTCGGCATAGGTGCGGACCAGGTGCAGACCGATGCCCTCCTCCACCGTCTCTTCCATGATCGTGTCGGGTCCGGGCTGGAACATGAACGATTTCGGATCGAGCTCGCGGCCGTCGTCGACCGTGCGGATCGCGAGTCTGCGTCCCCCGTCGTCCATTTCGAGATGGACATCGATAGACTGCCCGCCGGGATCGTCGTAGCCGTGCTCAACGATGTACATCAGCACCTCTTCGATACACAGCTGCACCTGAAACCGGTCCTGTTGCGAAAGTCCGTGCCGGTCGGCGAAACCGTCGACGGCGTCGGCAACCCGTTCCAGCTCGCTTGCGTCGTTCGGGATGGCCAGGCTGAGGCTCCGAGTCGAGTCCGGCGGCGGATCCGAAGTCGGTTCGAGGCCGTCGCGCCCGCTCGGCCTTGCGCCTGCCGTCGCCGCGGACGGCCCGTCGCCCCGAACCAGCGCGCTCAATGCCGCGACATCGATCGCGGGTTCCAGCGAGTGCTTGGCGCTGCAGGGCGGCCAGCTCGAATCTCCGTCCTTCAGGATGAGGCGCCTGACCGCGTCCGTCAGCTCGACCACCGGCGGCGCCCGCCGCAGGCGGTCGAACGTCTGCGCCTGCTCCGGGAGCCGCAGATGGCGGTAGAGGATCGGATAGGGCACGGCATCGTCACCGGCGAGTGCGAAAAGATCCATCGGCGAAGCCGGATCTTCCGGGGTAAGCTCCGCGGTGCGGAGCAGACTGGCGACCGCCTCGCGGGCTATCCGGTCTTCGTCGATCCCGTCCGCCACCCGGTGCAATGCGCCCAGCAAGGCGAAATAATCCGGGTTCAGCGGCTGGGTGAAGCTCCATAGCGGTCGCATCGGGTCGGTGAGGTAGCGCGACTCGCCGCCGCGGTGAGGGCGCATCAGGGCGGCGTTGCGATGAGGGAAGCGGCCGAACAGGAGCAGCGTCTCGGAGTGCTCGATTGCCGCCTTGACGATCGACCAGCTCACGAATTGGTTGATCCTGCGCCGATTGCCCGGCACCTCGTTTGTCAGATCGACGCTCCAGCGGGCAAATTTCCGGATCGAGAGCTCCTGGAGCGTCAGGTCCTCGGCATGCGATAGCGGAGCGTAGATCCAGAAGCGCTCGATGACGTTGTAATTTGCGAATTCGCGATCCGCCTCGCAGGCTTGCCGGGACAACGAGCCGGCGAGGGGGTCGTAGGCGTAGGCGAGCGCGGTACCGCGGTATACGGTTCGCGGAAACTGGTCGAGGACGATCAGCTTCGCCAGCAAGCCCCTCGGCGTGTTCCAGACCGGATCGCGGAAGAAGCTATCCAGCCCTTCGCGGTGAATTTGTTCGCACCAGGCGCGCTGCGTTCGAACGGCGTTCGGGTAATCGGCGCTTCTGGCGAACGGCCCGACCCGCCATTTCAGCATCCCCTGCTGCCAGTTCTCGCGGGACGCATCCGCCGCCGACCGCAGGGGCCCGAGCCAGAAGTCCAGCACCGCCTCCGGCGATCGTTCCGCGATACCGTCTTTTCCGCCGGGTCTCATGTCCAGGGCTGGCCCCGGCACGGGCGGAACACGGCAACGGCCGGGAGATGGCGTTGGCGCAGCTTGCGGGGCGCCGATTGCCCTCCCTCCCTACGGTCTTCTGGCACCGCCACGCAGAGCTCTTGCAGTTTGCTTATATTCATTTTACTTATGATATTCTTATTCCATTACATGCTCAAGTCGCTCGATTCAAAGCAAATCCATGCCCAAGATTGTTTAATGGTATCGTCGCAGAGGACGGTTCGACCGGACGACCCGGGCGATACCCGCGGCGACCGAACCGGCCGTCGACGCGACCGGCGATCGCTCTATATCACCCGCACGGCGTCGCCCCGCTTCACCGTGCCGCCCCGGACGACGAAGGCGTAGACGCCGGCGCAGGGGAGCGGCTCGTTGTCGAGCACCGGGACCGGGATGCTGTTGTGCTCGGCGATGGCGCGGAGGATCGACGGGTCCTTGGCCAGGTCCTGCTGGGCGAGTGTCGGGATCGAACAGCGCGGCGTCGGGTCGGAGATTCGGAGCCTGACCTCGTCGCCGATGGCGAGCTCCCGGCCCACCCAGCCGTTCTCGACGAAGCCGCGCGCGCCCTCGGGCGTGGCGATGGTCACGTTGGGCCGGAAACGCCGCGCGACGAAGCTGGACCCGGGGCGAAGCTCGGCGAGGCGCGCCAGCGTCGCCGTGGTGATGAGGTGGAGCGCGGCATAGTCGGAGAACCGTCCCGCCATCATCAGCCCGCCGATGTCGACGACGGTCTCTTCTTCCGCGAGCGGGTCGAGACGTTCGACGCTGACGGCCGCCGGCCGCTCCGAAGTCAGCGAGACCGGCCGGCCCAGGGTCGCCGACAGGCGCGCATCCGCTTCCCCGCCGTCGCTGGACACCGCGCTTCCGTCCGGCCAGAAGATGCGTACCGGCGGGAGCGGTGCGCCGATGCGCGGCGGGGTGACGAAATCGGCGGCCAGCGCCAGCAGCTTGTCCCACTTCTTGGGCGTCTTGGCGCTCCCCACCCTGCCGCTGGCCGCGTCGATCACCGCGTAGGCACGGTCGCCCAGAATGCCGCCCTCGGCTATCGGCGCCTCGTCGAGCTTGCTGCCGGCCATGGACTTGACCGGGTAGCGCCAGAGCGCCTTGACGGTGCCGCCTTCGCGTGTGTCGTGCGAAGCCATCGCGGTGTCTCCCTGCGTCCGGGGCGCGGCTACCCGCCGAGCCAGGGCAGCCAGATCGCGATCCCGGGGAAGATCACGATCAAGAGGGCGACCAGCAGCGCGCAGCCCATGAAGGGCAGCGCGGCGATGCAGATCTCGCCGAACCGCGTGCCGGGCGGCGCGACGCCCTGCATGACGAACAGCAGCAGGCCGAAGGGCGGGGTGGTGAGGCTGATCTCCATCGCCAGCAGCATGATGACGGCGAACCAGATCAGCTTGACTTCCAGTGCCAGCCCGAAATCGAGGCCCTGCACCACGGGAAAGAAGATCGGCACCGTCAGCAGCATCATGGCGAGCTGGTCCATGAACATGCCGAGCAGCAGCAGGATCCCGAACATCATCAACAGCATCACATAGGGCGAGACCTCGAAGCCGGTGATCCAGGCGATCAGCGCGGCGCTCGACCCCGACGCCGCCAGCACGTTGGAGAACAGCGAAGAGCCGAACAGGATCATCAGCGCGATGACCGTAACTCGCCCCGCGCCCCACATCGACTTCCACATCGCCACCGCGAAGAACGGCCCGAAGGCCAGCGCCCGGCGGAAATCGCCGCGCGCGAGCGGCACCAGGAACAGATAGGCGACCGCCAGAAGGATCACCCCGACCGACCCGTAGGCCGCCGCCTCGGACGGCGTCGCCACGCCCCCCATGATCAGGGCGATGACGAAGACGATGATCGAGACCATCGGCACGACATCGAGGAGAAACAGCGTGACGCGCCGGCCGAGCGGCACGGTTTCGACGTCGTAAGACGGCGCCGCCGACGGGTCGAGGGTCGCGCGGACGAAGATCAGGATGGTGTAGAAGACGGCCAGCAGCAGCCCGGGCACGACGCCTGCGATCAGCAGCCGGCCGATGTCGATCTCCGCCAGCGTGCCGAGCAGCACGGCGAGCGCGGACGGCGGGATCAGCATGGCGAGCCCGCCGGTGCCGAGGATGGGGCCGATCGACATGCTCTTGCGGTAGCCGCGCCGGGTCATCTCCGGGACCATCAGCGTGCCCAAGAGGGCGGTCGAGCCCATCGACGAGCCCGACAGCGTCGCGAAGGCCGTGCCGCCCGCCACGGTGACGTATGAGAGACGCGCCGGCACGCGGCCCATCAGCCGTTCCACGGCGTTGAACATCCGGTTGGCGAGGCCGGTGTGGAAGAACAGCTCGCCCATCAGAAGGAACATCGGGATCGGCACGATGGCGAAGATCGTCATGTTTCCGAAGGCGTTGTCGACATGCTGGCCGATCGCCGAGTGCACGCGCGTGTCGAAATCGCCGAACCGGCCGAAGATGAAGAAGGCGGCCACCGTGTTGACCGCGATGAAGGCGATTCCCACCGGCAGCCCGACGAACATCAGAGCCAGGATGGAGCCGAACAGCGCGAGCAGGATCCAGTACCACTCCATCTAGCGGGCTTCCGTGAGGCTGCGCTTGGTCTCCTCCAGCTCCAGCCGCTCGTTGGCGATCCCGGCGTCGCCGCTGTGCATGATCTCGCGGCCGAAGATGTAGCGCAGGAACTCGACCGCCATGAACAGGAACCCAACCGGGTAGGAGACGGTGATCGTCCAGAGGCGCATGCCCCGGTCGTCGCGCAGCTCGTCGAAGGCGAGCGGGTCCTCGACCTGCTCGACGAAGATGCCGAGCGTGTACCAGGCCCAGACCAGGCAGATGACGGCACACAGCGCGGCGATCCCCCGGGACAGTGCCGCCCGGCTGCGTTCCGGCACGGCGGCGGTGAGCAGTTCGATATAGACATGCCCCCGGGTCCTGACGAGCCAGGGCGAGCCCAGGAACAGGATGTAGATGAAGCCGTACTCGATGAGCGTGAAGACGAACTGGTTGTAGGCCCAGCCCGCGCTGCGGAAGATCGTCACGTAGACGATCGCGAGCATGATGAAGCCGATATAGAGCGCGGCCAGCGCCATCAGCGCCCACAGGAGGCCGGCCCAGACCCGGTCGAGGGCGCGCAGGACGGTCATCCGCCGCCGTTCCCGCCCGTCATGCCGGCCTCCCCGGCGCGGGAAGCCGGGATCGCGAAGACCCTATTGCTGCTGCCAGAGCTCGCGCAGCTTGGCGACGTGCTCGGTCGGGCGCTTCGCCTTTTTCAGCCGGTCCATCATGCGGCCGTAAGCCGAATCGACGGCGAGCTTGGAATAGACGGTGGCTGCGGGGACGGTGTGGAACTTCATTCCCTCCTTGGCCAGCATTGCCCGCTCCTTCTTCGACTCCTCGAGCAGGACCTTGCGCACCGCCGTCTCGTTGGCGATCACCATGTCCTGGACCTGCTTGCGGAGCGCGGAGTCCAGGCTATTCCACGTCTTCAGGTTGATGAACCAGCCGATATCGGTGTGGTAGAACTCCGGCTCCACCGCGTGGCGCAGGAACTTGTCCCATTTGAGGCCCTTGAGGCCGATGGTGGCCCAGGCGGCCGCGTCCACCACGCCCTTCTCCAGCGCCGAATAGACCTGCGTCGCCGGCAGCGGATGGGTGGTCGCGTTCATGGCGCGGAAGAAGGCGCCGTAGATCGGGTTGTCGCGGAGTTTCACGCCGTCGAGGTCCAGCATGCCCTTGTCGTTGAACCTGGGCGCGTTCGCCATGTAGATGCGGAAGCGCCCGCCCGCCGAGGTCCAACCGAGGTTCTTCACGCCGAAATATTTCTGCTGGAGCTCGTCCAGCATCTTGAGCCCGCCATTGGCACGCACGATCGCCGGGTTGGAGGGGGAGGTCGCCACTGCCTCGTTCTCCGGCACCGCCCGGGCGAAGAAGGCGTAGGGCCCGCAATAGAGGTCGACCCGGCCCTTGCGCACGGCGGGCGGCTGCTGGAACATCTTGATCGAGTTGAACGGCAGCACGTTGATCGCGAGCTTGCCCTTGGCCGCCGCCGTGATGTCCGCGGCGAGCTGCTTGCACTGCTTGGTGTAGATCAGGAAGTCCGGAAACGGATAGACCAGGTTCAGCTTGACTTCGGCGGACGCCGTGGACGCGCCGGCCCAAAGCACGGCCGCGGCGAGCAGCGCTCTTGCGGTCTTCGATCTCGACATGGCGGCTCTCCCCCTTTCCCGAGAGTGGCGAGTGTCCCACAGCGGAGCGCCGCGGAACAGGGACGCCCGCCGCCGCGCCGGGCGGCGGGCGAACGCTCTACTTGAACCCGAACGCGGTCTTCATCTTGGCGACCAGCTCGGGCGAGACCTTCAGCCCGTCATTGACCAGCTTGACGAGCTCGGTGCCCGAGATGGGCGCCACCGGCGCGCGCCGCTTCTTGGCGTCGGCGAGGAAGGCCGGGTCGTTCATGGTCGCCATGAAGGACGTGCGCAGCGCCGCCACCCGGTCCTCGGGAACGCCGGGCGCGACCCAGAAGCCCATGCCGATCAGCTCGCAGACCTCGATGAACCTGATCATCTTCTTGCCGTCCTCCGAGGTCACCAGGTCGCCGATGCTGGGCACGTCGGGGAGCTCCGGAATGCGCGGCCCGTACTGGATCAAGTGCTTGAGCTTGCCGGTCTTCAGCCAGTCGTTCTTGATCGTCGTCCAGCCGGTCCAATAGTTCATCCGGCCGTGCACCTCGCCCTGCGCCATCGCCTTGTTGATCGACGCGCCGCCCTTGTACCCCTTGACGATCTTGAACCTGGTGCCGAGCAGGTGGTTCATCAGCTTGGGCATCAGATAGGTCTCGGATCCGAACCCGGTCGAGCCCATGATGACCTCGGTCTTCTTCACCCCTTCGAGCGTCGTCGCCGGGGCGTTGTGGAACACCGAGACCACGCTCGGGCGCTGGGTGATCGATCCCAGCCACTGGAAGCTGGTCGCGTCGAACTTGACGTTGCGGAGGATCGGCGCCAGCACCGAAGGCGCCAGCACCTCGGCCACGACCGTGCCGTCCTTGGGGGCGGCGTTGTAGACATAGGCCGCGCCCTTGGTGCCGCCGCCGCCCGGCCGCGACTGGACGATCACCGTGGGCTTGCCTGGAATGTGGTTCCCCCAGTGCTCGGCCAGCAGGCGGCCGTAGAGGCCGAGCGAGGCGCCGAGGCCGGCGGGAACGACGATGGTCACGGTCCTGTCCTTGTAGAAGCCCGCGACATCCGCCGAGGCCGTCGCCGCCGTGCCGAGCGCCAGAGCTCCCGCGGCCAGCCCGAGCGCCGTGCGTACGCGTTTGAACGACATGTCCTGCTCCTTGTCCTGTTCTCCGAGTCGCCTCGAAACCGCTCGGAGGATACGCCCGACCTCGCGCGGGCGCAAAATCTGTCGCGCCGGTTGTCACGCCGATATCGCGCCAATAGATTGCCGCACGCTTGGCTGCCGACGAACCGTTTCCGCGACTCCCGCCGGGTCGCCGGAGGGAATGCCTTGTCCATGTCGATGCCCGCCCGCGGATACCGGGACCTGCACGAACACATCGCCGCGCTGCGCGAGGCCGGACTGCTGATCGAGGTCGACCGGCGGATCAACAAGGACACCGAGATGCACCCGCTGGTCCGCTGGCAGTTCCGCGGCGGCATCGACGCCGAGGACCGCAAGGCCTTCCTGTTCACCAACGTCACCGATTCCAAGGGGCGCGCGTTCGACATCCCGGTCCTGGTCTGCGGTCTCGCCGCCAACAGCCGGGTCTACGAGATGGGCATGGGCGTGCCGCTGGCCGAGATCAAGGAGAACTGGATCCGGGCGATGAACGCGCCGGTGGAGCCCAACCGCGTCAACGGCGCGCCGTGCCAGGAGATTGTCTACCGCGACGGCGAGCTGCTGAACGGGCACGGGCTCGACGCGCTGCCGGTACCGATCTCATCGCCGGGCTGGGACAACGCGCCCTACACCACCTCGTCGCATTTCATCACCAAGGACCCCGATACCGGCGTCCAGAACATGGGCAACTACCGGGGGATGCTGAAGGCGCCCAACCGGATCGGCATGAACCCGTCGATCGAGCTCAGGACCGGCGGCTACATGCACTGGGAGGCGTGGAAGAGGCGGGACGAGCCGATGCCCTGCGCGATCGTCCTCGGCGCTCCGCCGATCGTCTCGTTCACCGCCGTCCAGAAGCTGCCGGAAAGGCTCGACGAGCTCTGGGTCTCGGGCGGGCTGGTGGGGAAGCCGCTCAACGTGACGCGGGCCCGGACGGTCGATCTCCTGGTCCCGGCCGAGGCGGAGGTGGTGATCGAAGGCTTCGTCTCCACCGAGCTGCTGGAGCCCGAGGCGCCGTTCGGCGAGAGCCACGGCCATGTCAACCTCCAGGAATACAACGGCTACGTGGACGTGACCGCGATCACCAGGCGGCGCGATGCGATCATCACCTCCTGGGTGAGCCAGGTGACGCCGTCCGAGTCCAGCGCCATCAAGCGGCCCGCCTACGAGGCGGCGCAGATCGAGCATCTGCGCGACCATCTCGGCATCAAGGGGGTGAAGCACGTCGCCACCCACGAGCCGCTTACCTCGCTGCACAAGCTGATCGTCGTCGTCGTCGCGCGCGAGACGCCGCGCACCGAGATCTGGCGCGCGCTCTACGGCGTCGCCTCGCTGCGCCGCGCCGAAGGCAAGTGGGTGATCGCGGTCAACGAGGACATCGACCCCGACGACACCAACGCCGTCTTCTGGGCGATGTCCTACCGCTCCAAGCCGCATCGCGACGTTGAGATCCTCAAGCACAAGGACGAGGGCCACGGCCCGCGCAGCCTGCTCGACTCCGAGGATTCAGCGGTGCTGGTGGACGCGACGCTGAAGGAGACCTTCCCGCCGGTGTCGCTGCCCAAGCGCCAGTACATGGAGGCGGCGGCCGAGATCTGGAACGAGCTCGGCCTGCCGAAGCTGAGGCCGGAGCGGCCGTGGTTCGGCTACGATCTCGGCGAGTGGAACGAGGATCTGGAAACGATGGCGCGCCGCGCCGTGCGCAGCGAATATTGGGAGACCGGGCGGATCATCGCCCAGCGCCGGCGCGGCGACGTGTCGATGAACACCGAGGTTCGCACGCTGGACGAGGGGAACCCCGGGGCGAGCGGCTCGGCAAGCGAGGAGGGAGAGCTCACATGGGACGGCTTGACGGACGCGTCGCGATAGTCACCGGCGCCGCGCAGGGAATCGGCGCGGCCTTCGCCCGCGCGATGGCGGCGGAGGGAGCGAAGATCGCCATCGCCGACCTCGACTCCGGACAGTCCGTGGTGGACGAGCTGAAGGCCGGCGGCGCCGAGGCCATCGACGTGCCCACCGACGTCGCCGACGAGGAGTCCTGCAAGGCGATGGTCGCGCGCACGGCGGAGGCGTTCGGCGGGCTCGACATCGTCGTCAACAACGCCGCCGTGTTCACCGCGGTGCAGCGCAAGCCCTTCGACGAGATCACCGTCGAGGAGTGGGACAAGGTGCTTGCCGTCAACGCCAAGGGAGTCTGGCTCTGCTGCAAGGCGGCGGCGCCGGAGATGCGCAAGAAGCAATACGGCAAGATCGTCTCGATCTGCACCGGGCGGATCTTCAAGGGCGCGCCCTTCTTCCTGCATTACGACGCGTCCAAAGCCGCGGTGCTCGGCATCACCCGCTCGCTCGCCCGCGAGCTCGGCGACGACAATATCTGCGTCAACGCCATCGCCCCGGGCTCGACGATGTCGGAGAACGTTCTGAAGCGCACCAACTGGATGGGCGGCGGGCCGGAACGCACGCGCGCGACAAGGGCGATCAAGCAGGACGAGACGCCCGAGGATCTGGTCGGCGCCTGCATCTATCTCGCGTCCGCCGACAGCGACTTCGTCACGGGCCAGACCATCGTCGTCGATGGCGGCTCGGCCATGTGGTAGATGGCGACCGCCCTCCCGGACCCGGCCGCGCGGCGCGCCTACCCGGACTTCCGCGACCATATCCGCGCGCTCGACCGGGCGGGCCTCCTGTTCCGCGTCGACGAGCCGATCGACAAGGATGCCGAGATGCATCCGCTGGTCCGCTGGCAGTTTCGCGGGGGGTTGCGGGAAGACCAGCGCAAGGCCTTCCTGTTCTCCAACATCGGCGACGCGAAAGGCCGGCGTTACGACATGCCCGTCGTCATCGGCGCGCTTGCCGCGAGCGCCCGGATCTACGCCATCGGCATGGGCGTGCCGGTGGACAAGATCGGCGAGCGCTGGACCGAGGCGATCGCCCATCCGATCCCGCCCGTCCAGGTGGCGCGCGCGCCTTGCCAGGAGGCGGTGGTGGAGGGCGACGCGCTGCGCGGCGAGGGGCGGGGGCTCGATGCGCTTCCGGTGCCGATCTCGACCCCCGGCTTCGACGCCGCGCCCTATTTCACCGCGACCGGCTGCGTCACCCGGAACCCCGAGACCGGGGTGCAGAACATGGGGACCTACCGGGCCGGGCTGAAGGCGCCGGACCGGCTCGCGGTCCGCATGGCGACGCGGTCGGGCGGCGCCGAGGGCTATCGGCACTGGCTGCAATACCGGGAGCGCGGCGAGGAGATGCCCTGCGCCATCGTCCTCGGCCCGCCGCCGGCGGTCGCCTATTGCGCGCCCCAGAAGCTGCAGATGGGGCTCGACGAGGTGGCGGTGGCGGGGGGGATCGCCGGCGCCCCGATCGATGTCGTGCGCTGCCGGACGGTGGATCTCACGGTGCCCGCCGATTCGGAAATCGTCATCGAGGGCCTGATCGACACCGAGCTCGTCGAGCCGGAGGCGCCGTTCGGCGAGAGCCACGGCCATGTCGCGCTCGAGGACTACAACATGATCATGCGGGTGAGCGCGATCACCCACCGTCGCGGCGCCATCCTGCCCTCGATCATCAGCCAGGTGACGCCGTCCGAATCGAGCGTCATCAAGCGCGTTGCCTACGAGCCCCTGTTCCTCACCCACCTGACCGAGCGTCTCGGCATCAAGGGTGTCAGGCGGGTGGTCATGCACGAGCCGCTGACCAATATCCGCCGGGTGATCTTCGTCCAGTTCGAGCGCGGCGTGCCGCGGACCGAGGTGTGGCGGGCACTCTACGGGGCTTCGACGCTGCAATCGGCCTGCGGGAAGTACGTCGTCGCGGTGTCCGACGACATCGATCCCGAGAACGCCGACGCCGTCTGGTGGTCGATCGCCTACCGCGCCAACCCGCGCGAGGACTCGGCCGTGCTCGACCATCGCCACCGCGGCCATGGGCCGAAGACGGAAGACCCGGACTTCGAGGACTCGACGCTGCTGATCGACGCCACGCTCAAGGGCGACATGCCGCCTGTCGCGCTTCCCCGCGAGGCGTTTATGCAGCGTGCGCGAAAGATCTGGGAACGCCTGGATTTGCCGCCGCTCAACCCCGAGAGCCCGTGGGCGGGGTATTCGCTGGGCGACTGGGAGGAGCGCTGGGAACAGGCAGCCGCGCGTGCCGTCGCGGGCGATTATCTGGAGAACGGCCGGCTGACCGCGCAGCGCCGGCGCCGCGCGGTCGAGCCCGAGACCCCGGTCCGCTGGGTCGAGGGCGATGTCTGAGCGCGGCTATCCCGACCTGCACGACCACATCGCCGCGCTGGACGAGGCCGGGCTGCTGGTCCGCGTCGACCGCGAGATCAACAAGGACACCGAGATGCACCCGCTGGTCCGCTGGCAATTTCGCGGCGGCATCCCGGAGCCCGAGCGCAAGGCGTTCCTGTTCACCAACGTGGTGGATTCGCGGGGCCGCCGCTACGACATCCCGGTGATCGTCGGCGGGCTGGCGGCGAGCCGGGAGATCTACCGCCGCGGCATCGGCTGCGAGCTTGAGCAGATCGAGGAACGCTGGGCGGAGGCGATCGCCAACCCGATCCCGCCGCGCGAGATCGCGGACGCGCCGTGCCACGAGCTGGTGTTTACCGGCGAGGCGTTGAATGCCGCGGGCAACGCGCTCGACGGTATCCCGGTGCCGATCTCGACCCCGGGCTGGGACAACGCGCCCTATACGACGCTGTCGCAATACATCACCCGGGATCCCGACACCGGCATCCAGAACATGGGCAACTATCGCGGCCAGGTGAAGGCGCCGCGCCGTCTCGGCATGAACCCCTCGCTCGAGCTGCGGCCCGGGATCTACGCCCATTGGCAGAAATACCGGGCGCGCGGCGAGCCCATGCCGGCGGCCGTGGTGCTCGGCGCGCCGCCCTGCGTCACCTTCACCTCGACGCTGAAATTGCCGGAGACGGTCTGCGAGTTCGACATCGCGGGCGGGCTGGTGGGCCACCCGCTGAACGTGGTCAGGGCCAGGACTGTGGACCTGCTGGTCCCGGCGGAGGCCGAGATCGTCGTCGAGGGGTTCATCGACACCGAGTACCTGGAGCCCGAGGCGCCGTTCGGCGAGAGCCACGGCCACGTGAACTTGCAGGAGTTCAACGCCTTCATGGACGTGACCGCGGTGACCCGGCGGCGGAATGCGGTGCTGACCTCGATCGTCAGCCAGGTGACGCCGTCCGAATCGAGCACCATAAAGCGGGTGGCGATGGAGCCCCTCTTCCTCGCCCATCTCAGGGACGCGCTCGGCATCAAGGGGGTGCTCCGGGTCGGCATGCACGAGCCGCTGACCAATATCCGCAAGGTGATCGTGGTCCAGGTCGAGCGCGAGACGCCGCGCACCGAGATCTGGCGCGCGCTCTACGGCGCGGCATCGCTGCACCGCGCGGCCGGGAAGTACGTGATCGCGGTCAACGAGGACATCGACCCGGACAACGCCGATGCGCTGTTCTGGGCGATGGCCTACCGCGCCAACCCCGCTCTCGACCTCGAAGTACTGGGCCACCGCGACCAGGGCCACGGCCCGCGCAGCCTGCGCAACGACGGCGAGGATGCGAGCGTGCTGATCGACGCGACGCTGAAGGAGGATTTCCCGCCGATCTCGCTGCCCAAGCGCGAGTTCATGGAGAACGCAAGGGAAATCTGGGAGGAGCTCGGCCTGCCGCCGATCAAGCCGGAGACGCCGTGGCACGGCTACAGCCTCGGCGAGTGGTCCGACGAGTTCGATCGCGCGGCCGAGCTGGCGACGCAGGGGGATTACTTCGAGACCGGCCGCATCATCGCCCAGCGGCGGCGCAAGGACGTGGAGATGAACACCGAGGTGCGCCGGGTGAAAGGGGAAGGCGAACGCGGCTAGCGTTCCAATCGAGAAGCTCTTGTCCATTCGCACAACGCCCCCACCACGTCATGGCCGGACTTGATCCGGCCATCCATCCGCTTGCCCGGCGACGGGCGGACCTTGCGGAGAGAGATGCCCGGATCAAGTCCGGGCATGACATGCGAGGGGAAAGGCGCGGCCAGAGAGACCGCAAACCGGCCCGACCACGGCGAGTGAACTGTGGAAGGGGGCTATCAGGCGGCCCAGTCCCGTGCTGCCGCCGCTGGACAAGGCCGGCGCCGCGCGGCTAGACCCTGTGCGACACGTCCGGCCCGGGAGGAGCGATTGGCTGACTTCGCGACACTGCACGAGATCGTCGCCGCCGCGCGCGGCAACCTGTCGGATGGCGCGTGGGACTATCTGACCGGCGGCGCCGAGACCGAGACCTCGCTGCTGCGCAACCGGCTGGGGCTCGATTCGATCGCGTTCAGGCCGCGCGTGCTCAACGACGTGAGCGCCATCGACCTCTCGGGGACGATCGCCGGTCACGCGGTGCGGCTCCCCGTGTCGCTCGCGCCGATGGGCTCGCTCGAGCTCCTCCATCCCGACGGCTCGATGGCGGTCGCGAGGGCGGCGGAGGCCTTCGGCACCGTCTCATATCTGAGCTCGGTGACCCATCCCGGATTGGAAGCCGTCGCCAAGGGCACCGGCCATCCGAAGGTGTACCAGCTCTACGTCCGCGGCGGCCGCGATTCGGTCGCCGAAGTTGCGAAGCAAGCGATGTCCGCCGGCTACACCGCTTTCTGCCTCACCGTCGACGTGGCCGTCTATTCGCGCCGCGAGCGCGACCTGATCAAGCGCTACGTGCCGACCGCGCGCCGTTCGGCCAGCGGCGAAGGAATGGAGTACCAGGCCAGGCTCGACTGGGATCTGGTCAAGTGGTTCAAGGACTCCTTCGACATCCCGCTCCAGATCAAGGGGGTCGCGACGGCCGAGGACGCGGCGCTCTGCATCGAGCACGGCGTCGACACGGTCTACGTCTCGAACCACGGCGGGCGGCAGCTCGACCACGGAAGGGCGACCATCGACATGCTCCCGGAGGTGGTTGAAGCGGTCGGCGGCCAGGCGGAGATCGTCGTCGACGGCGGCTTCATGCGCGGCGCCGACATCGTCAAGGCGATCGCCCGGGGGGCCGATTCGGTCGCTATCGGCAAGCTGCAGGGCTTCGGCCTCGCCGCCGCCGGCATGACCGGGATCGTCCGCGTCCTCGAGCTCCTGGAAGAGGAGATGCGCATCTCCATGGGGCTGATGGGCCTCACCCGGCTCGACCGGCTCGACGGGAGCTTCCTCCACCCCGCCCCGCCGGTGCGCGAACCCTCGGTATTGTCCGCCTTTCCCTTTCTCACCCTCAGGTCACCGGAGTATTGAGCGATGAACATGCTGCAATTCGACCGCCCGGAGCTCGGCGGCAACCGCCAGATGGAATGGACCAGCGACGTCGCGGCCGAGATGCTGCGCCGGCTCGGCATCAAGTACGTCTCGCTCAACCCGGGCGCCAGCTATCGCGGGTTCCACGATTCGATCGTGAACTATCTCGGCAACGAAGACCCGCAGATGCTGCTCTGCCTGCACGAGGACCACGCGGTCTCGATCGCCCATGGCTACGCCAAGGTGACCGACGAGCCGATGGGGGCGATCGTCCATTCCAATGTCGGGCTGATGCACGGTCTGATGGCGATGTTCAACGCCTGGTGCGACCGTGCGCCGGTCTATGTCATGGGCGCGACCGGGCCGGTCGATGCGCCCTTGCGCAGGCCGTGGATCGACTGGATCCACACCGCCAAGGACCAGGGCATGATGCTCAGGAATTTCGTCAAGTGGGACGACGAGCCGCGCTCGGCGGAAGCGATCGTCGAGACCATGCTGCGCGCAGGCATCATGGCGAAGACGCCGCCCCGCGGCCCGGTCTATATCTGCCTCGACGCGGGGCTCCAGGAGACCAGGCTCGCCGGCGAGGTGACGATCCCGGACGCCGCGCGCTTCGAGGCGCCGGAGACGCCGCACGCCTCCTCCGACGCGGTGGCCCGGGCGGCGGACACGCTGGTCGCCGCCGAGCGCCCGGTGATGATGGTCGGGCGGGTCTCGCGCAGCCGGGCGGGCTGGGATTGCCGCGTTCGTCTCGCCGAGATGCTGGGCGCGCGCGTGGTGACCGACCTCAAGACGTCCGCTTCCTTCCCGACCGGCCACCCGCTGCACGCCGGCCCGCCGTCGAACTGGGTGCGCGGCCCGGGCGAGGACCTCGTGCGCGAGGCGGACGCGCTTCTCGTGCTCGACTGGATCGACCTCGCCGGCACCTTCAAGGCGCTCGGCCTCGGATACGGGGTCGAGGCGCGGGTGATCGACGTGACGCTCGACTCCTACGTCCATAACGGCTGGTCGATGGACCATTTCGGGCTGGCCGTCGGCGACCAGCGCCTGCTCGCGGATCCGGACGCGTTCGCGGCCCAGCTCCTCGCCGCGGTCGAGGACAGGTTGGGCGGGCAGCCGAAATTCGCCGGCGGCGATCCGGTGCCGTTCGCCGAGCCGGAGGTCAAGGATTCGTCCGCGCCGATCGCGCCGCGCGACATCGCGGGCGCGCTCAACCGGGTCAAGGGGGAGAGGAAGATCACCCTCACCCGGGTGCCGCTCGGCTGGGCCGGCGATTCGTACCACTTCGCCGAGCCGCTCGATTACCTTGGCAACGATGGCGGCGGCGGGCTGGGCTCCGGCCCCGGCAACGCCATCGGGGCCGGGCTCGCGCTGATGGAATCGGGTCGGGTGCCGGTCGCGATCCTCGGCGACGGCGACTTCATGCAGGGCGGCTCGGCGCTCTGGACCGCCGCGCATTACAAAATCCCGGTGCTGTTCGTGGTGTCCAACAACCGGTCCAACTTCAACGACGAGGTCCATCAGGAGGCCATGGCGAAGGAGCGCAACCGGCCGGTGGAGAACCGCTGGATCGGCCAGCGCATCGACGACCCGGCGATCGACCTCGCCGGCTATGCGCGGTCCCAGGGCGTCGACGCGGCGGGCCCGGTCGAGACCGCGGGCGCGCTGCCGGCGGCGCTCGATGCCGCGATTGCGGCGGTCGAAAGCGGCAAGCCCTTCCTGCTCGACGTCGTGGTCCAGCCGGGCTACAGCGCGCCGATGGTGACCCGCGCGAGCGGCGAAGCGTCCACCGGCACGGCGAGCTGAGGCGGCGCTGATTCGTCGTGCCGGGACTTGCCCCGGATCACAGTCCGGGGCTTGATCCGGGCATGCATGGGCGCCGCCACCCGTCCCGTCGGACCGTCCTGCGGGCGGAGAGGCCGCGTGGATGGCCGGATCAAGTCCGGCCATGACGTGGTGGAGGCACGGCGGAGGTGTGATTGGGAACTTCCGATGCCGCACACCGGCGGCCAAGGCTCAAAGCCGGATCTCCTCCCCCAGCAGGGGAAACGCGCCGAGCTCGGTCGCTTCGGTGACCGCTGGCGCCTCGGTGACGTAGCGGGGGTTGAGCTCCGCGAGGCTGGTGACGCCGATCAGACCCATCGCGTTGTGCATCTCGGCCTCCAGGATCTCCAGCGCGCGGATCAGGGTGGCGGTACCGCCGACGGCGAGCGCCCAGGCCTGGAGCCGGCCGATGGCCACGGCATCGGCCCCGAGCGCCAGCGCCTTGAGCACGTCGGTGCCCCTCGCGATGCCGGAATCGAGCACGATCTCCGCCCTTCCGTCGACCGCCGCCACCACCTCGCGAAGAATGTCCACCGTGCCCTGGCCGTGGTCGAGCTGGCGCCCGCCGTGATTGGAGACGTAGACGACGTCGATCCCGTGCTCGACCGCCATCTCGGCGTCCTCGGCGGTCTGGATTCCCTTGAGGATGAAGGGAAGCCCGCCATGCTCCTTCATCATCGCCATGGTCTCCCAGGTGATTCTGGCCTGCCATTCGCGCCCGGTCTGGGTGCGGACGCTGGGCGGCAGCCAGCGGGTGAGGAGCTGGCGCTCGCGGCGGCCGTAATGCGCCGAATCGACGGTCAGCGCCAGCGCCGCATAGCCCGCGTCGCGGGCGCGCGCGACGAGGTCGCGGATCCAGTGCTCGTCGCCCCGGATGTAGATCTGGAAGATCTTCGGGTGGTCGACCGAGTCCGCGATCTCCTCAAGGCCCGGCTGGGTCACGGTCGAGACCATCTGCAGCGTGCCGAAGGCGGCCGCCGCCCGGGCGACGGCAATCGCGCCGTCCGGCACAATAGTCTGCAGCGAGCCGATCGGGGCCAGCAGCACCGGGATGCGCAGATTGTGGCCGAGCAGGCTTCCGCTCACGTCGATGTCCGAGACGTCGCGCAGCACCCGCGGGCGAAAGGCGATGCAGTCGAGCGCGCGCCGGTTGCGCCGCATCGTGGTCTCGGTCTCGGCGGCGCCGGTGATGTAGTTCCAGACCGGCTGGCTGACGCTCGCGCGCGCGGCGCGGACGATCTCGTGCGTGGTCTCGAAACGCTCGCTCATGGGTTGCTCCGGTGGTTGGGTCGGGCGGCGCCGTTGACAGTGGCCGCGCCAGCGACGAAACATGATCCCACGCGGGCGCGGTGCGGAGAACCATGGCCAATATTCTGGAGATTTCCGAGGTCTCCAAGACCTACGACGCCGACACGGAGAACCCGGTCCAGGCGCTCGACCGGGTCACGCTCGACGTGGCCCAGGGGGAGTTCGTCTCGGTGATCGGCCCGAGCGGCTGCGGCAAGTCGACCCTGTTCAACATCGTCGGCGGGCTGATCGGCCAGTACGAGGGCAGCGTGCGCATCGACGGGCGCCCGGTCGACGGCGCGCATCGCGATGTCGGCGTCGTGTTCCAGGAGGAATCGACCTTTCCCTGGCGCACCACGCTCGACAACGTCGCCTTCCCGCTCGAGGTCCAGGGCATGGCCAAGGGCGAGCGCGAGGAAAAGGCGCGGAAATTCGTCAGCCTGGTCGGTCTCGAAGGGTTCGAGAACCACTACCCGGCGCAGCTCTCGGGCGGGATGAAGCAGCGCACGGCGGTGGCGCGGACGCTCGCCTACGAGCCGCGCATCATGCTGCTCGACGAGCCGTTCGGCGCGCTCGACGAGCAGACGCGCATGCTGCTCGGCGACAAGATGCTGGAGATCTGGGCGGCGCTCAACCAGACCATGCTGCTGATCACCCACAACATCACCGAGGCGGTGCAGCTGTCCGACCGGGTGGTGGTGATGTCGTTCCGCCCTGGCAAGATCAAGGAAGTCATCTCGGTCGACCTGCCGCGTCCGCGCTCCTCGGAGGTGATTTCGACGCCCAGATTCGGCGAGTATGTCGGCCGGCTGTGGACTCTGCTGCGCGAGGAGGCATCGCGCGGCATGGTCGAGGCCGAAGCCCGGCTCGCCGCGGGGTAGGGGAGGTTTCGCACGCGGCTTTCGGATAGACTGCCGCGGCTTCAAGTCAGGAGGGAACCAATGGCTCGATATGTGAAGACGGCGGCGCTCGCCGTCATGGCGGCTGCGGTGGTTGCCGCGCCCGCTTCCGCGCTCGACAAGATCCGCATGGTCAACAGCACCAAGGTGGTGTTCGAGACCGAGCATCCATACTCCGCCAAGGAGAACGGGATCTTCGAGAAATACGGGCTCGACGTCTCGATCATCCACGGCTCGGGCGGCGCGGCGTCGCTCCAGGCGGTGATCACCGGGAGCCAGGACGTGGTCTGGGGCAACGGCGTGCTCGGCGTGGTCTCCGCCTACTCCAAGGGCGCGCCGGTCCGCGTGCTGGGCAGCAACATCCGGGGCGTGCCCGACCTCTACTGGTATGTGAAGACCGACAGCCCGATCAAGAGCTTCAAGGACCTCAAGGCGAGCGACGAGTTCGTCTATTCCAGGCCCGGCTCGACCACCAACCTCGCCGTCCTGTTCATCAAGGAGGCGCTCAACATCCCGGCCAAGGCGGTGTCGGTCGGCGGGCCGTCGGGCTCGCGCACCCAGCTGATGTCGGGGCAAGTCGCCACCGGCTGGTCGGTCTTCCCGCTCAACAAGGGGCTGGTACGCGAGAAGAAGATCCGCATCATCGGCACCGGAGCGGCGGCCGCCGCGCTGACCGGCACCACCATCCGGGTGATCGCGGCCAACGTGAACTGGCTCGAGAAGAACCGCGACGCGGCCAAGCGCCTGATGGCGGCGCTGATGGAGGGCCAGGCGCGCAGCTATACGAGCGACGAGCAGCTCCAGGCCTATGCCAAGCGCTGGAAGCTCAACTACGAGGACATCAAGACGGCGCCGATGGATACGCCGCTCGCGCTGTCGACCTTCCTGCCGGTCTCCGGGCTCGACAACATCAACCGGATCGCGCTCAAGGAGAAGAAGATCAAGAAGCTGCTCACCGCGGAGCAGCTCAAGGAGCTGGTGCACCCGATGGGCAACAAGCCGATCTAGCTCGCCGCCCACGGACGGCGCGGGATGACGGGCTCGTTCAGGCTGTCGAAGTCGCCCGTCCTGGTCGGCGCCCTCGGGCTCGCGGCGTTCCTCTGCGTGCTCGAGATCGCGGTCGAGACCGGGATGGTGATGGAGCTCGTCGTCCCGCGCCCGTCCGACACGTTTCTCGCCTTCCCGCCGGTCCAGGAGGACATGGACCTGGTCGGAAATTTTTTCGTCACGCTCGGCATGACCGCGGCGTCGACGGCGATCGCGCTCTCCATCGGCGTGCCGTTCGGCTATTTCCTCTACCGCAACCGGCGCTACGGCATCGCCTATGAGGGCTGGCTCGCCGCCGCCTTCGCCGCGCCGACGGTGCTGCTCTTCCCGCTGTTCCTGGTGATCTTCGGGCGCACCTACCTGACGCTGATCATGATGGGCTTCATCCCGGGTGCGATCCCCATCATAATCCAGACGCGCCAGGGGCTGCTCGGCGTGTCCCAGACGCTGCTCAATGTCGGGCGGAGCTTCAACCTCTCCGAGCGCGAGATGTTCTGGAAGATCCAGCTTCCGAGCGCGGTGCCGACCATCTTCACGGGCATCCGCATCGGGGTGATGTATACTCTCGTCAACATCGTCGCGATCGAGTACCTGGTCGATTTCGGCGGGCTGGGGCGGATCGTCTCGGAGATGTATTTCCGTTTCGACACGCCCGGCACCTATGCCAGCATCGTCGCGGTGATCCTGGTCAGCGTGTTCTTCTACTGGGGCTTCGGGAGGATCGAGAAGTGGCTCAGGCCGGTGTAGTCGGAACCGCGGCGCCTGCGCTGACCGGCGGCCGCGAGGCCACGGTGTTCCGCATCCGCGTCCTCACCGTGATCTGCCTGCTCGCGGCATGGGAAGGGCTCGCCGCGCTCGGGACCCTCGAAATCCTCTACGGCGACGTGATCCCTTCGTCGTGGAAGATCGCGCTGGCGGTATGGGGCGAGGTCACGGCGGCGGATTTCTATCGCGACCTCGGCATCACCTTCGCCGAGCACATCGTCGGCTTCGTCGTGGGGTCCGCGATCGCGCTTGCGCTCGGCATCGCCATGGGCGTGAACCCGCTGCTGCGCAAGGCGATCGAGCCCTATCTCAACGCCATCGGCTCGACGCCCAAGATCATCTTCCTGCCGATCCTGTTCCTGATCTTCGGCACCGGCATCGATTCCAAGATGGCCAAGGGCGCGCTGTCGGCGTTCTTCCCGGTGGTGTTCTCCACCGCGCTCGGCATGATCCTGATCAACCCGGTGCTGCTCCGGGTCGGCAAGTCGTTCAACCTCAGCCGCTGGCAGACGGTGATCAAGATCTACATCCCGGCGATGGTGAACCCGGTCATCACCGGGCTCCGGCTGGGCATGGCGATCACCGTCATCGGCGTGCTGGTCGCCGAGCTCAAATTCGCCGACGGCGGGCTGGGCTACCGGCTGGGGAACTACTACGAGCAGTTCAAGATCGGCGAGATGTACGCGATCATCCTCATCATCTTCGCGCTCGCCGCGCTCGCGAACATGGGCATGACGCGGCTGCAGGCCTACGCCAACCGGCATCAGGGCGGGACCGGGGCGCACAGCCTCTCGGTCGCCACCAACTGACGCGCCGGGACAAGTTTGATCGAGAGGAGACGGGAATGGCAAAGGAGATCTTTGTCGCCAAGTCCGGAGACCTGCCCGACGGCGAGCGCAAGATCGTTCCCAACGGCAATTCGGAGATCGGCGTCTACCGGGTGAAGGGGCGGCTCTACGCCTACCAGAATCTGTGCGCCCACCAGGGCGGGCCGGCCTGCGAGGGGTTGCTGATGGCCAAGGTCGAGGAGGTCATCGCCGAGGACAAGACCTATCGGGGCATGCGCTTCAACCACGACGAGATGCACATCGTCTGCCCCTGGCACGGCTGGGAATACGATCTCGAGACCGGCGTGATGGTCGCCGACAGGACCTTCCGCCTGAGGAAATACGACGTCGTCGAGAAGGAGGACGGCATCTATGTCCTCGCCTGAGCAGCCGGCGGACGAGTTCGGCGACCTGCTCGCCGATGTCGGCGAGGAGACGGCCAGGCTCCAGGCATTCGCCGCCAAGATGCTCGAGCTCAAGGAGGGCGACGAGCCGCCCGACGCGCTGATCCAGGAGGGACTCACCGCGCTGACCAAGCTGTATACGGTCAAGTTCCAAATCGGCGAGCGCTGGTCGCCCTTCGTCGACGACCGCGCGATGCCGGCGACGGCCGTGATGATCATGTGCACCGCGATGCTGCGCGCGGTGAATGTCGAGCTGTTCGAGCTCGGCATGTGGCAAGCCTGGTCGGGCGCCTGACGGAGACGGGAAATGGATATTCCGACAAGCGACATCCACAAGATGAGCGTCGAGGAGTTCGACACCAAGAAGCTCCTCCTCAACGCCGCCAGGCAGCGCGACCGGCGCAAGCTGGAGGACGTGCTGATCGTCGATGTCGACTGCCACCACTACGAGAACGAGTCGCTGCGCGACATCATCCAGTACATCGAGGACCCGGTGATCAAGCAGACCGGGCTGGTCTATTCCGGCAGCGGCACCGGCGCGCAGTCCCCGCTGATTCCGGGCGTGGTCGGCTACCAGGACATCTCCGGCCGGGTGATGCGCTACCCGCTGCGCAAGCTGGAGCAGACGCCGGCCGACGGCACCCACCGCGACATCCACCTGTCGCTCAAGTGGATGGACGCGATGGGGGTCGACTACGTCTCCATGTTCCCGACGCCGATGCTGCTCTTGGGCCTGCACCCGCAGCCCGAGATCGAGGTCGCGATGTCGCGCGCCTACAACCGATGGCTGGTGGAGCAGATCCTGCCGCAGAACGAGCGCATCACCTCGATGCTCTATCTGCCGTTCAACGATCCCGAAGCCAGCTACA
The DNA here is from genome assembly GCA_028821395.1 of Defluviicoccus sp. Lineage (GTDB taxonomy): Bacteria > Pseudomonadota > Alphaproteobacteria > MPNO01 > MPNO01 > MPNO01. The sequence goes on from JAPPGP010000186.1 coordinate 24,684, forward strand.
AGATGGTGCGGGAGTTCGGCGACAAGCCGGGCGTGGTGGGCTTTTCGGTGGTGTCGACGCGCTACAAGCCGGTCTATGACAACGCCTACATGAAGACCTACCGGCTGATGGAGGAGATGGGCAAGCCGCTCGCCTTCCACGCCTCCTACAACTGGAACGACCCGCTGCTCGGCGCGACCAACCGGTTCCTGATCACCCACGCGATGGGCTTCACCATCTACAACGCCATGCACTGCGCCAACTGGGTGATCAACGGCCTGCCGGAGCGTTTCCCCGGGCTTAAGGTGATCTGGATCGAATCCGGGCTCGCCTGGGTCCCGTGGCTCATGCAGCGTCTCGACAACGACTACCGGATGCGGAGCTCCGAGGCGCCGTCGCTGAAGAAGCTGCCGAGCGAGTACATGCAGGACATGTACTACTCGTCGCAGCCGATGGAGCTCCCCAACGACCTCGACGTTCTCGAAATGACGTTCAAGATGATCAAGGCCGAGACCCAGCTCTGCTGGTGTTCCGACTACCCGCACTGGGACATGGACCTGCCGAGCGTGATCTACGACCTGCCCTTCCTCGACGAGACGGCGAAGCGCAACATTTTGGGCGAGAACGCGCGCAAGCTGTTCAACCTCGACGTCTCCGGGCGCTTCCCCGACTACCGGCCGCCGGGCGGCAGCGCGTGAGCACCGCCGCGCAGGCAGCCTCGATCGAGCCCGCGGCCCAGCCGACGCTGACCGAAGGTCTCGTCTCGCTGATTCGCGCGAGGCCGATCTCGCGAGCCGATCTCGACGCGATGGCGTCGATCGCGCTCGACGGGATCGCCAACATGCTGGCCGGGCGGGCGACCGAACCGGGGCGCATCCTGCGGCGCTGGGGCGCGGAGAAACGGGACCCCGGACGCCGCGCGCTGGTGATGGGCGGCTGCATGCACGTCCTGGAGGTCGACGACCTGCATCGCGGCTCGGTCACCCATCCGGGATGCGTCGTCATCCCCGCCGCGCTGGCGCTCGCCGACAGCGAAGGAGCGGACGGGGAGGCCTTTCTGCGCGCGGTGCTGCACGGCTTCGAAGCGGTCTGCCGGGTCGGCATGTCGGTCGGCCCGACGCATTACAAGGTCTGGCACAACACCGCGACCTGCGGGCCGTTCGGCGCGGCGATGGCGGCCGCTTCGCTGATCGGGCTGGACGACGAGGCGGTCGTCCATGCGCTCGGCAACGCCGGCACGCAATCCGCCGGGCTCTGGGAGTTCCTCAACACGGGCGCGATGAGCAAGCACCTCCATGCCGGGCGCGCGGCCGAAGCCGGTGTCGTCGCGGCGGAGCTCGCCGCGGGCGGCTTCACCGGGCCGCCGGCGATCCTCGAAGGACCGCAGGGCCTCTACGCCGGCGCCTGTCCCGATGCGGACCCGGGAGCGGTGCTGCGCCACCCGGATGCGCCGTGGGCCGTGCATGCCACCTCGATCAAGCCCTGGCCGTCCTGCCGGCATACCCACCCGGTCATCGATGCCGCGCTCGAGCTGTCCGCCCGCATCGACGCGGCCGCGGTGACGGGCGTCGAGGCATCGACCTACCGGGCGGCGGTCGATGTGTGCGACCGGCCGATGCCGGCATCGCCCTATGAAGCCAAGTTCTCGCTCCAGCACTGCATCGCCGCGGCGCTCACCGACGGCGCGGTGGGCTTCGAGACCTTCGAGGCCGAATCGCGCGCCCGCCTCGCCGCGCTGCGCTCCAGGGTAAGGGTGGGCGCGGGGACGCCTTACGTGACGGATTATCCCGCCGCGTGGGGCGGCGAGGTGACGGCGATCCTCGCCGACGGCAGCCGCGCGAGCGCCGCCCGGCGGCAGTGCAAGGGCGATCCCGAGGCCGCGCTCGACCGCGGTGAAATGGCGGACAAGGCGCGCGAGCTGTTGCGCTTCGGCCGGGTCGCCGAGCCCGAGGCCGTCATCGACGGCGTGCTCGCCATGGCCGGCGGCGGGACGGTGCCCGCCTTCGATATCTGAGGGGACGGACGATGGCGGATGCCCGACAGGTGGCGAAGGCCGAAGCCTTCAGGGCGCTCCATCGCGGGCCCGAACCGCTGGTCCTGGTCAACGCCTCCGATGCGTCGATCGCGCGCATCGTCGTCGAGGCCGGCCATCCCGCCATCGCCACATCGAGCGCCGGAATCGCCTGGCTGATGGGCTATGCCGACGGCGAGAACATCCCGCGCGAGGAGATGCTCTGGATGGTGCGGCGCATCGCCGAGCGCGTGGACGTGCCGGTGACGGCCGACATGGAGGCGGGCTACGGGACCGAGCCCGAGGCCGTCGCCGACACCGTGCGGGCGACGATCGAGGCGGGCGCGGTCGGGATGAATATCGAGGACGGCACGATCCGCTCGTCCGAGCCGCTGCTCGATTTCGACCTCGCGGTGGCGCGGATCGCTTCCGGGCGCGAGGCGGCCGACGAAACCGGCGTGCCGGCCGTGCTCAACGCGCGCTGCGACGTGTTCCTGCGCGGCGGCAAGGGGCCCGAGGCGCTGGAAGAAGCGATCCGCCGCTGCAACGCCTTCCGCGAGGCGGGCGCGGATTGCCTGTTCGTCCCCTTCGCGCGGGATGCGGACACCATAGGCGCGCTGGTCGAGGGCATCGACGGGCCGGTGAACATCCTGGCGAGCGCGGTCTCGCCGCCGCTCGCGGAGCTCAAGCGGCTCGGCGTCGCCCGGGTCAGCATCGGCGGGCTGCTCTCGCTCGCCTTCGCCACGCTGGCGCGCAGTGCCGCGGCCGAGCTCGCCGCCGCCGGCACCTACGGCTTCGCCGAGGGCGTCATCCTGCATCCCGAGATGAACGCCCTTATGGCGAACGAGTAAGGCGAATCCGCGCCGGCGATTCCAATCCGGCCCGGATCGCTCTACCATGCCCGGCGCGGCGCGGACGATGCGCCGGGGGAGGATGCGATGAAGACGATCGAGATCACGCCGGAGAAGATGGAGGGCCGGATTTCGCGCTATAGCGCGCTGGAGCCGCTGCCGATCCAGCAGGACCCCGAGATACCGCAGGAGGCGAACGACGTCGTCTATGCGCGCAAGCTGCTCTCGGTGATCGGCCTCGGCGGCGACATGGAGACGCCGGTCAACGCCGGCGCGCCCATCGTGGACGCCGCCGGCATGACCATGACGATTGCCGTCTGCCCGCCGGGCCAAGGTCCCTCGCTGCACGCCCATCTCCAGACCTACGAGACCTTCACGGTGCTCAAGGGCCGCTTCGAGGTGACCTGGAACGACGACGGCAGCGGGCGGGCCGAGCTCGGCGAGTTCGACACCATCTCGGTGCCGCCGAAGGTCAACCGCGCGTTTCGCAATATCGGCGACGAGGAGGGTGTCCTGCAGGTGCTGATCACCGGCGGCGTGCACGACATGACCGATATCGACCTCGCGCCCTCCAGCGCGGTCAAGCTCGACGCCATCAAGCCGGGGGTGAAGGAGAAGTTCACCGCCAAGGGCCTCACCTTCACCGCCCACAAGGACGCGGCCGCCTGAAGCCTGTCCGGTTCGGATAGGGCCGCTCCCGGCGCTGCCCTCGTCATGCCCGGACTCGTTCCGGGCATCCACCGGGTCGACGGCGGAATGGATGGCCGGAACAAGTCCGGCCATGACGTTGGTGAGGGTTGCGGCCTATCCGCTTCCCGCCCTGATCCCGCTGATGGTGGCGCTCGGCAGGATCGCCTCGGGGTCGATGCGGAGCGTCAGCAGGGCAGGGGTGTCGGCCTCCCGGGCGCGCTCGAAGGCGTCCGCAAAATCCTCCGTGCGCGTCACCGTCTCGCCATATAGGCCGTAGGCCCTGGCCAGCATGGCGAAATCCGGGTTGGCGAGGTCGGTGGCGATCACCCGCCCGGGATAGTGCCGCTCCTGGTGCATCCGGATGGTGCCGTAGGTTCCGTTGTCCACCACCAGAAAGGTGAGGTTGCGGAGGCCCTGCGCGGCGGCGGTCGCGACCTCCTGGCCGTTCATCAGGAAATCGCCGTCGCCGCACCACGCGACCACCTGGCGCTCCGGGTGCAGCAGCGCCGCCGAGACGCCCGCCGGCACGCCGTAGCCCATCGACCCGCTCTGCGGCGCGAGCTGGGTGCGGAACCCGCGATAGCGGTGGAACCGGTGCAGCCATTGCGAGAAATTGCCGGCGCCGTTGGCGATGATGGCGTCTTCCGGCAGCGCGTCCTCCAGATGGCGCACCGCCTGCGCCAGGTTGAGCGCGCCCGGCATGTCGGTGGGCTCCGCGAAGGCCTCGTAAGCCGCCCGCAGCCCGGCGCGGCGCTCGGCCCAGGGCGGGTCGGCGACCGGCTCCAGCGCCGCCAGCGCGGCGGCGAATTCCGGCATGCCGGCGTTGATCGCAAGCTCCGGCTGATAGACCTTGCCGAGCTCATCGATCCCGGGATGGGCGTGGATCAGGGGCTGGCGCGGCTTGGGAAGCGCGAGCAGGGAATAGCCCTGGGTGATGACTTCGCCGAGCTGGGCGCCGGCCACCAGCAGCAGGTCGGCGTCCCCGATCTCCCGGGCGAGGGCGGGATTGACGCCGAGCCCGACCACCCCGGCATAGGCCGGATGGCGGTTGTCGAGCAGGTCCTGGCGGCGGAACCCGACGGCGACCGGCAGGTCGTTGGCCTCGGCGAAGGTGCGCAGGTCGGCACAGGCCCGCTCCGTCCAGCCGCTGCCGCCGGCCAGCACCACCGGGCGCTCCGCCTCCGCCAGCATGGCGTGCAGCCGCGCCATCGCCTCTGGGGACGGGCTCGCCTGCACCTCCTCGTAGGCCGCGCCGTCCTCGGCCTCGGCGCGCTCGGTCTGCATGTCTTCCGGTAGCGCCAGCACCACCGGCCCGGCCCGCCCGGAGGTCGCGGTGCGGAAGGCGCGGTTGACGTATTCCGGTATCCGCGCCGGATCGTCGATCTGGCCGGTCCATTTGGCGAGCTCGCCCATCATCCGGCGGAAGTCGATCTCCTGGAAGGCCTCGCGCTCGGCCATGCCGCGCGCGACCTGGCCGACGAACAGGACAACCGGCGAGGAGTCCTGGCGCGCGGTGTGGATGCCGACGCTCGCATTTGTCGCCCCGGGACCGCGGGTGACGAAGCAGATCCCCGGCCGCCCGGTCAGCTTGCCATAGGCCTCGGCCATATAGGCCGCGCCGCCCTCCTGGCGGCAGGTGACCACGCGGATCCGCTCGCTGACGTCGAACAGCGCATCCAGGGTGGCGATATAGCTCTCGCCCGGCACGCAGAAGATCGTGTCCACCCCGTGGGTGAGCAGCGCATCCGCCAGGATCTGCCCGCCGGTCCTGATATTGCTGGTCATGTCTCGATGAGCTCGTCCACGAACACGGTGTATTTCTGCAATTTGGGCTTGTCCGCGTCCGCCGGGTCGACATAGCGGATCGAGCTCTTGCCCTTGAGCCGGCGCGGCAGGATCATCACCCGCGAGAAATGACCCGGCGCGTCGTCTGGCGCCCAGGCATAGACCGGGTCGGTGCCGGCCTCGAACCAGGCGTCGTATTCGCCGAGCTCGGTGGTCTCGCCATGCACCCGGACGTTGAACCCGCCCTTCAGCAGGCAGCGTATGCCGCCGCCCTGGTGGGTGTGGGTGTAGGCGATGCCGCCGGGCGGCAGCTCGACCTTGTCGCAGCGCAGCAGGTACCCCTCCGGATCGTCGAGCCGGAGCGTCGCTTCGAGCTTGCGCTCCGACCTCACGCCGGCGCCGGCCGGAACGCTTTCCCCGGGATCGAGCTCGTAGCGCAGCAGGCAGGCCCCCTGGCCGCTTGCGGCGATGGTCATGGGGCCGGTGTGAAACAGCGCCGAGTTCGCCGACAGCGTCGCCGTCCCGCCGCCGGCGCGGATCGAGACCATGCCGACGGCCACGTAGACCGCCCGGGTCGCCGGCGGCAGCGCCGCGTCGAGGGCGGCATTCGCACCGAAATCGTCTCGCGAGAGACGGAGCAGATGATCCGGCATCGAAGCTCCCGATGTCGCGCGCTCGTCACGCAAGGCGGCGCGGCTACCTAAACACACCCTCCGGTCGGCCACAACATGCGGTGCCAACGCGATTGGACCCGGTCTCGCAGCGGAGTATTATTCCCTATCTGCTAAGCAGGATCGGAGTCGATAACGTGACTATCAATCATACGGTTAAGGTTTATCCTTCGAAGACTGCTTTAGCCCGTGAAGACCAGCTCGCGTGGAAAATCGCGGCCGTCGCGACCGATCCTGTCGAGGTCGAGCCGGCGGTGGTCGACATGGCGGTCAACCGGATCGTCGACAACGCGGCGGTCGCGGTCGCGGCCCTAAACCGGGGGCCGGTCGCCGCCGCACGCGCCCAGGCGCTCGCCCATCCGCGCGACGGCGGAGCGGCGGTGTTTGGCATCTCCGCCGACCGCCGCTTCGCCGCCGAGTGGGCTGCCTGGGCGAACGGGACGGCGGTTCGAGAGCTCGACTTCCACGATACCTTCCTCGCCGCGGACTATTCCCATCCGGGCGACAACATCCCGGCGCTCCTCGCGGTTGCGCAGCAGACGGGGCGCGGCGGCGAGGATCTGGTGCGCGGCATCGCCACCGCCTACGAGATCCAGATCGACCTGGTGAAGGGGATCTGCCTGCACGCCCACAAGATCGACCACATCGCCCATCTCGGGCCGTCCGCCGCGGCCGGGCTCGGCACGCTGCTGGGGCTCCCGACCGAAACCGTCTTCCAGGCGGTGCAGCAGGCGCTGCACACCTCGGTGAGCACGCGGCAATCGCGCAAGGGCGAGATTTCGAGCTGGAAGGCGTTCGCCCCGGCGCATGCCGGCAAGCTCGCCATCGAGGCGGTCGACCGGGCGATGCGGGGGGAGGGCGCGCCGTCGCCGATCTACGAGGGCGAGGACAGCGTCGTCGCCCGGGTGCTCGACGGGCCGGATGCCGAGTACACCGTGCCGCTGCCCGCCCCGGGCGAGGCCAAGCGCGCGATCCTCGAATCCTACACCAAGGAGCACTCGGCCGAGTACCAGAGCCAGGCGATCATCGACCTCGCCTTCCGCATGCGGGAGAAGATCGCCGACTTCGAGGAAATCGAGCGCCTGGTGCTGCACACCAGCCACCACACGCATTACGTGATCGGGACCGGCGCGGGCGATCCCCAAAAGATGGACCCCGGGGCGAGCCGCGAGACCCTCGACCACAGCATCATGTACATCCTGGCCGTGGCCCTGCAAGACGGCGAATGGCACCACATCCGCTCCTACGCGCCGGAACGCGCCGCGCGTCCCGACACGGTTCGGCTGTGGCACAAGATCTCGACCGTCGAGGACCCGGAATGGACCGCGCGCTATCACGAGCCGGACCCCAACCGGCGCGCCTTCGGCGGCAGGCTCGAGATCGAGCTCAAATCGGGCGAGACCATCGTCGACGAGCTCGCCGTCGCCAACGCCCATTCGGCCGGCGCGCGGCCCTTCGCGCGGGCCGACTACGTGCGCAAGTTCGAGACCCTGGCGGACGGCATCGCCGCGCCGGACGAGCAGCACCGCTTCCTCGAGCTGGTCCAGCGCCTGCCGGATCTCGGACCGGAAGATCTCGGCGGTCTCAACGTGGCCGTCGATCCCGCGGGCCTGGTCAACGCCGAGCGCGACGACAGGGGGATTTTCTGATGCTGTTCGCCACCAGGACGGCGGCCGAGAAGCGGGCCGCGTTCCGCGCGGCGCTCGATTCGGGGGCGCTGCTGCAATTGCCCGGCGCGTTCTCGCCGCTGGTCGCGGTGCTGGTCCAGGAGAAGGGCTTCGACGGCATATACATCTCGGGCGCGGCGCTGTCGGCGGATCTCGCGCTCCCCGATATCGGGCTGACGACGCTGCCCGAGGTAGCCGTGCGGGGCCACCAGATCGCCCGCGCCACCGACCTGCCGGCCCTGATCGACCTCGATACCGGGTTCGGCGAGCCGATGAACGCGGCGCGATCGATCCAGGAGATCGAGGATGCCGGGCTCGCCGGGTGCCATCTGGAGGATCAGCTCAGCCCCAAGCGCTGCGGGCATCTCGACAACAAGGTGCTGATCCCGGCCCAGGACATGGCGCAGAAGATCCGCGCCGCTTCCGACGCCAAGCGCGATCCCAACTTCCTGTTGATGGCCCGGACCGACGCCAAGGCGTCCGAGGGGCTGGAGGCGGCGATCGACCGCGCGAAAGCCTATGTCGACGCGGGCGCCGATGCGATCTTCCCGGAAGCCCTCACCACGATCCCGGAATACGAGGCCTTCCGGGCGGCGATTTCGGTGCCGCTCTTGGCCAACCTCACCGAGTTCGGCAAGACGCCGCTGCTCACCCGCGACCGGCTGGTCGAGCTCGGCTACAACATCGCGATCTATCCCGTCACGACGCTTCGCCTCGCCATGTTCGGGGTCGAGGAGGGGCTTGACGTGCTGAAGGCAGAGGGCACCCAGGAAGACGCCGTGCCGAGGATGCAGACCCGCAGGCGGCTCTACGAGCTGCTGCGCTATGAGGATTACAATCGGTTCGACCAGAGCCTGTTCAATTTCAGGATTTAGGGGAAGGCGGAAGAAGGGAGGGTCGCATGGCCGAGCCGCAGATCCAGAAGGGCCTCGCCGGGGTGACGGTGGACACCACCGCGATCTCCAAGGTGGTGCCGGAGACCAACTCGCTCACCTATCGCGGATACGCGGTGCAGGAGCTTTGCGCCGAGGCCTCGTTCGAGGAGGTCGCCTGGCTACTGTGGCGCGGCGAGCTGCCCACCGCCGATGAGCTCGACCGCTTCAAGGCCGAGGAGGCGAAGCGGCGCGAGCTCTCGGACGACCATATCGAGGTGATCCGCCGTATTCCGTCCAACGCCCATCCCATGGACGCGCTGCGCACGGCGGTGAGCTATCTCGGCACCATGGAGAGCGCCTGGGGCGGCGAGCCGGAGCTCGCCGACCGCGACCGCGCGCTCGACCTGCTGGCCAAGATCCCGACGATGATCGCGACGGACTTCCGGTTCCGCACCGGCGCATTGCGGATCGCGCCGCGCGAGGACCTGTCGCTGGTCGAGAACTTCTTCAACATGTGCTTCAACAAGGTGCCGCCGCCCGAGGTCATCAAGGCCTTCGACACCTCGATGATCCTCTATGCCGAGCACAGCTTCAACGCGTCCACCTTCACCGTTCGCACCATCGCATCCAGCCTCTCGGATATCTTCTCCGCGGTCACCGGCGGCATCGGCTCGCTCAAGGGCCCGCTGCATGGCGGCGCCAACGAGGCGGTGATGAAGATGTTCCTCGAAATCGGCGACCCCGAGATCGCCGAGGAGTGGATGCGCGAGGCCATCGCCCGCAAGAGGCTGGTGATGGGGTTCGGCCACCGGGTCTACAAATCGGGCGATTCCCGCGTGCCGACCATGCGCCGCTGCCTCGAGGACCTCGCCGCCTGGAAGGGCGACGACACCTGGATCCGCATGTCCGACGGGCTGCAGAGGGTGATGATCGAGGAGAAGGGGATCTACCCCAACCTCGATTTTCCCGCCGGCCCGTCCTACTACATGATGGGCTTCGAGATCGAGATGTTCACGCCGATCTTCGTCATGAGCCGGATCACCGGCTGGACGGCGCATTATCTCGAACAGAACCTCGACAACCGGCTGATCCGCCCGCTCAGCGCCTATAACGGCGTGGCGCAGCGCCCGGTGCCGCCGATCGGCGAACGCTGAGGTCCAGCGGCGGGGTCAGTGCCAGTCGTCGATGCCGAGCGCGGCACGCTCCTCGACCGTCTGGGCCAGCTTGAACGGCTCGACCGGGATACCGGTCGCATCGGCGATCCGCACCACGGCGTTGAAGGACGCCACCACGCCGGCGGAATCGACGAAGCCCGCTTCGCCGACCGCCGCGGCCAGCGCGCGCCGGGTGGGGGCGATCGCCGTCTCCGCGCCCCCCACCACCGCCTCGGCGAAGTCGAGCAGCAGGCGGCCATGCGGCACGCCGCTGTCGCCGTCCCCGGAGACCCCGTCGAGCGAGTAGCTCTCGCCCAGATGCCTGCCGCTCTCACGGAGCAGCATCACGTGTCCGGCGGTTCAGTATCGGCACCGGTTGATCAGCGACACCCGGGCGGCGAGGAGCTCCATCTGCGCATGGCCGATCGCGCGGTACTCGGTGGCGAAGTCCTTGAGCGCGAACTGCGGCAGGTAGATCGCGTCGTCGAGCTCGAAAAAGGCCGCGACCTCGGCCGGCACCAGGCTCATCCCGCGATGGATGTTGGCGACGAGCTCCCCGGTCTTGTCGCCATAGGGGTTGGGCTCGCCCTCGCCGACGTCTTCGGGTTCGAGCGTGGGGAGCCAGGCAAGACCCCGCCGCGCCTTCGCAGGAAGATAGCGCGACGGCCCGCCGGGCACCGGTTCGGGCAGCGCGGGGCGCGCAATGCCGAGCCCCCGCGCCAGCGTGTCCAGCGCCGTCGCGATGGAGACCACGCCGACGATCTCGACATATTCGGGCTCGCTCAACCCGCCGGCGATCGTCTCCCGGAACCAGGCCTCCGTCAGCCGCCCGGAATCGGTGCGGATGCGGTGTATCGCCTCGACGACGTTGTCCGGCAGGGCGCTCGTCGAATCGTGGGTTCCGTCGACGGCGAAGGGGGAGAGAGCGGCGGCGCGGTCGCGGCAGAGCGCGCATTCCGGCGCTTCGCGGCACGCCGCGACCATGGCGAGCCGTTGGGCGCCGGTCCACCAGGTTCCCGGCCGGGCGAGGTGTTCCCAGGCGCGGCGCCAGGCCTCGTCGAGATCGGCGCGCACCGGAAACGGGGCGAGGTCGGAAAGCATTTTGCCGCTCATGACCCGCTCTCCTCGCGCTGGCGCCGCCGTTCGACCGCGTCGCGTCGCGCGATGAACAGGAGGGCCGAAACTATCACAGCCGTGCCCGCGGCCGACCAGATGTCGGGGATTTCGGCAAACACGGCGAAGCCGAACAGGGCGGCGAGCGGCATGCGCAGGAAGTCGAGCGGGGCGATGATCGTCACCTCGCCCGCATCGTAGGCGCGGGCGAGAAAATTCTGTCCCACGCCGCCAAGCACGCCCGCGGCGACCAGCCAGCCGAGCTGGCGCCAGTCCGGCGTCTCCCAGGTAATCAGCGCCGGCGGCAGCAACAGCAGGGTGCCGAAGAGAAAGAAGTAGAACACGATCCGCGCCGGGGGTTCGGTCCGCGACAGGCTCTTGAGCGAGATGATCGCGCCGCTGGTGAGCACCGCGCTGCCGAGCGCGACCAGCATCGCGTGGTCGATCTGGCCGTGCGGCTTCACGATCATGACCACGCCGACGAACCCCGCGATGGTGGCGAAGGTCCGGTCGCGGCGTACGACCTCGCCCAGGATCAGGCCGGACAGCAGGATCGACCAGAAGGGCGAGGTGAAGGAGAGCACCATCGCGTCCGACAGCATCAGCCGCCCGACCGCGTAGACGACGCAGGCAAACGACGCGATGCCGAAGAACGACCGCAGGAAATGCGTCTTCAGCCGGCGCGTCGCGATGCCCGCCGGGCCGACCCGGACCAGCCAGGGGACGAACAAGGCCAGCGCCACCGTGGTGCGCATCAGCGCGACCACGAAGAACGGAAGCTCGGTCGCCATCTGCTTGATGATCGCGAACATCGCGGTCAGCAGGGTGACGGCCGCCAGCATCCACAGGATGCCGCGCAGATTGTCGAGCTTGGGACGATAGGCGCTTGCGCTCGGCGCCCGCTTGCCGTTCACCGCCCTACCGCAGCTCCGCGCGGGCGAGAAGTTCCAGCCAGCGGACGATTTCGGTGTGGTCGCGCCCGGGCTCGAGGTTCTGTTGCGCCTGGGCCCAGATCTCCCGGCTGAGCGCGGCGAGGGGGGCGGCGGTCGCGGTGTCGCGGGCAAGGTCGAGCGCGATGTCGAGGTCCTTGACCATGAGGTCCATCGAGAACCCCGAATCGAATCTGCGCGAGAACACGAACTGGGCGAGCTTGTTGCGCGTGGCGTTGTTCATGCCGGTCGAGGAGTTGACCACCTCGGCCATGGTCTCGGGCTCCAGCCCGAACCGCCGGCCGACCAGGAACGCCTCGACGGCGGCGAGGAACCCCGCCGCGCTGATCGTGTTGTTGAGCGCCTTGAGCGCGTGCCCCGAGCCGATCGGTCCGGTGTGGACGACGCGCTTGCCCATTGCCGCCAGCAGCGGCCGGCAGCGTTCGACCAGGACCCCGTCGCCGCCCGCCATGATGGTGAGCGTGCCCTCCACCGCCCCCTTCCGCCCGCCGGAGACCGGCGCGTCGATCATGGCGACCCCGCGCTCGGCCAGCGCGGCGGCGAGCGCGACCGTGCTCGACGGCTCGGAGGAGCTCATGTCGATGAGGATTCCACCCCCGGAGAACCCATCGGCGAGCCCGCCCGGGTCCAGCGCGGTCCGGGCGACGTCGGCGCCGGTCGGCAGCATGGTGATGACAACGTCCGAGCCGGCGGCCACCCCGGCGGGGCCGTTGGCGACCTGCCCGCCGGCGGCCTGCGCCGCTTCTTGCGCGCGTCCCGGCTCGGTATCGTGGAGTCTCAGCGCGTAACCCGCCCGCGCGACATGCTCCGCCATCGGGCGGCCCATCGCGCCGACGCCGATCATGCCGACCCTGCGCAGCTCCATGGCGCGCGCCTTCCTGCCAATTTCCGCGGATCGCGCATTCTACCGCGTCGGAAGGGGCCGCGAAACGGCGCGCGCCGGAGCTCAGGCGGCGAGCGCCTCCTGCGGCGGGACGTGATCGCGGTCCTGCGCCTCGGCCACCGCGCCGTGGGTCAGCCGTCCGCGATAGACGTTGAGCCCCCGGAGCAGATGCGGATCGCCCAGCATCGCCTCGCGCCAGCCCTCGACGGCGAGCTTGCGGACGAAGGGCAGGGTGGCGTTGTTCAGCGCCAGCGTCGAGGTCCTGGCGACCGCGCCCGGCATGTTGGCGACGCAGTAATGAACCACCTCGTCGACCACGAAGCTCGGGTCCGAATGGGTCGTCGGTCGGCTGGTCTCGCAGCACCCGCCCTGATCGATGGCGACGTCGACGATGACCGAGCCGCGCTTCATGGCGGCCACCATGTCGCGGGTCACCAGCCTGGGCGCGGCGGCGCCCGGCACCAGCACCGCGCCGATCACCAGGTCGGCTTCGAGGACCTCCTGCTCGATCGAATCCGCCTGCGATTGGCGGGTGGTGATCAGGCTGCGGAATTCGAGATCGAGCTCGGCGAGACGGCGATGCGAGGTGTCGAGCACGGTGACCTGCGCGCCGAATCCGTTGGCGACCAGCAACGCATTGGTGCCCACCACGCCGCCGCCGATCACCACCACCCGTCCGGGACGGACGCCGGGCACCCCGCCGAGCAGGATGCCGCGCCCGCCATGCTCGGTCTCCAGGCAATGCGCGCCGGCCTGCACCGCCATGCGGCCGGCGACCTCGCTCATCGGCGCCAGCAGCGGCAGCCCGCCGAAATCGTCGGTCACGGTTTCGTATGCGATGGCGATGCAGCCGGATTCGATCAAGCCCTGAGTCTGCGCCCGGTCCGGCGCCAAATGGAGGAAGGTGAACAGGATCTGGCCGTCGCGCAGCATGGCGATCTCTGCGGGCTGCGGCTCCTTGACCTTCACGATCATGTCCGCCCTGGCGAACACCTCGGCCGCATCGGCGGCGATCCGCGCGCCCGCCGCGACATAGTCCTCGTCGTCGATGCCGATCCGGTGCGCCGCGCCGGTCTCGACGATCACCTGCTGCCCGGCGCGGACCAGCTCGCGCACCGAGCCCAGCGTCAGCCCGACGCGGTGCTCTTCTGTCTTAATCTCCCGCGGTACGCCGACTAACATGGACCCCTCCCTCTCGGTCCCGGCCGGGGCCGGTTCGCCAAACATGGGTCCCTTCGGGTTCGACAACAAGGAGTTTCAGCATGCGCGCGATCGTTGCCGGGGCCGTCGGTCCGCCCGAGGCGCTGACGATGGAGGACCTGCCCGATCCCGCGCCGGGGCCGGGCGAGGTGCTGGTCGACATGCGGGCGGCGGCGGTCAACTTCCCCGACCTGCTGGTGATCGAGGGCAAGTACCAGATCATCCCGCCGCACCCCTTCGTGCCCGGCAAGGAGGGGGCGGGGGTGGTCGCCGCCGTCGGCGAGGGCGTGGAGGGCCTCGCCATCGGCGACCCGGTGATGGTGCAGGTCGAGTGGGGCACCTATGCGGAGAAGCTGGCGGTCGCGGCCGATCACTGCTTCCCGATACCGGACGGCATGGGTTTCGACGAGGCCGCGGCGATCGGCATCGCCTATCAGACCGCGCATTTCGCGCTGGTCGCCCGCGCCCAGGTCAAGGAAGGGGAACGCGTGCTGGTCACCGCGGCGACCGGGAGCGTCGGCATCGCCGCCATCCAGCTCGCCAAGGCGTTCGGCTGCACCGTTCTCGCCGGGGTCACGACGATGTCGAAGGCCGGGGTCGCGCTCGAGAACGGCGCCGACTGCATCGTCGACCTCTCCGTCGGGAACCCGCGCGAGACGATTCGCGACCAGGTGCGCGCGGCCTGCGGCGCGGTCGACGTGGTCATCGAGAGCGTCGGCGGCGAGGTGTTCGACGGCGCCATACGCGCGCTCGATTTCGGCGGCAGGGCCGTCGTCGTAGGCTTCACCGGCGGCGAGATCCCGTCGTTCAGGACCAACTACGCGCTCCTGAAGGTGATCGCGGTCACCGGCGTGAACTGGGCCGCCTATCGCGACCGCGACCCGGCCTGGGTGCGCCGCGTGCAGGGGGAGATTTTCGAACTCTATTGCGAGGGCAGGATCGCGATCCCGGTCCAGGCCAGCTTCCCGATGGCCGAGTACGTCAAGGCGTTCGACGTAATTCGCGACCGCAAGGTGCGCGGCAAGGTGATCCTCAGCCTGGTTTAGCTACGCCGGCGCGCCTTCCGGCCGACGGTCGAGGGCGAGCGCAACGGCGAATGGGTCGAGATCCCGAAGACCGTGCGGCTCGCCTGCTTCGCCCTGTCGCGCGGCTGTGAGGACTATTCCGGTCCGGGCGAGTAAGAGCTACCTGGTGATGATCTCCGGCCCCATCAGGGCGGTCGGGATCCAGGTCGAGATCCACGGCACGTAGGTCACCAGGATCAGGAACACGAACATGATGCCCACCCAGGGCAGGGCGGCGCGCACCACGTTCATCACCGACATCG
This sequence comes from Defluviicoccus sp., assembly GCA_028821395.1. Lineage (GTDB taxonomy): Bacteria > Pseudomonadota > Alphaproteobacteria > MPNO01 > MPNO01 > MPNO01. The sequence goes on from JAPPGP010000186.1 coordinate 39,840, forward strand.
AGGCGACGCCCGCGGTCACGAACAAATTCAGCCCTACCGGCGGGGTGATCATGCCGATCTCCATGTTGACCACCATGATGATGCCGAGATGGATCGGGTCGATGCCGAGCTCGATGGCGATCGGGAAGACCAGCGGCGCGACGATGATGAGGAGGCCGGAGGGCTCCATGAACTGACCGCCGATCAGTAGCAGCACGTTCACCACCACGAGGAACAGGATCGGCCCGAGCCCGGCGGCGAGCATCGCCTCGGCGATGTCCTGCGGGATGCGCTCCTCGGTCAGCACGTGCTTGAGGATCAGCGCGTTGGCGATGATGAACATCAGCGTGACGGTGAGCTTGCCGCCTTCGAGCAGGGTCTTCCTGGTGTCCGGGTGCCAGAGCACGGCGACCGTGCGCGTCGCCAGCGCGAGACCCCCCGGTCCGGCCTCGGCGAAGGGCCCCATGTCGCGATAGACGAAGTTGGCGATCAGGAAGGCGTAGACGGCTGCGACCGCGGCGGCCTCGGTCGGGGTGAAGACCCCGCCATAGATGCCGCCCAGGATGATGAAGATCAGCAGCAGCCCCCAGAACGCGTCGCGCGCCGATTCGAACAGCTCGCGCCAGCCCGCCCAGGGCTGGGACGGCAGGCCGCGGATGCGCGCGGTGACGTAGATCCCCGCCATCAGCATCAGCCCGGCGACGATGCCGGGCAGGATGCCGGCGAGGAACATGCGCCCGACCGAGACGTCGGTCGCCGCGGCGTAGACCACCATCACGATCGAGGGCGGGATCAGGATGCCGAGCGTGCCGGCATTGCAGATCACGCCGGCGGCGAACTCCTTCGAGTAGCCGACCTCGCGCATGCCGGCGATGACGATCGAGCCGATGGCGATCACCGTCGCGGGGGAGGAGCCCGACAGCGCCGCGAACATCATGCAGGCGACCACCGAGGCGATGGCGAGCCCGCCCTTGATGTGGCCGACCAGCGCGATGGCGAAGCGGATGATGCGCCTGGCCACCCCGCCGGTCGACATGAAGGTCGAGGCCAGGATGAAGAACGGGATGGCGAGCAGCGTGTAGTGCCCGTCGAAGGCGGAGAACAGGGTCTGCGCGATGGAGGCGAGCGAGCCGTCCGAGTGGAGCACCAGGAACAGGATGCTGGAGAGCCCGAGCGAGACCGCCACCGGGACGCCGATCACCATCAACAGGATGACGAGGCCGAACAGGAGGGCGACGGTCACGCCTCAGCCCTCCGCGCGGTCGGACTCGGCGACCTCGTGCGAGGCGATCACGGTGGCCTGCGTGCCGCGCGCGATGGCGATTCCCGCCTGGACGAAGCGCCAGGTGAGCAGCGCCATGCCGATGGGAAGCGCGGCGTAGGGGATGAAGCGGGGCATCTTCTCGTAGGCCTCGCCTTCGTTGAACCACTCGGCGAGGAACTGGAGGAAGCCCGGCATCGGCACGTCGTTGACTTCGAGGAAGGCCCGCTTGGTGGCGAACGGGTACCAGTATTCCCAGGACCCGATCAGCAGCAGCACCGCGAAGGCGAGGCAGGCGGCGACCGAGACCAGGCCCAGCGCGCGCCTGGCCGCCGGGCCGAGCGCGTTGACCAGGAGGTCGATGCCGAGATGGAGCGAGTGCTTGACCGCGTAGGAGGCGCCCAGCAGCACCAGCCAGGCGAACAGGAAGACGGTCGCCTCCAGCGCCCACAGGATGTTGTCGTTGAAGACGTAGCGCGCGACCACGTTGGCGAAGGTGATCACGGTCATCAGGCCGAGGAAGACCGCGATCAGGGTCTCCTCGAGCCGGTCGAAGACCTGCCCGATTCTGGAATCCGAAGGTTCCGGCATGCCCCGGCTACCGGGTCGACTGCCCCCGCCCGGCCCTGCCCGGGCGGGGGTTGGCGGGCAACGCGCGGATCAGCTGCCGACGTTGGCCGCCTGCGCGGCCTCGATCAGCTCGGCGCCGATATCCTTCTCGAACTTCTTCCACACCGGCTGGAGCGCCTTCACCCAGGCCTGGCGCTGCTGCGCGTCCAGGGTGCGGATCTTGCCGCCCGACTCGACGATCTTCTGCTTGTTCTCCTGGTTCACGGTCCAGGCTTCCTTGTTGCGCTTGACCGTGACCTCCATGAGGATCTTGGCGAATGGCCCGCGGACGTCCTCGGGCAGCCCGTCCCACCATTCGGTCGAGGCGACGACGAGGTAGTCGATGATGCCGTGATTGGTCTCGGTCACGCCGTCCTGCACCTCGAAGAACTTCTTGCCGTAGATGTTCGACCAGGTGTTCTCCTGGCCGTCGACCACCTTGGTCTGGAGCGCGCCGTAGACCTCCTTGAAGGCCATCTTCTGCGGGTTGGAGCCGAGCTGCCTGAACTGGGCGACCAGCACGTCGGAGGGCTGGACGCGGAACTTGAGCCCCTTGGCGTCCGCCGGCACCAGCAGCGGCCTGTTGGCCGACATCTGCTTCATGCCGTTGTGCCAGAACTGAAGCCCCTGCAGGCCGCGGCGCTTCATCGAGTCCTTCAGCGCCTGGCCGGCGTCGGAGTTCTGGAACCGGTCGACCGCGGCGATGTCCTTGAACATGAAGGGCAGGTCGAAAATGCGGAACTTCTTGGTGAACTTCTCGAACTTCGACAGAGACGGCGCGGCGAGCTGGACGTCGCCCTGGAGCATCGCCTCCAGCACCTTGTTGTCGTCATAGAGGGTGGAGTTGGGGAAGACCTGCATGCAGGCCTTGCCGTTCATCTCGGCGTTCACCCGCTTGGCCAGAAGCGTCGCCGCGATCCCCTTGGGGTGCTTGTCGGTGTTGGTGACGTGGCTGAACTTGATGACCTTCTCGCCCTTGTCGCACTTGGCGGACGCCTCGGCGGCAAGGCCGGCCACGGCGACGGCCGCGACAGCGGTGACGATCGCTTTCCGCATCGAATTTCTCCCTTGAGGAATGCCTTGGTGGAACCGGGGTCCAGCCCCGTCCACCTTGGCGGCACGGTAGGTAATCGGGCGAGGACCGTCAACTTTCCCGGCCGGCTTCCCCGGACCCGCCGGCGATGGCGCGGTGCAGGTCGAGCAGGCTGAGAACGGTTTCAGGGTCGCGCCTGCCGAAGCCGCATTCGGTGGCGATCCCGAAGCCGGAAACCACGCGTTCGGCCGCGGCGATGCGCCGCCTCGCACCGGCGATCCCGTCGGTGAAATGGACCAGCCCGAGATGGAGCCGGGTGCCCGGATCGAGCGCGAGGCCGGCGAGCGGTGCGAAATAGGCGTCGTCGTCGCGCTCGCGCGGTACCGGGATGTGGATCCAGTCGATCGGGCGGGCGACCGAAGCGGCGATCGCGTTGGCGATGCGGACGAGGACGGCCGTGTCCTCCGGCTCCTTCCAGTGCCGGTGGTTCATGTCGCCGTAGCAGAGATGGAAGCCGAGCTCGACCTCCGCCGGCACCGCATCGCCGAGACGCGCGATGCGCTCGATCAGCGCCCGCTCCGGCGCCTCGCCGAGAAAGGGGAGGGGAAAAAGGCCCTCGAAGATGCTCATCTCGGTGGCTACGTCCCACTGCACCGCGAGCCGGGTGGCCGGCACCGTGCGGCAGATCTCGGCGAGCTCCGCCAGCATGCGGGCCTCGTAGAGCGGCGCCACCGCGCCCTGGTCGCGATAGGCGACGAAGGAATAGACCGGCGCGAAGGGGGTGGGCAGGCAGACCTGGAAGCGGCAGCTTTCCGGCACCGCGCCCTCCTCGACGGCTGCCGTGAAATCCCGCCAGGAGGCCGCCGCCGCGCGCGCATAGCCGAGCTCGCCAAACGCCATATCGTCCGCGCCCCGGCCCGGCGCGAGGCGAAACGGCGGTCCGAGCTGGTACTCGCGCTCCTTCGCTTCCGATACGACCAGCGCCTCCTGCTCGGCGAACAGGCGATGCTGCCACGAGATCCAGTTTCTGCGGATCCCGGTCTCGCCGTCGGGTATGCGCGCAAGACGGTCGCCGAGGCGCCGTCCCGCCTCGCGAAACACCGTGGCCGCATCTTCCAGCGGGATGCTGCCGACAAGATGGACCGGACGTTCCGCCATGTTCAGCCCGGGACCACCGCCAGCAGGTCGATCTCGATCAGGAATTGCGGGTTGGACAGGCGGGTGACGCCCACCAGGGTCGAGGGGGCCGGCTTGTCGGGATCGCCGAATACCGGGGTGGTGGGATCGGTCTGGATCCTAAGATACTCGTCCACGTCGAGGACGAAGATCCGGCGGTACACCACGTCTTCCCAGCCGGCGCCGGCGGCCTTGAGCTGGACTTCCAGGTTCTCGTTCACCTGGATGTACTGCGCCCGGTAGTCGCCCGGCGCCACCGGGCGGTAGTTCTCGTCCGACGGCGTCTGGCCGGCGATGAAGACCAGCTTCATCGGCCCGGTGACGGTGACCACGCGGGTGAAGGCGGGGTGCCTGTAGATCCCGTCGGGGTTGATGTGCTCGCGTTCCATCGCCGCTCTCCCTGGTCGTGGAGGCGCTACTCTAGCGGACGCTCGGGGTCGGGTGGCAGGGCGATGCCGAAGCGGCGTCGCAACAGGTCATCGATCAGGTCGAAGCAGGAGCCGTAGCGCACCACCCGCATGCGCCCGACATCGATCATCGTGGAAGACTTGCCGTAGCGGTTCCAGCGCGCGAGCCCGTAATCGATCACGATGTCGGCGGCCGCGCGGATTTCGGGCTCGATGTCTTCGGCGCGGAATTTCACCCCCTGGAGCGAGATGTTGGCCGACGAGCCGATCACCAAACGGTCGTCGGCAAACGCGATCCGCGCCAGCTCGTCGAGCAGCTTCCCGGCGTTGAGCAGCATCGCGATGGTGCCCTCGTCGGTGGTCTGGTCGAGCACGTCCTCGTCCAGCGAGGCGAGCGCCGGGTGGTCGAGCCGGCCCGGCGCGACCGTTCCCATCGGCAGGTCCGCATCGCCCACGATGGCCGAGACGACGGCGCGGCGGTTATCGTCCAGCACGTGCAGGTCCCGGTGCATCTCCAGGCAGCCGCACATGGCGTTGAGCTTGTCGGGCAAGCGCCGCTTGACCTCGAAGATCTTCCAAATCGCGGCACCGGAGACGCCGAGGATGACGTAGCCCACGTCGGTCGGAACGATCCCGACACCGCCCTCGGCCAGCGTCGCATAGACCCGCTGCGCGTCCGCTCGATAATCATGAAAAGACATAATGTTAAGAAGGTTTCTTCCAGTAGCTCTTCATCACGTCTTCGACCCAGCCCGGCTCGCGGATCTCGCTGCGCGGGGCGAAGGCGGTCATGTAGGGCTTGATGTCGATCACCGGCGTGCCGTCGATGGCATCGAGTCCCTGGACACGGACCGTCGTCCTCTCCACGCCCAGCACGCGGCACACCGTGGAGCCGATCAGGTTGGGCCGGTAATGGCCGCGCTGGGCGAAGATCCCGGTGAGCGGCAGGTCGGGATCGTTGCGCGGGTGGCGCGCGCCGGTGACGATGGTCGAGGGATCTGTGACGTGGAAGCGGAACAGGACGACGGCGTGGGAGAAGCCGTCGAGCCCGCGGATCGAATCGGCGCCGAGCCAGTCGGTGTCGAGCTCGATGGCGGCCTTCACGCTGTCCCAGTCGTCGTTGAACGGCTCCTTGCGCCCGCCGCGGACGAAGCCGATGGGGCGCAGCGCGACGGTCGCCGTCACGGCGCGTTCGGCGTCCACTCGCGGACCACGGTCTCGTACTCCGCCCGGGTGCGTTCGGCGGGCGGTTCCTTGGCGGTGCCGACATAGACGAAACCCGCCACCCGCTCGTTCTCGCCGCAGCCGAGCGCCGCCGCCACGTCGTCGTTATAGGCCGGCCACTCGGTCAGCCACTGCGCTGAGTAGCCGATGGCATGCGCCGCGTTGAGCATGTTCATGCAGACCGCGCCCGAGGACAGCGTCTGCTCCCATTCCGGGATCTTGTGCTCGGGCGTGATCCGCGAGGTGACCGCGACCACGACGGGGGCGCGCTGGAAGCGCTCGCGTTCGACCTCGATCAGCTCGTCGAACGCATCCGGGTTCTCCTTCTTGAACGCCTCCGCCAAGATATCGCCGAAGGCGGCCCGGGCGGCGCCCTTGATGACGGCGAACCGCCAGGGTCCGAGCTTTCCATGGTCCGGCACCCGCATGCCGGTCTTGAGGATCATGTCGAGCTCTTCGTCGCTCGGCCCCGGGTCGCCCAGATTGCGCGCCGTCACCGAGCGGCGGGTCATCAGAAAGTCCAAAATTTCGGCGTGCATGTTTTCCTCCTCGCCGTCCGGGGCGGGGCAGGCCCTGCCCCGGACCCCGGCTCCTCCGTCCATGTCTATGGAAGCGATCCCGGGGCGGTTCTATTGCGCCGCCTGCCGGCCCGCAACCGCTTCGCGGAGACCATCGAGCAGCCCTTCGAGCCGGGCCACCCGCTCCACCAGGGCGGTCAGCCGCTCGTCCACCCCGCCGATCCGCGCCTCCAGGCCGTCCATCCGCCTATCCAGGCTGTCCATCCACCGCTCGAGCCGTTGCTCCAGTCGGTCGATCCGGCGGTCCAGCCGGCCGAGCAGGGTAAGCATCGTCCCGGCCAGGGCGACCCCGACGGCGAGGATGGCGATCAGCTCGGGCGACATGGGCCGAGCCTAGTGCAGGCTGCGCCGGATGTCATCACCCGCCGGTCCCGGCGCGCTCGCGTTCGAGGGCGCGCAGCGCGCCACGCTGGATCTTGCCCGTCGGGGTCAACGGCAGGGCGTCGACGAACTCGATGGCGCGCGGGTACTTGAAGGCGGAGATCTGCGATTTCACGTAGTCCTGCAGCTCCTCGGCCAGGGTGGAGTCGCCCACCGCTCCGTCGAAGAGCGCGACGAAGGCCTTCACGATCGCGCCGCGGTCGGGATCGGGCGAGCCGACGACGGCGCATTCGCGCACGCTCGGGTGTTCGAGCAGCACCGCCTCGACCTCCAGCCCCGAGACGTTGTACCCGCTGGTCAGGATCATGTCGTCGGTGCGCGCCTCGTAGTAGACATAGCCGTCCTCGTCGACGCGGCAGAGATCGCCCGACAGGTTCCAGCCGTCGCGCACGTATTTCGCCTGGCGCTCGGCGTCGTCGAGATAGCGGCAGCCGTTGGGGCCCCTGACGATCATCTGGCCGATCTCGCCCGGCGCGGTGTCCTCGAACTCTTCGTCGACCACCCGCACCCGGAAGCCCGGTATCTCCTTGCCGATGGCGCCCGGCCTGATGTCGTCGCCGGCGGCCGAGATGAAGATGTGCAGAAGCTCCGAGATGCCGAGCCCGTTGATCATCGAGACCCCGGTGATGTCCTTCCAGCGCTCGAACACCGCTGGCGCCAGCGGCTCCCCGCCGCCGACGCAGACCCGGAGGCTGGACAGGTCGTAGCTCGCGGCCTCCTCCAGCATCAGCTTGTAGCCCGAGGGCGTCGAGAAGCAGACCGTCGCGCGGGTCTTCTCGATGGTCTCCAGCAGCAGCTTCGGCGTCGCCCGCTCCAGCAGCACGGTCTCGGCGCCGAAGCGAGGCGCGTCGACCAGGAAGGCACAGAGCCCGTACAAAAAGGCGATCTGCGGCGAGCCGCAGACGATGTCGCCCGGGCGGATGTCGACGATGCGCCCGGCGAAGCAGTCGGCGGCGGCGAGCAGGTCGCGGTGGAAGTGGATGGTTCCCTTGGGCGTCCCGGTCGAGCCCGAGGTGAAGCCGACGATGGCGACGTCCTCGGCGGCGGTGTCGACATTGGCGAAGGTCGCGGGCTTGGCCTCGGCGAGGGCCTCCAGACCGTCCGCCGGGTCGCCGAAATAGAGCACGCGGCGGAGGTCGGCGCAGGACGGCGCCGCCGCCTCGATATCGGCGGCCAGATCGCGATGGGAAATCGCCAGTTGAATCCGCGCCTTGCCGGCGATGTACTCGATCTCCCGGGCGCGCAGCGTCGGCATGGTGGTGACCGCGACCCCGCCCGCCTTGAGCACCGCGTACCAGGCAGCCGCCAGCATCGGGTGGTTGCCCGAGCGCAGCAGCACTCGGTTGCCGGGGACCAGCCCGCAATCCTCGACCAGGAAATTGGCGATGCGGTTGGCCCGGGCCAAGACCTCGCCATAGGTCCAGACCGACCCGCCGAAGCGGAACATGGGCTTGTCCGCCGAGCCGCCCGCCGCCTGCCGGTCGAGCAGCTCGACGGCGGCGTTGAACCGCGCCGGGTAGGCGGCGAGCTCCGGCAGGACGGAATAGTCCATCTCCGGCCACAGCGCGCGCGGCGGCAGGTTGTCATTGAGGAAGTGGTCGACATGCGCAGACGGTTCGCTCATCGGCGGAACCTAGCCGCGCCGCCATGGCGAGCCAAGGGGCGCTGGCTCCAACGCCATGATTGTCTTGACCAAGCACTTGACCAACGTTAGCGTCCGGCCTCCAACTACGAACGGCGCAGGGAACACCGAAAACATGGCACGCCACGTCAAGATCGGAGAAGCCAAGACGCACCTGTCCGCGCTGCTCGCGCGCGTCGAGGCCGGCGAAGAGCTCGTGATCTGCCGCGGCTCCACGCCGATCGCCCGCGTCACGCGAATCGTTTCCGCCACCGATCACGCAGCCCTCGTCGAAACTCTCCGCCGGGAAAGAGCCAAGCAGCAGCCGGTGACCACGGCCGAAATCCTTGCCTGGCGACACGAAGGGCACGCGCGCTGATGGCATTGGTGATCGACGCCTCTATCGCGGCCGCCTGGCTGCTGCCCGACGAACGGGCCGAACTGGCGGAAACGGCCATTAGGCGGCTCGCTGACGAAACCGCCAGCGTTCCGGACCTTTTCTGGCACGAGCTCCGCAACATCCTGATTTCCGCCGAGCGCCGCGGACGCATCGACCGGCACCATGCAGACGCTTCCCTGGCGCGCATCCGGGGGCTTCCGATCCACGCTCCGCGCCAGGCTGAGGACGCTCACGTTCTTGCCCTGGCGCGGCGTCACCGCCTGACCGCCTACGACTCCAGCTATCTCGCTCTGGCGATCCAGGAACATTGTCCGCTGGCCACGCTCGACCGCCAGTTGAACGATGCCGCTACGGCGGAAGGATTGCCGGGATTCGCCTGATCCCATCCTCCGGCCCTGTCGACGAACGCCGCTCCGTGGCGGTTCCATCCGGGGCGGATACGCTATAGGGTCCGGCGCCCGCCACGAAGGTCGCCGCCGATGAACCCGATCGTCCGTCTCGAGCTGATCCGCGAATCGCTGATCGCCGTGGTCAACGAGATGCGCGCCAACATCATCCACTCGTCCTACGCGCCGATCATCTACGAGGGGCACGATTTCTCCTGCGCGCTGATGTCGGCCGATGGGCGGCAGATTGCCCAGGGGCTGGCCGACCATCCGCTGCACATCTTCGCCGTGCCCTATTCGACGCAGCGCGTGGTCGAGGCCTTCGCCGGCGACATCCACGAGGGCGATTTGTTCCTGCACAACGACCCCTATACCGGCGGCACCCATCTGAACGACGTGCTGCTGCTGCACCCGGTGTTCTTCGAGGGCGATCTCGCCATGTTCGCCGCCATCCGCTGCCACTGGAACGACGTGGGCGGGATGACGCCGGGCAGCCTGTCGGGAAGGGTGAACGAGGTCTACCAGGAGGGGATGCGGATCACGCCGACCAGGATCTGCTCGAAGGGCGACATGAACGACGCCTTCCTCGAGCTCCTGTTCAACAACATGCGGGGGCGCAACGAACGCCTCGGCGACTTCAACGCGATGCTGGGGACGGGCCGCAAGGCGGCCGAGCATATCGGACGGCTGTTCGTGCGCTTCGGCGGGCAGGGGCTGCTCGACGGGATCGAGGAGCTGATGCGGCGCTCGGAGGGCCTGCTGCGCGCCAGGATCGCCGAATGCCCGGACGGCGTCTATTTCGCCGAGGGCTATATCGAGAGCGACGGCACCAACCCCGAGCCGCTGGTCGTCCGCCTCCGGCTCACCGTGGACGGCGAGGCGATCACCGCCGATTTCACCGGCACGTCGGCGCAGACCAACGGGCCGACCAATTGCGGGCCGGCGATGGCGCTCAACGGGGCCGGCACCATCGTCAAGGCCTTCCTCGATCCGAAGACGCCGATCAACCACGGCTCGTTCAACCCGATTACCGTGATCGCGCCCGAGCGCAGCATCGTCAACGCGCGCGAGACCGCGCCCTGCGGCGGCATGGCGGAGGTCAAGTTCCTGATCGATGCCGTCGTCGCCCAGGCGATGAGCCAGGTGGTGCCGGAGATGAGCGTGGGCGACCTCAAGGGCGGGGCCAACCACATCCACATCGCCGGCCCCGCGCCCACCGGCGAGGGCACCTATATCCACTACGAATGGCCGGCGGGCGGCACCGGCGCGTCCCTCGGCGTCGACGGCAACAACGCGTGCCGCAGCTACAACGAGGGCGACTTCAACTCCATTCAGTCGGTAGAGACCGTCGAAGGCGCGTTCCCGCTGCGCGTCGAGCGCTGCGAGCTGCGCCGGGGCTGCTGCGGCGACGGCGCGTCTCGCGGCGGGTTCGGGCTGCGCCGCGACATCCGAATCCTCGGCGAGAGCGCGATGCTGTCCGTGCTGTCGGAGAAGAACGTCATCCCGCCCTACGGCGTCGAGGGCGGCAAGGCGGGGGCGTCCAACCGGTTCTTCGTCATCCGCGGCGGCGAGACGGTCGAGCCCTCCGACATGCCGGGCAAGGTGTCGGGCTTCCGGCTGGAGGCGGGCGACGTTGTGCGCGAGGAGACCGCCGGCGGCGGCGGTCACGGCGATCCGCTCTCGCGAGATCCGGAGCGGGTGCGGGAGGACGTGGTGGGGGACTACCTGACCCCCGGCCAGGCCGAACGCCGCTACGGCGTGGTGCTCGGCCCCGACCTCGAGGTCGATACGCAAGCGACGCGGACGAAGCGGGAGGCGCTGGCGGCCGCGCGGCCGAGACCGCGGATCGAGGCGGCGAACGAGGAGATGTTCGACGGCACCAGGCGCCGCGTCATCGTGCCCGCCCGGATCGCCGAGCAGGCCGGCATCGCCGACGGCGCCCTGGTCGAGGTCTCGACCGGCCGCGGCGCGCCGCTCAGGGCCTGGGCGCGGATCGCCGACGAGGGCTCGGCCGTGCTCGCCGGTGCATCCAGCCTCGCCATCGTCCGTGCCTCTCCAGGCGACCCGATAGAGATCGCAGCCGCCCGCTCGGTTCCCGAGCTATAGCCTAAAATTTCGTTTCATGCAAATAATGCTTGACATGGGACGCAATTTATAGTAAATTCTCTACGGTGGAGAATTGAGGGCGGGAAGGCGGTTGCGGCGAGTCGAGCTCCTCCCTGTCGTCACACCGAGCGGAGCCCCGGGGCGGTGACGGATGCGGACGCGTCGGGCGGCTCGAAGCCGGAGCTCCGCTTCGTCGTCTGCGGCGCGGCCGACGCTGCCGCTTTCTCTTTCGAGACCGATACCCGCCGGTTCGTTGGCTTCGACATGCCCGACGGCGGGCGATACACGCGGAATTGGTTCGCCGAGGCGGCGAGCGCCGACCTCGCTCTCGTCTTGGCCGATGCCCGCACCGGCGTTTCGGCCCGGACCCGGCGGCACCTCTATATCGCCGCGCTGGCGGGGGTCCGCCGGGCGATCCTGGCGGTCGACAATGTGGACCTGTTGGATTGCGGCGGCGACGCGTTCGCGGCCATATCCGAGGAATGTCGCGGGTTCGCGCGCGAGCTCGGGATAGACGAGGTCGACGCCGTTCCACTCTCCGCCCGCGCCGGAGAGGATGTCTTCGCGGCCCCCTGGCATGACGGCCCGACGCTGATGAAAGCGCTCGAGGGTGCCGAGATCGATCGCGGCGATACGGCGGCGGAGCGGGAGCGACCGACGCGATCGGCCGACCAGTTCGCCGTTCATTTGGTCTGGACGGGTGCCGAGCCGATGCTGCCGGGAAGGCCCTATGCGGTCCGTTTCGCCGGCGCGTCGGCTGTCGCGCAGGTGACCGATCTGACGCACCGGGTCGAGGTCGAGACGCTGAGGCATCTCGCCGCCAAGACGCTGGCGGCGAACCAGATCGGCTATTGCAAGATCGCGCTCGACCGTCCGGTCCCGTTCGACACCGGCGCGGCGGGCGCGTTCGAGCTGGCCGACCGGTTCAGCGGCGCCACGGTGGGGGCCGGCGCGATTCGCTTCGCGCTCCGCCGCGCTTCCAACATCGCCTGGCAGGAGACCGGGATCGACAAGGCGGCGCGGGCCCGCGCGATCGGCCAGAGACCCTGCGTCGTCTGGCTGACCGGGCTGCCGGGGGCGGGCAAGTCGACCGTCGCCGACCTCGTGGAACGGAAGCTGCAGGCGGCGGGGCGGCACACCTATCTGCTGGACGGGAACAATTTGCGCCACGGTCTCAACCGGGATCTCGGCTTCACCGACCGGGACCGGGTGGAGAACATCCGCAGGGTCGCCGAGGTGGCGAAGCTGATGGTCGACGCCGGGTTGATCGTCATCGTCGCCCTGATCTCCCCGTTCCGCTCCGAACGGGCGATGGCGCGGGGGACGATGGAGGAGGGGGAGTTCTTCGAGGTGTTCGTGGACACCCCCGTCGAAGTCTGCGAGGCGCGCGATCCCCGGGGGCTGTACGCCAAGGCGCGGCGGGGAGAGCTGGCGAACTTCACCGGGATCGATTCGCCCTACGAGGCGCCGGAGACCCCCGATTTGCGCATCGACACGACGGCGCTCCCGGCCGACCGGGCGGCGGACGAGGTGCTGCGGCTGTTGCGGACCCGGGGCTCGAGGGCAGGGGACAGAGAGCGTTCGTCCTGAGGGGTGCCGCGATCACCCGGTCTCTTCGACCAAGCGTTCCCTGAACTCGACCGGGGTCAGGATCGGAACGGCGGAGCTTCCGGCACGTGCCAGCAGACCCTTGTCGCCGGTGACCAGGGCGTCCGCTTCGGCGGCAAGGGCCAAGGCGGGGAACGGCCGGTCGAACGGGTCGGGGCAGTGGGGAATTCCGCTGAAGCTCAGGACGGCGATCGCCTCGCACCGGGGCAGGTAGTCGCCCAGAAGGTGTTCGCGGTCGTCTTCGGTCAGAGCGAATTTCGGGTGGGCCAGAACGCGGATCAGCTCTTCCGTCGTGGCCCGGCTGGCCAGCGGGCGGATGGAGCCCGATTGCCAGGCGTGCCGCAGCCAGGCGAGCGAGTGCGCCGGGAACAGCAATGCCGAGAGCAGCACATTGGTGTCGAGCACCACGCGCGGCGCGGTCATCGGTCTCGCGGTCGCCGCCGCGGGCCCACGCAACCGCGTCGGCCATGTCCTTCTCGCTCATCCCAAGCTCGGCGAGCTTGGCGCGCACGGCATCCGCCCGGTTGAGGCGTACGGGGGTCAGCACGATCCTTCCCTGGTCCTGCGAGACTTCGAAATACTCGGTCCCCGGACAGAACGCCAGGACCGCCTTCGGCAGCGTCAGCTGGTTCTTGGAGGTGAACTTGGCCAGCATGGTCGTTTCCAATTGTAAGGTAGTAAGGAAAACATACGAATTCCTACCCCAGGCTTAAACCTCCGCACAACGCCTCTGCCCGGGGCGACGGATATCGCCGTCCCGCGCGTGTCAGGGAGGCATGAGGGGACGATCGCCATGAAGGGCCTCGCGAGCTTCATCGTGCTCGACCGCTTCGGCCTCGGGGCGCGACATCCGTTCCACGACCGACTGCGAGAGCCTTTTCAAGGGGGTGCAGATCGGCCACCTTGGGGTCTCTCCCGCCGCCGTCGAAGACGCGGTCTTCCTCGACAGCCGCGACCTCGCGCCGGCTGACCATCGCATGGAGGTTTGGGCAATGACCGCACGCGTCCTGGGGGCTCTGTTCGCCGTGGCCGTCATCGCGTTCCCGGGCGCGGCGAGCCGCGCCGCCGAGTACCGCATCGACCCGGCCCACAGCGTCGTCCAGTTCAAGATCTCCCATCTCGGCTTTTCCTGGATGGTCGGCGTCTTCGACAGGATCTCCGGAAGCTTCACCTTCGATCCGGCGGCGGGGCCGGCGGGCCAGAACGTCTCGGTCGAGATCGAGACCGCCAGCATCGATACCGGCCATGCCGAGCGCGACAAGCATCTGCGCTCGCGGGGCTTCCTGAACGTGAGGAAGTTCCCGAACGCGAATTTCGTCAGCACCGGCTACGAGGGCGGCGCCGAGGCCGGCACGATGAAGGGCAACCTCACCCTGATGGGGGTGACCAGGCCGATCGCCATCGCGGTGAAGAAGGTGGGCGAGGGGGACGACCCCTGGGGCGGCTACCGGGCCGGGTTCGAGGGCACGGTGACGCTCAACCGGCGGGATTTCGCCGCCGGTCGCAGGCTGGGCCCGGCGTCGGAGACGATGGAGTTCTTCCTCTCCATCGAGGGCATCCGCAACTAGGCGGAGAGCGCCGCCATGTGGCGCAACGGTGCCGACGGCTACGGTCTGGTCTCGATAGCGCTGCACTGGACCATCGCCCTCGGCACGATCGGCCTGGTGGCGCTCGGCGCGTGGATGGTGGGGCTCACCTACTACGATCCCTGGTACAACGAGTCGCTCGCGCTCCACAAGGCGTTCGGCATCGCGGTGCTGGCGCTGGCGGCGGCCAAGCTCGGCTGGCGGGTCGCCGGCCGGAGCCCCGGCTTCGACCCCGGGATCGGGCCCTGGGAGCGCGCGGGCGCGACCGCAATGCATTGGGTGCTGAACGCCGCCATCGTGCTGCTTCCGGTCACCGGATACCTGATCTCGACCTCCGAGGGCGCGGGCATCGACATGTTCGGCGTATTCGAAGTGCCCGCGCTGTTCGGGATATCCGAACGAACCCGCGACCTCGCGATCGAAATGCACTTCTACCTGGCCTACGGGCTGATCGTCCTGGTCGCCGGCCACGCGGGCGCGGCGCTCAAGCATCACTTCGTCGACCGGGGATCGACGCTGCGGCGCATGCTGGTTCCGCGACCCCCCTCACGCCGCCGCGGCCGATCTGCTAAATGGAGCGGCTTCCGCGCCCGAAACAGTCGTCGGAACGACCGGACATGACCGAAACGCAGACCGGATACCGCATCGGGGTCGATGTGGGGGGGACTTTTACGGACATCCTCTGCCTCGACGGGGAGAGGCTGCTGTCCGCCAAGGTGCCTTCCCTGCCGGGCCGCCAGTGGCGCGGCGTGCTGAACGCGCTCGCCGAGCTCGGCATCGACGCCGCCGCGATCCGGGTCTTCGTGCACGGCACCACCATCGCGACCAACACCCTGCTCGAGCGCAAGGGCGCGAAGACCGCGCTGGTGACCACCGAGGGGTTCCGCGACACGCTCGAGATCGGCCGCACCAGGCGGCTGATCGGCGGGCTCTTCGACATCAAGTTCCAGCGTCCCAGGCCGCTGGTGCCGCGGGACCGGCGGTTCGAGATCGGCGAGCGCGTCGCGGCCGACGGCGACATCCTGTCCGATGTCGAGCCGGTCGGAATCGCCGCCATTGCCGAGCGGCTGCGCGGGCGCGGCTGCGAAGCGGTGGCGGTCTGCTTCATCAACTCCTACGCCAACGACGCCAACGAACGCCGCGCCGCAGACGCGCTGGCACAGGCGCTCGACGGCGTCGCGGTGTCGCAATCGGCGGCGGTGGTGCGCGAGAAGGGCGAGTTCGAGCGCTTCTCGACCTGCGTGCTCAACGCCTATCTGACGCCGGTGATCGACGACTATCTCGACACGCTGACCTCGGAGCTGGAAGGGCAGGGGATCGCCGCCCCGGTCAGCATCATGGGCTCCAACGGCGGCGTGATGACGCTGGCCAAGGCGTCCGAGTTCGCCGCCGGCACGTTTCTCTCCGGCCCGGTCGGCGGCGCCGGCGGTGCGGTGCGCATCTGCGAGATGGCGGGCGTCTCGTCGTGCATCACCTTCGACATGGGCGGCACCTCGACCGACGTGTCGCTGATCCACGAGCTCACGCCCCGGATCAGCCACGCCAACCAGATCGACGCCTACCCGCTCCAGGTGCCGCAGCTCGACATCCACACCATCGGCGCCGGCGGCGGCTCGATCGCCTGGATCCGGGAGGACGGCACGCTGGAAGTCGGCCCGCAGAGCGCCGGCGCGATCCCCGGCCCCGCCTGCTACGGGCGCGGCGGCGTCGAGGCGACGATCTCGGACGCCAACCTGATCCTCGGCCGGCTGCCCGGCGACCGCGCGCTGGCCGGCGATTTGCGGCTGTCGAAGGCGCTGGCGGAGGACGCATTCCGCCGGCTTGCGGACGCGCTCGATGCCGAGGACATCGTCCGGCTCGCCGACGGCGTGCTCGGGGTCGCCGTCGCCAAGATGGCGGGCGCGGTGCGCGAGGTCTCGGTCCATCGCGGCTTCGATCCGCGCGATTTCTGCCTGCTGGGCTTCGGCGGGGCGGGGCCGATGCATGTCTTCCTGGTCGCCGAGGAGCTCGCAATCCCGCGCGTCCTGATCCCCCGCTATCCCGGACATCTGTCGGCGCTGGGACAGCTCCTCGCGGATCTGCGGCGCGACTTCGTGCGGGTCTGGGGCGGGCGGCTGGCGGCGCTCGACATCGCCGATTTCCGCGCCGAGGCAGATGCGATGCGGAGCCAAGCCAGGGCGCTGCTGGAGGGCGACGGATTCGCCTCGGACCGCCACGCCCACGATTTCAGCGTCGACATGCGCTATGTCGGGCAGTCCTACACGCTCGCCGTCCCTTGCGATCCCGAGTCCGCGGAGCTCGCGGAGCTCAGGGCCGCGTTCGGCGCGAGCCACGCCCGCACCTTCGGCCACGACGACACCGCGTCGGATGCGGAGATCGTCAACATCCGGCTGGTCTCGCGCGGCCTCGCCGACCGGCCCGCGCTCGCCTTCGGCCCGGAGCGCAAGGGCGATCCGCTGCTCGAACGGCGCCCCGTCTGGTTCGAAGACGGCTGGGTCGACTGCCCGGTCTACGACCGCGCCGCGATGCCGGCCGGCTACGCCCTGGAGGGGCCCGCGATCGTCGAGGAGGCGGGCGGGACCTCGGTGATCCCGCCGCGCTGGCGGGTCGAGGTCCACCGATCCGGGTCGCTGGATTGCCGGTTGCCGGCCGAAGGGTGAGCCGGGCATTATGCGCCGCCGACGCGGGATCCCTGCGAAATCGAGGATGTGACGATGGCGGACACGCTGGTCGAGGCGGCGCCCGAGCGCCCCGGCGCGATGGACAAGGCGGCGTATTTCGAGATTGCCGAACAGGCGCTGCCGGGCGGCGGGTTCGGCGGCTACAAGCTGCCGGACGATGTCCGCTTCGTGATCCACAAGGGCGAGGGGTCGAGGCTCCAGGACACCGACGGCAACTGGTACATCGACTATGTTGGCGGCGCCGGCGCGCTGATCCTCGGCCACGCGCCGCCCGTCGTGGTTGCCGCCGCCCAGGAGCAGGTGGCGCACGGGCTGCACCAGTTCGGCGCTCCCAACGCGCCGGTGCTGCGCTTCGCCGAGCGCCTGGTCGACGTCATCCCGTGTGCGGAGAAGGTGATCTTCGCGACCACCGGCTCGGAGGCCACGGCCTACGCGCTCAGGCTTGCCCGAGCCCACACCGGTCGCGACAAGATCTTGAAATTCGAGGGTGCCTTTCACGGCAACCACGACTATTCGAATTTCAGCGTGATCCCGAACGCGCTGTCCAACTACCCGCGGGGCCGGCCCGATTCGGCCGGCATCCCCGGGCCGCTGCACGATTGCGTGCTGGTGGCGCCCTATAACGATCTCGATGCCGCCGAGCGCATCGTCGCGGAACACCGGGACGACCTCGCCTGCGTGATCGTCGAGCCGGCACAGCGGGTGATCTTCCCGACGGACGAGTTTTTGCCCGGGCTGCGCCGGATCTGCACGGAAAACGAAGTGCTGTTGGTGTTCGATGAATCGGTAACCGGTTTTCGGCTCGCCCTCGGCGGCGCGCAGGAGTTCTTCGGAGTCGTGCCCGACCTCGCGGCCTACGCCAAGATCGTCGGCGGTGGCGTGGCGCTGTCGGCGGTCGCGGGCCCGGCGGAGATCGTCGACCGGGCCGATCCGGCGCTCGAGACCACTCCGGAATACGCCCACGTCAAGGGGACGATGCACGGCAGCCCGATTGGCGCGGCGAGCGGGATGGCGACGCTCGACATATTGTCCGAGCCCGGCTTCTACGCCCGCCTGCATGAAGGTGCGGAGGCCTTCGGCGCCGAGTGCCAGGCCGTGCTCGACCGCCACCGGCTGCCCGCCATCGTCACCGGCAAGGCCTCGCTCTGGCAGATCCTGTTCGCCGACCGGCATCCGGTGAACCACGGCGACATCATGGCCTCGGACCGGGCGGCGAGCCGCGCGCTCGACCTCGCGCTCCTCAAGAACGGGATCTACGTGCTGCCCAACGTGCGGCGCTTCGTCTCGGCGGCGCACGGGGCCGACGATTTCGAGCAGACCCTGAAGGCGCTCGACGCGGCCTGCCGCAGCGTCGCGTGACGGGCGCGCGCATCAAGGGGAGCGCGGTCCTCTTCTCGGAGATGACGCCGGCGCCGGGCGACGAGGGCCGGTTCAACGACTGGTACGACAACCACCACACGCCGAACCACGTGACCGGCGTGCCGGGGTTCCTGAGCGCCCACCGCTACGCCGCGCCGGACGGCCCGGGCTATCTCGCCGTCTACGACCTCGACGGCCCCGAGACGCTGGAGAGCCCGGAATACCGGTCGCGCAAGTACACCCCCGATGCGCGCACCAAGGCGATGCTGTCCTCGGTGTCGGGCTTCACCCGCTATGTCGGGCGCGAGATCGACTGCGCGTGCGCAGAAGGCGCCGGCGTCGAGGCCCTGGACTGTCCCTACATCCTCGCCGTCTTCTTCGCCGTGCCCGACGCGGCGCGGCCGGATTTCGAGGACTGGTACCGGAGCGAGCACATGGGGATGCTGCTCGCCTGCCCGGACTGGCGGATGGCGCGCATGATGGCGGTGGTGGCCGCCGACCCCGATCCGTTCACCCACATGATGCTGCACTACGTCCGACGCGCGGACGTGCTCGATGCGCCCCAGATCCGCGCCGCGCGCGACACCCGGCGCCGCAACCGCCTCGCCGCCGAGAGCTGGTGGAACCCGCGCTTCGTCACCTACCGCAAGCGCGGCCGGCGATTCCTGAAGACCGATCCGTTCCTGGAGGGAGACAAGAGATGACCAAGGCCTATGACGACGGGCTGGAAATCCGCCGCAGCGTGCTCGGCGCCAAGTGGGTGGACCCGCAGCTCGAGAAGGCGAAGTCCGACGATTTCGTCAACACCATCCAGGAACACGTCACCGAGCACTGCTGGGGCCTGGTCTGGACCCGCGACGGGCTCGACCGCAAGACCCGCTCGATGCTGACGCTCGCGATCCTGACCACGCTCGGCAAGATGACCGAGCTCAAGGGCCATGTCCGGGGCGCGATCCACAACGGCTGCACGGTCGACGAGATCCGCGAGGTGCTGCTCCACGCCACCGTCTATGCCGGCGTACCGGCGGGGGTCGATGCGTTCCGCAACGCCAAGGAGGCGCTGGACGGGCTGGAGCGGTAACGCCGCTCGATACGCCGTTGGCGTACCCTGCTCGTCATGCCCGGACTCGATCCGGGCACCCATGGGCGCCGCCACCGCTCGCGTCCGACCGCCATGCAGGCGGAGAGGCCGAGTGGATGACCGGAACAAGTCCGGCCATGACGCGGTGGGGCGGGTTGCACAGGCGATCGGGAGCCTGGCCCCGCCCCTAAAAATCCCGCAGCAGACGCCCGCAGCCGGCGATCCGGTCCTCGATGCCGAGCGCCCTCAACGCGGCCCAGAGGGTCGCGCTGTTGCTGGTGACGACCGGCTTGCCGAGCGCTTCCTCCAGCGGCTCGATGGCATCGACGGTGTTGAAGTCGGTGCAGCAGACCAGCAGCGCCTCGGCTTCGGGCCGGTCGACCGCCATCGCGTGGTCGAACACTGCCCGGGGCGGGACGCGCGAGATCCGCTGGATGCCTTCGAGCGAGGCATTGAGCCCGAGCCCGGAGGCGGCGACCACCTCGATGCCGTGTGCGGCGAGGTACTCCGTCTCGTGCGCGTTGGTCTCCTCGGTATAGGGCGTCGCCATGGCGATCCGCGCGACGCCGAGCGCCTCCAGCGCGGCGAGGATCGCGCCCGCGGTCGAGATCCCCTCGACCCCGGAGACCTCGCGCATCTTGCCGAGCAGGCGGTCGGCGGGGCAGGCCATCGACCCGGCGGTGCAGCCATAGGCGACGAGGTCGACCGCGCAGGTCGCGAGCTCGCCGCAGGCGCGGTGGAGGTCGCGCATCATCTCCGCGAAGTCGTCCGCGGCCGGGTCGGGGTGCAGCGGCGAGCGGGTGAAATGGAAGGTGACGCCGTCCGGCTTCAGCCGGTTGAACTCGGTCTCGTTGACGGTGTTGCTCGGCGGCACGATCACCCCGATGCGGGCGCGCCAGCCGTCGGGCCTGATGCGATCCAGGGACACGGGCGTTTCCTCTGTCCGGTTGGCTTCGAGCTTGCCAAGCCGGTGGCGGCCGGACAAGCGCGCAAGGGGGCGGCCAAGCGGGCGGCACGAGCCGCCGGTTCCATCGCCGGCGGATGCGCTTTACTGTGTGGCGGCAGACTGCGGGGAGGGGGACATGGCCGAGACGCTCCGCAACAAGGAGGCGAGTTGCCTGCTCGTCTCCTGTCATCCGCTGGAGGACAGCCTGTGCCACCATCTGGTGGCGCGGGTGGAGGCGGGGCTGAAGGCGAACGGCGTCGTCTACGAGCATCTCGACCTCTACCGGCACGGGTTCGAGGCGCCGCTGTCGGCGGCCGAGCGCGGCAGCTATTTCGACGGCTTCGACGGCAGCCGGGTCGAGGCCGAAATGGCCCAGCTCAAGCGGGCGGAGACGGTGGTCCTGGTCTTCCCCACCTGGTGGTTCGGCATGCCGGCGCTGCTAAAAGGCTGGTTCGACCGGGTGTGGGCGCCCGACGTCGCCTTCGTCCACGTGCCGGCGACCGGCAGCATCTCGCCGATCCTGGACGGTCTCAAGCACTGCCTTGCGATCACCACGCTCGCCTCGCCCTGGAAAGTCGACCGGTTGCTGCTGCGCCAGCCGGTCAAGCGGGTCCTCAAGGGCGGCATCCTCAAGGGCTGCGCGCCGCAGGCGACGCTGGAGATGCTGAGCCTCTACGGCGTGAACCTGCTCGACGAGAAGCGGCTCGAGGCGTTCCGCCTGAAGATCGACCGCGCGGTCGCGAGGATACGCTGAGCGGGACCCAAGATCGCGTCCTGATTGCGGGGGCGGGTCCGGTCGGCAGCGTCGCCGCGCTGGCGCTGGCGCGCGCCGGCATCCCGGTGACCCTGGTCGAGGCCTGTGACAGCCTGCCGCTCGATCTTCGCGCCTCGACCTTCCACCCGCCGACCCTCGACATGCTCGACGAGCTCGACGTCGTCGATGCGCTGATCGCCCAGGGCATCGTCTGCCCGGTCTGGCAGAACCGCGATACCGCGCGCGGCATCGTCGCCGAGTGGGATCTCGGCGTTCTCAGGGACGACACCGGCCACCCCTACCGGGTGCAGGCCGAGCAGTACAAGCTCAACGGCATCGTCGTCGACATCCTGGAGGGGATGCAAGAGGCCGAAGTCAGGTTCTCCACCGAAGCGGTCGCCGCCCGCCAGGATTCCGACCGGGTCATGCTCGACGTGGACGGGCCGGGTGGCGCGATAACCCTGACCGGGCGCTACCTGATCGCCGCCGACGGCGCATCGAGCGTTGTCCGCATCGGCGCGGGGATCGGGTTTCCCGGCCTCACCTTCCCCGAGCTCTGGCTCTGCACCTCGACGGAATACGACTTCGCGGCCCATTTCGAGAATCTCGCGCCCATCGCCTATGTCGCCGACCCGGAATCCTGGTTCGTGTTCGTGCGCGTGCCCGGCCTGTGGCGGCTGCTGATGCCGACCCGGCCCGGCGACACCGCCGAGGAGCTGGTGAGCGAGGAGGTGGTCCAGGCGCGGATGCACGCCGTCTGTCCCAAGGAAGGGCCGTACGAGACCTATCACCGGACGGCCTACGCGGTGCATCAGCGGGTCGCGGAGACCTACCGCGCGGGACGGATCTTCCTCGCCGGCGATTCGGCCCACATCAACAACCCGCTCGGCGGGATGGGGATGAACGGCGGCATCCACGATGCGGTCAATCTGTGCGCCAAGATCGTCAAGGTGTGGCACGGCGAGGCGGACGAGGCGCTGTTCGACCTCTACGACGCGCAGCGCCGGCCGATCGCCGTCGAATACGTGCAGGCGGCGACGCTGCGCAACAAGGCGCTGCTGGAGGAAAGGGACCCCACGGTGCGGGAGAAGCGGCTCGACGACCTCGCCCGCCAGGCCGAGGACCCGGCGAAGGCGCGCGAGTTCCTGCTGCGCTCCTCGATGATCGCGGCGTTGAGAAAGGCGGAGGCGGTCGGCTGAAGCGCTACTCGGCGGCGATCGCCGCTTCAAGCCCGGCGTAGTTGCCGTCGTCGAGCGCGCGCACGCCCGGCATCACCTGCTCGGCGAACAGGTCGATGTTCCTCCGTGTGAGGTCGGCCGGCAGGGTGGCGAACTGCAACATGGCGACGAAGTTCTGGAAGCCGGTCAGGCGGTGCGCCTCCGCGATCCGCTTCAGCACTGTCTCCGGGCTGCCGCAGAGGAAGGTGCCGGCCTCGATGAGCCGTTCGATCGAGGGGCCCTGGCCGCCGCGCAGTTGGCGCTTGTGCTTGAGCACGCCCTTGAGCGAGGCATGGCTCAGATAGCCGGGCGGAAAGTGCATCTCCATCGGCATGTTGAGGAACTTCGAGAAGAAGGTCTCGATATGCGGCCTCGCCTCTTCTATCGCCCGCTCGTCGGTTTCGGCCACATAGGTCGGCGCGGCCCAGCCGATCTGGCTCGACGCGGCGGCATATCCGTGCGTCCGCCTCGCCACGTCGCGGTACAGGTTGAGGTAGCGCGCGACCGAGGCGAAGGGGCTGTAGGTCTGGAGATAGACGTAGCGCCGGTCGGGGTGCGAGGCCCATTCGATGGTCTCGGTCGAGCCCTGCGACGGGCACCAGATCGGCGGGTGCGGCTGCTGATAGGGACGCGGCCAGAGATTGACGTATTCGAAGTGGTAGTGCCTGCCCTCGAAGGCGAACGGCCCCTCCTCGGTCCAGGCGCGCACCACGAGTTCATGCGCCTCCTGGTGGCGTGACAGCGACTGCGTCGGGTTGCCGCCCATCGAGTAGTACTCGGCGCCGATGCCGCGCACGAAGCCCGAGATCAGCCGCCCCTCGGTGATGCAGTCGATCATCGCGTGCTCTTCGGCCAGCGTCAGCGGATGCTCGCGGAGGCAGAAGGCGTTGCCCAAAATGGCGATCTTCGCCCGCGAGGTGCGGCGCGCGAGCGCGGCGGCCATCACGACCGGCGAGGGCATCAGACCGTAGGCATTCTGATGGTGCTCGTTGACGCAGAGCCCGTCGAACCCGGCCTGCTCGCAATATTCGAGCTCGTCGAGATAGCGGTTGTAGAGCCGATGCCCCTCTTCGGGGTCGAACAGGCTGTTGGGCAGCACCACCCAGGCCGCCTTGTGCTTCGCCCGCTCGGCCATGTCGAGCGCGGCATAGGGCATCAGGTGGAACGAGAAGACCTGCATGGACTCTTCCTTTGCGGGGGGCTGCCGGCTCACGCCGCCTTGCGCATCGGGCTCCGCTGGCCAGCCTGTTCCATCAGCGGCATGACCCGGTCGATCCACTGGGCGAGCTCGGTCTTGTAGTCGACCCAGGACATCAGCACGCCGTCGATGCCGATCTCGATCAGCTTGTCGATCTCGGCGACGATGGTCTCCGGCGTGCCGACCAGCGGGTAGCCGCCATGGCCGGCGATGAAGTGGAAGCGGAACTCGTCGAGCACCTTGGGATCCAGGGTCTTGGACTGCATGCCGAAGATGTCGAGCAGGTTGTTCACCGCCTCGTAGTCGCCCTTCCGGCGCACGTAGTAGTCGAGATAGTCCGCGGCCTCGGCGTCGGTGTCGCGGCAGACGACATAGACGTGGATCCAGCTCTGAACCTCGCGCCCGGCCTCGCGCGCCATCGCCTTGAGGCTGGCGATCTGCGCCTTGCCGGCCTCGGCCTCGTGCTCCTTGAGGATGACGAAGTTCATGTCGGCCTGGGTGGCGGCGAAACGCTGGCCTGCCGGCGAGCCGCCGGCGTTCATGACGGGCAGGACCGGCTGGACCGGCTTGGGCTCGCTCCAGACGTTCTTCGCCTTGAACCAGCGGCCCTCGAAGTCGAACTCGCCCTCCCGGGTCCAGATCCGTCTCGCGAAGTCGAGCCACTCGGCCGCGTATTCGTAGCGTACGTCGTGCTCGCGCCACTCGGCGCCGAACATCTCGAACTCGTTCTTGAACCAGCCGCAGACCACGTTGAGCCCGAACCGCCCGCCGGAGATGTGGTCGATGGTGGCGCATTGCTTGGCGGCGGCGACCGGGTGGATCAGGGGCACGTGCGAGGTCGAGAAGACGCATGAATAGTCGGTCACCGCGGCGACGGCGGACGCCCAGGTATAGGTCTCGAAGGTCCGGTTGTTGAAATTGGTCGGCCCGCCATAGCCTTTCCAGCGGGCGACCGGGAGCAGCACCTCGAGCCCCGCCCGGTCGGCCATCATCGCGACCTCGCGGGTGTCGGGCCAGGTCATCTCCCAGGTGTTCTCGGCGGTGGTGATGGTCGAGCCGTGGCTGCAGTTCATCGCGATGATGCCGAGCTTCATCCGGTTGTCGTTGAACAGCGGGTTGGTCATGCGCGCGCTCTCCCGCGCGCAAGTGTGCCGAAATTCGCTTCCCGACGCCAGCCACGCGCGGTTCCATGCGCGGCCCGGCGCGCCTAAGATCGCAGCCGCCAGGGAGGCGCCGATGCATATCCGCAAGCTGTTCACCGCCGTCGACGAGACCATGATCGAGATGGGGCGCGAGGCGAACGAGCCGCTCAGGAAGGTGGCCGTGGTCGCGGTGGTGAAGAACCCGCTCGCCGGCCAGGGCTATGTCGAGGATCTGAGCGCGCTGATCGACGCCTCGACCGCGATAGGCGAGAAGATTTCGGCCATGGCGGTCGAGGCGCTCGGCCCCTACGCACCCGATTCTTACGGCAAGGCGGCGCTGATCGGCTCGGCCGGCGAGCAGGAGCACGGGGTCGCGATGCTGACCACGGTCTACGGCAACGCCATGCGCGAGGCGGTGGGCGGCGGCCAGGCCTGGATCTCGTCCTTCACCAAGCGGGCCTATCCCGGCGAGTCCATCGACATCCCGCTGGCCCACAAGGACGCGCTCTACGTGCGCTCGCATTACGACGGGATGAGCGTCATGGTGCCCGACGCGCCGCTGCCGGACGAGATCGCGGTGATCTGCTGCATCGCCAATCGCGGACGGCTCAACCACCGCGTCGGCGGGCTCCGCAAGGAAGACGCCAAGGGCGAGGACGGGCTGGTCTGAGCGGCCGGCCGCATCGGGGAGGAGCACATGAAGACCGCAATCGTCAACCTTGCCACCATCGTTACCGGCGACTGGCGGGACCCCATCGCCCCCGGCGATTCGATCCTGATGGAAGACGGCCTCATCAAGGAGGTCGGCGCCGTCGACGCCGCCCGGATCGAGGCCTGCGACGTGGTGCTGGACGCCGGCGGCATGACCGCCATGCCGGGGATGATCGATTCCCAGGTGCACAACACCTTCGGCGACTACACCCCGCGGCAGAAGACGGTGGGCTTCCTCGAGAGCTACCTGCATGGCGGGACCACGACCTCGATCACCGCCTGCGAGGTGCACGTGCCCGGGCGGCCGAGCGACCCGGAAGGGGTGAAGGCGCTCGCCGTCGCCGCCAAGAAGTGCTTCGACAATTTCCGCCCGGGCGGCATGCGGGTGCATGCCGGCGCGGTGATTCTCGAGCCCGGGCTGACGGCGTCCGACTTCGACGAGATGGCGGACAAGGGCATCTGGCTCGCCAAGGCGGGGTTCGGCGGGTTCCAGTCGCCCTTCGAATACACGCCTTACGTGCAGATGGCGCAGGCGGCGGGGATGATCGTCAACTGCCACACGGGCGGCGCGTCGATCCCCGATTCGTCGGCGATCACCGGCAAGCACCTGCTCGACATGCGCCCCGACGTCTCGTTCCACGTCAATGGCGGGCCGGTGGCGATGCCGGACGAGGATTTCGCGCCCATCGTCAACGAGACCGAGATCGCGCTGCAGATCTGCCAGGCGGGCAACATCCGCACCGCGCTGCTCTGCCTCAAGCTCGCGGTCGAGGCCGACCAGTACGACCGTTTCCTGATCGCCACCGATACGCCGACGGGGACCGGGGTGATGCCGCTCGGCATGATCAAGTCGGTCTGCGAGCTGGCCTGCCTCTCCGACTACCCGGCCGAGATGATCATCGCGGCCGCCACCGGCAACGTCGCCAAGATCTACCGGCTGGAGACCGGCTTCCTGAAGCCCGGGCTGGAGGCCGACGTGCTGGTGCTCGACGCTGCGCTCGGCTGCTCCAAGGACGACGCGCTGGGCTCGATCAAGAACGGCGACTTCCCGGCCATCGCCGCCTGCTTCACCTCCGGCATCCCCCGCTTCATCGGGCGCAGCCGCAACACCCCGCCGCCGACGCGCAAGACCGCCATCGCCAAGAACAACCAGCCCAACATGTTCTCGCCCGCTTCCCACGTGTAGGCGCCATGTCGACGCCGCCGGCGATCTCGCTCTGGGACGCGACCGCCGACGAGGCGGATGTCGCGGCGCCGCTGGAGGGCGACGGCGAGACGGACATCGCCATCGTCGGCGGCGGATTCACCGGGCTGTCGACCGCGCTGCACGCGGCCGAGCGCGGTCTCGACTGCCACGTGCTGGAGGCAAGGCGGATCGGCCATGGCGGCTCGGGGCGCAATGTGGGGCTGGTCAATGCGGGCGTCTGGCTGCCGCCCCGGGATGTGCGCGCCCGCCTCGGCGACGAAAAGGCGGCGGTGCTGATGCAGGTCCTGGGCGATGCGCCCGCCTATGTGATGTCGCTGATCGAACGCCACCAGATCCGCTGCGAGCTGACCCGGAGCGGCACCATCCACGCCGCCCATTCGCCGCGCGGCCTGAGCGACCTCGCGCGGCGGGCCGAGGACTGGCGGCAGCTCGGCGCGCCGGTGGAGCTGCTCACCCGGGCCGAGGCGGCGGAGAAGATCGGCGGCGACGCCTATCGCGGCGGGCTGCTCGACAGGCGCGCGGGCACGATCAACCCGATGGGCTATGTCCGCGGGCTGGCGCGCGCGGCGCTCGCAGCCGGCGCGCGGATTTCGACCGAGACCGCCGTGCGTGCGCTCCGCCGCGACGGGGACAGGTGGATTGCCGAGACAGACCGGGGCCGGGTGTCGGCGCGGGCGGTGGTGCTCGGCACCAACGCCTATAGCGACGATCTGTGGCCCGGGCTCAAGCGGACCTTCACCATCATCCACTACTTCCAGGTCGCGACCGAGCCGCTTGGCGAGCCCGCCCGGTCCGTCCTCCCCGAGGGGCAGGGGCTGTGGGATACCGCGCCGGTGATGTTCTCGCTGCGGCGCGACGCGCACGACCGGCTGATCGCCGGCTCCATGGGGCGGGTCATAGGTGGCGCGAACGGGCTTTCGCGGCGTTGGGCCGCGCGCCGCCTCGGACGGGTATTCCCCGCGCTCGGCGAGGTCCGCCTGGAGACCGCGTGGCATGGCCAGATCGCGCTCACCCCGGACCATTTGCCGAGGATCCACCGCCTGGCCGACGGCCTCTATACGCCCATCGGCTATAACGGCCGCGGCATCGCGCCCGGCACGGTGTTCGGCAAGGCGATGGCCGAGCTGCTGGCCGGCGGACGGGAAGAGGACCTGCCGCTGCCCGTCACCGAGCCGGCGCGCGACGCCCTCGCCCCGGTAAAGTCGCGCTTCTACCAGGCGGCCTTCGCCGCCAGCCAGCTGGCAAGAGCGATCTGAACGGAGCCTCCCATGACAGACCGGCCCATTGCGCTGATCACCGGCGGCGCCCGCGGTATCGGCTTTGCCTGCGCCGAGGCGATCGCCCGGGACGGCGCGCGCATCGTGCTCGCCGACATCGACGAGTCCGGGGTCGAGGCGGCCGCCCGGCGCCTCGGCGACGACGCGGCGGCGATCCATTGCGACATGGGGGACGCGGCCCGGGTCGCAGCGATGTTCGAGTGCATCGACGCCGGGATCGGCCCGCTCTCGGTGCTGGTGAACTGCGCCGGGATCGCCGTTCCCTGCGACTTTCTCGAAACCCCGCTGGAGCAGTTCGCGGAGGTGCTCGACGTGAACCTGGTGGGCACCTTTCTTGCCACCCAGCTTGCCGCGAAGTCCATGGTGGCCGCGGGAATCGCCGGGTCCATCGTCAACATGTCCTCGGTCAACGCCCAGGTGGCGATCCCCTCGATCGTCGCCTACTGCGCCTCAAAGGGGGGCGTGATGCAGCTCACCAAGGCGAGCGCGCTGGCGCTCGCGCCGCACGGCATCCGCGTCAACGCCGTCGGCCCCGGGTCGATCGACACCGCGATGATGGCGGCGGTCAACGAGGACCCCGAGGCGATGCGGGTCGTGATGTCGCGCACGCCGATGAAGCGCATGGGAACGCCCGGCGAGGTCGCGGAGCTGGTCGCGTTCCTCGCGAGCGACAAGGCGAGCTACATCACCGGCGAGACCGTCTATGTCGACGGCGGGCGGCTCGCGCTCAACTACACCTGCTAGAGCTTGCGCCCGGCCGAACGGTCAATGGCGGTAGCTGCCGGGGGTCATGCCGTAGCGTCGCTTGAACGACCGGTAGAAGGTCGACAGGTCGCGGAACCCGCTCTCATGGGCGATGGTCTCGATGCTCGTACGCCGCTTGCCGGTCTCCAGCCGGCGCGCCGCCAGCGACAACCGGCGTTCCCGCAGGTAATCGGAGAACGTGCAGTCCTGCGCGGCGCAGACCTTCTGGACATAGCGGGGAGAGACGCCGAGACCCGCTGCGAGGCCGGCCAGCGTGAAATCCTGGTCGGCTACGTGGCGGTCGATCTCCGCGCGAATCAAGCGCCATGCCTCTGCCGAACCCGTCGGTACCCTCTCGGTGCTGTCGCCGCTGAGGATCAGGTCGACGAGACGCGCCGCGACGGTCCCGAAATACTCGATCTCCGCATCGCTTGCCATGTTTCCGGTGCGGGCGAGCTGAAGCAGGTTCATGCGCAGGATCGGCATCAGGCGGTGCCCGGCGTGCCGCCGGCCGAAGTCGAGCAGCGCCGCGCCGCGGTCCTCCAGCGTCCGCGTACGGCTGAGACGGACGACATGCGAGTCGAACATGCCGTTCGAGCGCAACGAGAGCTCGAAGGGCGAGGCGTTGTCGAGAATGAAGATGTCGCCGCGCGACACCGTCCGTTCGTGCCCCGCCTGGAGCCCCTGGATCGTGCCGGAGGCAACGACGTTCAGGTAGAAATCGTGATCCGGGCAGCGGGCGATGCCGGCGGGCAGACGCCGGCTGATGTATTTCGAGCTGCTGAGATGGGTGATTGCCGAGGCGCCGGCCTCGCGATGATGGATACGGGCGAAGAAATCCGACTCCGGGTCGGACAGCTCGGGATCGAGATGGGTGAAGGCCCTGCAGATACCCTCGACGAAGTAGGAAAACCGTTCGTCCGGGCGGACGTGCGTCGTGTCCCAGCAAAGGTCGACTGACGCAGCCATGTTCTGACCCTGCGGATTGCCGGCCGGAGTGTAGCCGCCTCGCGGACGTGCGGCAATTCGCGGAACGCCGCCCGCTCGCCGGAAATCGGCCGCGAGATTGCCCGGTCGAACCGCCGCGGTTCGCCCGATGCAAGACTCGTGCATGCGCGGTCAAAGACCGGTCTCCCCGATGTCCATAGCATGACGGTCCAAACATGGAGGGAGGCAATCATGAAACGCCGCGACGTCCTGAAAACCGCCGCTTTCGGCTCGGCCGCGACCGCGGTCCTGTCGGCCTCGCCCGGTGCCGCGCTGGCCGCCGGAAGCGACCGCCCCGCCTTCGTGCTGATCCACGGCTCGTGGCACGGCGCATGGACGTGGAACGAGATGACGCCGCTGCTGGCGAAGGCGGGCTATGCGTCGATCGCCATCGACCTTCCGGGTGCGGGGACGCGCACGCGCTTTCCGCGATCCTTTCTGAAGCGGCCGCTCGACAAGGCCGCGTTCGCGACCGAGAAGTCGCCGGTTGCCGGCGTCACGCAGAGCGACCGCACCAAGGCCGCGATAGACGCCGTTAACCACGCCGCCGGCCTCGGCAACGGCAGGGTGGTGATCGTCGGCCATTCCTGGGGCGGGGTCACGATCTCCCACGTCGCGGAAGCGGTGCCCGATAAGCTGCACGCGCTGGTCTACCTGACGGCCTTCCTGCTGCCCAACGGCATGACGGCCGGGGCCATGCTGGGCGATCCCGCCTTCAAGACCGGCCAGGTCGCGCCGCTGTTCATGGCCGATCCCGCCAAGACCGGCGGGCTCCGCATCGATCCGCGCTCGCAGGACCCGGACTATGTCGCCAAGGCGAAGCACGCCTTCTACCACGACGTTTCGGACGGTCATTTCGCGGCCATCGCCAACCTGCTGCACTGCGACGAGGTGGCCTCGACGGCGGGCGTGCCCATGGCGGTCAGCGCAGCCAGATACGGCAAGGTGGCGCGCCACTACGTCCACATGGCGGACGACAGGGCGATCCCCGCGGTCGCGCAGGACCGCATGGTCGAGCTGGTCGATGCTTCGGGCATCGGCGGCAAGACGGCGGTGCACCGGATGCCGGGCAGCCACTCGCCGTTCTTCGCCCAGCCGGAGGCGCTGCTGGCGGTGTTCGACAGGATCGCGCGCTGACCCCCGCGACGGGGCTTGCAACCGGCGATGCCGTGCTGAAATGTTGACAACGGGTTGGAACGCGCCCGGCCGGTCCGCCAGGGGATAGAAGCGGTCTTCCGGATCGCCCGGCCGGCGCGCGCGAAGGGGGTTCGGATGGCGAAGGGACTGGAGGCGCTGCCGTTCTACAGCGAGGCGGCGATCGCCGAAGCGCTCGACTGGCCGCTTCTGATCGACGCCCTGGAGCGGGCGATGATCGCGTTCTCCGCCGGCGAGGTCGTGCAGCCGGTGCGCCAGATGCTGCCGGTGCCGGGCCAGGACGCCTTCATGGGCGCGATGCCGGCGATCGGCGAGGCGATGGCGGTCAAGGTCGTCACCCTCTATCACGGCAATGCGGGCAGCGACATTCCGACCCACCAGGCGGTGATCCTGGTCTTCGACCGGGACAACGGCTCGCCGGTCGCCGCGCTCGACGGCCGCCTGATTACCGAGATGAGGACGGCGGCGTGCTCCGCCGCGGCGGCGCGCAGGCTCGCCGCAGCCGAGCCCGAGGTGACGACCGTCATGGGAAGCGGCATCCAGGCGCGCGCCCATGCGAGCGCGCTCGCCTCCGTGCGGCCGCTCGGCGAGCTCCGGCTTTGGGCGCGCTCGGAGTTCGCCGGCCGCGCCTGCGCCGAGGAGATTGGCGCGGTCTTCGTGGCCGATGCCGAGCGCGCGGTGCGCGACGCCGACATCGTCGCCTGCACGACATCGGCGACCGAGCCGATATTGCACGGGGCCTGGCTGAAGCCGGGCGCCTTCGTTGCCGCGATCGGCTGGAACGGCAAGGACGGGCGCGAGCTCGACGACGCGGCGATGGCCAATGCCGTGATCGTCGATTCCCGCGATGCCGCGCGCGACCAGTCGGGCAACGTGCGGGGCTCGGGCTGCGCGATCTTTGCCGAGCTCGGCGAAGTGCTGGCCGACGAGAGGACCGTCCCGGCCGGAGCGACCGCGGTCTACGACACGGTCGGCATCGCCATCATGGACGTGGCGGCCGCCAAGCTCGCCTGCGACCTGCTGGGTTGAGGCAGCGAGGCATCGCCTTCACCGCTTCGCCGTCGTTTGCTAAATACTCGGAGGGCGGCCATATCCGCGAGGCTGCGGGACCAACGGAGGGGGCGATGGACGGAACCGCCTATCGAGAGAGCTTCCGCGAGCTGGTCGATGACCGGGTCGACGAGGGGGTCTTCCGGGTCGACCGCTCGATCTACACCGACGAAGGGATCTTCGAGGCCGAGATCGAGCGCATCTTCGAGGGCGGCTGGGTGTTCCTCTGCCACGAGGGGCAGGTGGAGAGCCCGGGCGACTACTTCGCGACCGAGATCGGCCGCCAGCCGGTCTTCGTCATGCGCCAGAAGGACGGCTCGCTCGGTTGCTTCATCAACGCGTGCTCGCATCGCGGCGCGATTCTGACCCCCTTCAAGCAGGGCAGCGCGCGGGCGCTCACCTGCCGCTTCCACGGCTGGGCCTACGATCTCGGCGGGCGTTGCATCAGGATCAAGAACGAGGAGTCGGGCTTCCAGGACCCCGACTTCTCGCGCGAGCGCTTCGACCTGCGCCGGATCGGCGCGCTCGGCTCTTACAAGGGGTTCGTCTTCGGCAGCCTGACCGGCGACGTGCCGCCTCTGGAAGACCATCTCGGCGCCGCCGCGCGCTGGATCGACCTGCTGGCCGACCAGGCGCGGAACGGGCTCGAGGTGGTGCCGGGCTCGTCGACCTATATGATCCGCGGCAACTGGAAGCTGCAGGCCGAGAACAGCGTCGACGGCTATCACGTGTCCACTGTCCACCGGGTGTTCGCCTCGACCATTGCCAACCGCGAGACGCGCGATTCCACGGCCGGCATGCGGCGCACCGAGTCGGGGCGCATCAAGGGCAACGTGCCGACCGGCGCCTACGACCTCGGCAACGGGCACATGTCGATCTGGGCGCTGCACACCACGCCGCATGTCCGCCCGATCTACGAGGCGAAGGACTGGCTGGAAGAGAACCTGGATCCCGTCGCTGTCGACTGGATCCTCAACCGGGGGCGCAACCTCTATTTGTTCCCCAACGTGATGCTGATGGACAACCCGTCGACGCAGATCCGGCTGATGAAGCCGCTCTCGCCCGACCTCGCCGAGGTGACGGTCTATTGCATCGCGCCGAAGGGCGAGAGCGGCACGGCACGCGCCGCGCGGCTCCGCAAATTCGAGGACTTCTACCTGACCGCCGGCATGGCGACGTCGGACGACATCGCGGCCCTCGAATCGGTCCAGGACGGCTCGTTCGGGCGCCTCAGCCGATGGAACGACATGACCCGCGGGCTCCAGGACCTGGTGGTCGGTCCCGACCGGGATGCCCGCGATCTCGGCTTCGAGCCCGCCGGCTGCTGCCCCGACTGGGACCACGAGGGGCTGTTCCACGGCTTCTACCGCGCCTGGGTCGAGCGCATGGAGAACGGGAACGCCGGCGGATGAGCACGGACGGAATCGACGCCGGGCTCGAACGCGAGGTCGCCGCGCTGATCAACCGCGAGGCGATGCTGCTCGACCGGCGGCGCTGGGACGAGTGGATCGACCTCTACACCGAGGACGCGATCTACTGGGTGCCCGCCTGGGCGAGCGAGGAAGAGACCACCACCGACCCCGACACCCAGCTCAACCTGATCTATCTCAGGAACCGGGGCGGGCTGGAGGATCGGGTGTTCCGCATCGAGTCGCGCGATTCCTACGCTTCGGTGCCGCTCGACCGGACGGTGCACCTGATCGGCAACATCCTGGTCGAGAGTGCCGAGGAAGAGCGCATCGAGGCGTCCGCCAACTGCATCGTCCACGTCTACGGCAAGAAGGGGGCGGCGACGCGCGGCAGCCTCTACGACTTCGAGTTCCGGCGCGATGACGGCGGGCTCAAGATCGCGCGCAAGAAGATCACCTTCATCGACGACCGGCTCGAAGGGCCGATCGACATCTACCACCTGTAGAAGACGTTGCTGAGCCTGCAGAAGATCGCCCCAGAGGCCGGCGGAATCGCGCTCCGCGAGGTCGACCCGCGCGAGCCCGGGCCGGGCGAGATCTCGATCCGGGTGGGGGCGGCCGGGATCTGCGGCACCGACATGCAGATCTACAACTGGGCGCCCCGCATGGCGCGGCGCATGGCGCTGCCGCGCGTGCTCGGCCACGAGGTCTCGGGCACCGTCGAGGCGGCGGGGCCGGGGGTCGAGACCGTCGCGGTCGGCGACCGGGTGAGCCTGGAGAGCCACATCTTCTGCGGAATTTGCCGGCCCTGCCGGCTGGGACGCGCCCATCTCTGCGAGGCGACGCGCTATCCCGGGATCGACATCGACGGCGCCTTCGCCGAGTACCTGACCGTCCCGGCTTCGATCGCCTGGGTCAACCCGCCGGATCTGCCGCACGAGACGGCGGCGATGCTGGAGCCCTTCGGCATCGCGGTGCATGCCTGCCTGGCCGGGGCGGGGGTGTCCGGGCTCGCGGTGCTGGTCAACGGCTGCGGGCCGATCGGGCTGATGGCCATCGCGGTCGCCCGCGCGCTCGGCGCGGCGCGGGTGATCGCCTGCGACATCAACAAGCTGCGGCTCCGCGCCGCCGAGACCATGGGCGCCGACCGCGCGGTCGATGCCGGCGGCGAAGACCTCGCGGCCGTTGCCCGCGACATGACCGGCGGGGCCGGGGCCGATGTCGGGATCGAGTTCTCCGGCAGCGAGGCAGGGTTCAACGCGGTCTTCCAGGCGCTCGCCAAGGGCGGCGACTTCCGGCTGGTGGGCGCGCCGCCCGCCGCGATTCCCGTCGACTTCACCTATTGGCTGCTCAAATGCCCGGCGATGCACAACATCCACGGCCGGCTGATCTGGCAGACATGGCAGCGCGCGACCGAATTGCTGGCGGCGGGGACGATCGATCTCGCGCCGGTGCGGAGCCATACGCTCCCGCTCTCGGAGGCGCCGCGCGGCTTCGAGCTGATCCGGGACGGCGAAGCGCTCAAGCCGGTCCTCGTGCCATGACGACTCACGCCGTCACCCTGGTCTTCGACGATGGGCGCATCGCGCGCATCCAGGCCGAAGAGCACGACACGATCTACCTGGCGGCGCTCAAGCACCGCATCCGCATCGAGACCGACTGCCTCGAAGGCGCCTGCGCGACCTGCAAGGGGGTCTGCACCTCGGGCGAGTACCGCCTGGACGAGTACAGCGAGGACGCGCTGAGCGCCGAGGAGGCGGCGAGGCGCGAGGTGCTGACCTGCCAGATGCACGTGCTGTCGGACTGCGTGATCGAATACCCCTACCCGTCGACGTTCTCGCTCAAGTCCCCGCCGGCCACCCGCATGGCCCGCGTCGCCGAGATCGAGACCGTGGCGGAGAGCGTGGTCCGGCTGGCCGTCGAGCCGGATGACGGCGAGCACGGGCCGGTGGCTTTCATGCCGGGGCAATACGTCCATCTCGGCGTGCCGGGGACCGATGCCGTGCGCTCCTACTCCTTCGCCAACCCGCCCGGGGAGACCGGGCGCTACGTCTTCTTCATCAAGGTGCTGGAGTCCGGCGCGATGAGCGGCTACGTCGCCGGGCCGGCGAAGCCGGGCGACGCGATGCCGGTGACCGGCCCGTTCGGCCGATTCTATCTGCGCCCGCCGAGCCGGCCGATCGTCATGGTGGCCGGCGGCACCGGGCTTGCGCCGATGCTCTCGATGTTCGACCACATGCTGGCGACCGGCGCGACGGACCAGCCGGTCCGCCTGCTCTACGGCGCCAACACTCCGGCGGAGCTGTTCTCGCTCGACGCGCTGGATAGCTATGCCGGGCGCGGGCTCGATCTTGCCGTCGAGCTCTGCGTCGTCGAGGGCGAGGATGGCTGGTCCGGGCCCACCGGGCACATCACGACGCTGTTGCGGTCGGAGATTCTGAACGCCGGCGATTGCGACGTCTATCTCTGCGGACCGCCGCCGATGATCGATGCCGCCACCGTCTGGCTTGCCGGGGCGGGGGTGGATCCGGCCGCGATCCACAGCGAAAAATTCCTGCCGAGCTGACGTCGCCCAACACGTCGAGGAGCCGTTGACACCGCCGAACGGCGCACTATTTTCCCAATCGTACCGATGCGGTCCTATTTATCGGATCGCGGTCGTTCACGGATGGACCGATGATCAAGCTCAGCCGCATGGCCGACTACGCCGTTGTGCTGATGACACAGCTCGCGCGCCAGCCCGACGCGTTGCGCACCGCGGGCGAGCTGGCGCAGTCCTGCGGCCTGCCCCAGCCCACGGTGAGCAAGATCCTGAAATTGCTGGCCCACGCCGAGCTGCTGGTCTCCTACCGGGGCAACAAGGGCGGCTACCTGCTGGCGCGGCGGGCCGAGGGCATCACCATGGCCGATGTGATCGGCGCGGTGGACGGGCCGATCGCCCTCACCGACTGCATCGGCCCCGACGGGCTGGTTTGCGAGATCGAGGCGCTGTGCCCCACCCGCACCAACTGGCAGAGCATCAACCGGGCGATGGTCGACGCGCTGTCCTCGGTCTCGCTGGCCGAGATGGCGGTGCCGCACGCGGCCTTCGCCGAGCGAACGCCGGTCCAGGCGCTGGCGGAGTAGGGAGGAATGGCCGAAACGAGCGAATCGACGGCGGTAATCGCCGAGGTCACCGACGCGCCGTACAAGTACGGCTTCGTCACCGAGATCGAGTCGGAGTTCGCGCCCAAGGGGCTCGACGACGACATCGTCCGCTTCATCTCGGCCAAGAAGGATGAGCCCGGCTGGCTGCTCGATTGGCGTCTGCAGGCGTTCCGGCAGTGGCGCACCATGGACGAGCCGGAATGGGCCTTCGTCGACTACCCGCCGATCGACTACCAGGACGCCTATTACTACGCCGCGCCCAAGAACCCGGACGACGCGCCCAAGAGCCTCGACGAGGTCGACCCCAAGCTGCTCGAGACCTACGAGAAGCTCGGCATCCCGCTGCACGAGCGCGCGGCGCTCGCCGGCGTCGCCGTCGATGCCGTGTTCGACAGCGTCTCGGTCGCCACCACCTTCAAGGAGAAGCTGGAGGAGGCGGGCGTCATCTTCTGCCCGATCTCCGAGGCGGTGCAGAACCACCCGGGCCTGGTGCGCAAATATCTCGGCAGCGTGGTGCCGGTGGCCGACAATTTCTTCGCCACCCTGAATTCGGCGGTGTTCAGCGACGGCACCTTCGTCTACGTGCCGAAGGGCGTGCGCTGCCCGATGGAGCTCAGCACCTATTTCCGCATCAACGCCGCCAAGACCGGGCAGTTCGAGCGCACCCTGATCGTCGCCGACGAAGGCTCCTATGTCAGCTATCTCGAAGGCTGCACCGCGCCGATGCGCGACGAGAACCAGCTCCACGCCGCGGTCGTCGAGCTGATCGCGCTCGACGACGCCGAGATCAAGTATTCGACGGTGCAGAACTGGTATCCCGGCGACGAGGACGGCAAGGGCGGCATCTACAACTTCGTCACCAAGCGCGGCGCCTGCCGCGGCGACCGGGCGAAGATCACCTGGACCCAGGTCGAGACCGGATCGGCGATCACCTGGAAATACCCGAGCTGCGTGCTGGAGGGCGACGACACGGTGGGCGCGTTCTACTCGGTCGCCATCACCAACAACTACCAGCAGGCCGACACCGGAACCAAGATGATCCATCTCGGCAGGAACTCGTCGAGCACCATCATCTCCAAGGGCATCTCGGCCGGGCACGGGCAGAACACCTATCGCGGGCTGGTCAAGGTCAGGGGCTCGGCCGAGGGCGCGCGCAGCTTCACCCAGTGCGATTCGCTTCTGATCGGCGAGACCTGCGGCGCCCACACCGTGCCCTATATCGAGGTCGGCGACCCGGCGGCCAATGTCGAGCACGAGGCGACGACGTCGAAGATCAGCGAGGACCAGCTGTTCTACTGCCTGCAACGCGGGCTCGACCCGGAGGAGGCGGTCTCCCTGATCGTCAACGGGTTCTGCAAGGAGGTGCTGCGCGAACTGCCGATGGAATTCGCCGTCGAGGCGCAGAAGCTGCTCGCCGTGAGCCTCGAAGGGAGCGTCGGCTGATGCTGGCGATCCGGGATCTGCGCGCCGAGGTCGACGGCAAGGAAATCCTCAAGGGGATTTCGCTGGATCTCGCCGCCGGCGAGGTGCACGCGGTGATGGGCCCCAACGGCTCGGGCAAGAGCACGCTCTCCTACGTGCTCGCGGGGCGCGAAGGCTACGAGGTCACCGGCGGGTCGGTGACCTATGACGGGCGCGACCTGCTCGCGATGGAGGTCGAGGAGCGCGCCGCGGCGGGCGTCTTCCTCGCCTTCCAGTATCCGGTCGAGATACCGGGCGTCTCCAACCTCACCTTCCTGAAGACCGCGCTCAACGCGGTCAGGACGGCGCGCGGCGAGGCCGAGCTCGACGCGCTCGACTTTCTCAAGCTCGCCAGGTCGAGGGCGTCGACGCTGGAGATGAGCGACTCGCTGCTGCAACGCGCGGTCAACGAGGGGTTCTCGGGCGGCGAGAAGAAGCGCAACGAGATCTTCCAGATGGCGATGCTGGAGCCGAGGCTCGCGATCCTCGACGAGACCGATTCCGGGCTCGACATCGACGCCCTCAAGACGGTCGCCGACGGGGTCAATGCGCTGCGGGCGCCCGACCGGGCGATGCTGGTGATCACCCACTACCAGCGCCTGCTGGATTACATCGTGCCCGACCGGGTGCACGTGCTGTCCGACGGGCGGATCGTCAAGTCGGGCGACGCGGCTCTCGCCCACGAGCTCGAAGCGCAGGGCTATGCCGCCTTCGCCGGCGAAGCGGCGGGCGTCTGAGGCGCGCGCGATGAGCCCGGCGCCCGATACCGACCGTTTCGCCCGCGCCTTCGCGGCGGCGCGCGCGGATCTGCCGGGGCACGGCAATGCCGAGATCGCGAGGCTGCGCGAGGCGGCGATGGCGCGCTTCGCTGCCGCCGGGCTCCCCGGCCGGCGCGACGAGGGCTGGCGCTACACCGATCTGCGCCGGCTCGACCGGCTCGATCTTGCCGGGGAAACGGTGCGCGGCGACGGCGGGGCCGCGCCGGCCCTGCCGGGCCCGTTCGCGGCGCTCGACGC
>JAPPGP010000135.1 GCA_028821395.1 Defluviicoccus sp.
CGCGGCGCTCTGGCTCGGGTCGTTCGCCGCGGCCCTGATCCTGCTGCCGCTCGCCGCCGCCGCGTGGCCGTCGCAGACGCTGGCCCTGGTCGACGCGTTCTTTCGCGCCGGCGCGCTGGTGTTCGGCGGCGGGCATGTGATCCTGCCGCTGCTGGAGGCCGAGGTGCTGCCGCCCGGCTGGGTCGCGCGCGACGCCTTCCTCGCGGGCTACGGCGCGGCCCAGGCGCTGCCGGGCCCGCTATTCACCTTCGCCGCCTATCTCGGGACGGCGATGGAGATCCCGCCGTCGGGCTGGCAGGGCGCGCTGATCTGCCTCGCCGCGATCTTCGCGCCCTCCTTCCTGCTGGTCGCGGGCGCGCTGCCGCTCTGGACCGCGCTCGGCCGGAGGGAGGCCGCGCGCCGCGCGACCCCCGGCATCAACGCCGCCGTGGTCGGGCTCCTGCTCGCCGCGCTCTACGACCCGGTGTGGACCGAGGGCGTGCGGTCCGCGGGCGACTTCATCCTCGCGCTCGCCGCCTTCGTGCTGCTGGCGGCCTGGAAGGCGCCGCCCTGGCTGGTGGTGCTGCTCGGCGCCGCGGCGGGGTGGGGGCTCGAAACGGCGCTCGGCGCCCGGTCGGCATGAGGCGTTTGGCCCGCCCACC
Organism: Defluviicoccus sp.; assembly: GCA_028821395.1. Taxonomy (GTDB): domain Bacteria; phylum Pseudomonadota; class Alphaproteobacteria; order MPNO01; family MPNO01; genus MPNO01. Next base: position 642 of record JAPPGP010000135.1, read on the forward strand.
CGCTCGTCATGGCCGGACTTGTTCCGGCCACCAACAGGTGCCGCGGGCACATTGTCGCGTCGGCCGCGGCGGTGGTGCCGGTGGGTGGCCGGGACAAGCCCGGCCATGGGTGCCCGGATCAAGTCCGGGCATGACGTTGGGGGGGGTGGGGCGGCGAGCGCAGGAATTCTCCGCTCCGCTCCGCTTCTCGCCGGTCGGAATGACGATGGGGAGCCTCCGCGTTAAGCTCCTCCCGTCGAACGGGGAGGAGCGCCATGAGCGGACACAGCGACGTCATCGCCGAGGTGATGGAGAGCAGCAAGGGGCGGATGATCGGCGACGGGCTGGAGGCCGCCGACATCGACGAGATCCTCGAACGCTGCACCGGCTGGGGCGACTGGTACGAGGTGGTGACCTCGATCGGCGACCGCTACGAGGCGATGGCGGAGACGGCGCTCGCCGGCGGCGGCGCGATCACCGCCGGCGTCTTCCTGTGGCGCGCCTCGATGTACTACCACTACGCCCAGTTCTACATGTTCGAGCGCCCCGATTTGCGCGAGGCGGGCCAGAAGCGCAAGGTCGCGCTTTACGACCGCGCGGCGCCGCTGTTCTTCCCGCCGGCCGAGCGCATCGACGTCCCGTTCGAGGGGTTCACCATCCCGGGCTTCCTGAGGAAGCCGCCGGGGGTGGAGCGGCCGCGTTGCGCGGTGCTGATCGGCGGGCTGGAGAGCACCAAGGAGGAGAGCTACCTGTTCGAGCGCATGTGCCACGACCGCGGCATGGCGACCTTCGCCTTCGACGGGCCGGGCCAGGGCGAGATGTATTTCCAGACCCCGATCCGCCCCGATTTCGAGCGCTTCACCTCAGCCGTGCTGGACGCGCTCCAGGCCCGCGACGACATCGATGCGTCGCGCTTCGGCATCCTCGGGCGGAGCTTCGGCGGCTACTACGCGCCCCGGAGCGCGGCGCACGATGCGCGCATCGCCGCCTGCGTCTGCTGGGGCGTCTTGTACGAGCTCCAGACCTACTGGTGGGACATGCACGACATCACCCGCAACGGCTTCACCTACTGCGCCGGCGAATCCGACCCGGCGAAGGGGAAGGAGCGGCTGAAATTCATCGACCTCGGGGATTGTGCCGCGAAGATCGAGTGCGCGCTCTACCTCCAGCACGGCATGAAGGACGATTTGATCCCCTTCGCCCAGGCCGAGCGGCTGGAGGCCGAGGCCGTCAACGCATCCGAGATCGTCACCCAGTACGAGCCCGACGGCATCCACTGCTGCCACAACCTCTACCACACCACCCGCATGCCGATGGCCGATTTCCTCGCGCGGCATCTGGTGGGGTGAGCCCCCCCTCGTCATGCCCGGCCCCCGGATCAAGTCCGGGGGTGATCCGGCCACCCATGCGGCGTCTCCGTCCGCGAGGCGGCGGGATCGGGCGCCGTATCGGCGGAAGCCTAATCCGGCTGCACCGACTGCGCGCCGAGCTGGGTCCAGGCGACCGGGGCGCCGGCGGCGGCGATGCGCTCTGCGCGCGGCAGCGCCGGGTCCCAGCGGAGCGCGATGAAGCGCATGCCGCTCACCCCGTCCGAATCGTCGGAGCACAGCCAGACGATGGGCGCGCGCATGACCGTGGGCTGGATCAGCGCGTCGCGGTCGACGCCCGACGCCGCCGGAATCATCCGCGTGTTCACCGGCCCGCCCGGGATCAGCACGTTGGCGGTCACCCCGGTCCCATCGAGGTCGTGCGCCATGATGTGGGTATGCGCCTCCAGCGCCGCCTTGGACGGGCCGTAGGCGCCGGCGCCGGCGCGGTACATGGTATTCAGGCTGGTGGTCACGTTGACGATCCGCCCGCGCCCGGCCTCCAGCATCGCGGGCACGGCGACGCGCGCCATGAGCTGCGGGCCGAACACGTTGACGTCGAGCATCCGGCGCCACAGCGCGTCGTCGAGCTCCCAGAATTTTGGCGGGTCGTGGAAGAAGTGATCGCCGATGCGCTCGGGCCCGACCACCGCATCGTTGACCAGCATGTCGAGCCGCCCGAAGCGCCCGAGCGTCCGGTCCACCGCGATCCGGGCCGCCTCCGCGGCGGTCACGTCGCAGACGATGGGATGCGCCGAGCCCTGCCCGCCCGCCGCCTCGACGTCGCGCGCCGCGGCCAGCAGCACGTCCTCGTCGATGTCGATCATCGCCACCTTGGCGCCGGCCTCGGCGAGCGCCAGCGACATCTCGCGCCCCATGCCGCGCCCCGCGCCGGTCATCAGCACCGTCCTGCCTTCGAGCACCCGGTCCGCCATCGCGGTCTCCTCTCTGGCGGGGCGGGGTCGCTCTCGCGCGTGCCGCCCTCTATGTTGCGCTCCACGTCATTCATAGCATGGCGCGCCGCGCCGACGCATGAGGGGGACCGCCGATGATCGACCTCTACACCTGGCAGACGCCGAACGGCCGCAAGGCCTCGATCGGGCTCGAGGAGTTCGGGCTGGACTACGAGACGCATCCCATCGACATCGCCAAGGACGAGCAGTTCGCGCCCGAGTTCCTGGCGATCAGCCCGAACAACAAGATCCCCGCCATCGTCGACCGCGACACCGGGACGGCGATGATGGAATCGGGCGCCATCCTGCTCTACCTCGCCGACAAGACCGGCATGCTGATGCCGGGCGACGCCAACGGGCGCTGGAAGGTGATGGAGTGGCTGATGATGCAGATGGGCTCGGTCGGCCCGATGCTCGGCCAGACGCATCACTTCGCGCGCTTCAACGAGGGCAAGGCGCCCTACGCCGAGGAGCGATTCCTCAAGGAGACCAAGCGGATCTACGGCGTGCTCGACCGGCGGCTCGGCGAGGCGGCCTACCTCGCCGGCGACGACTACACCATCGCCGACATCGCCACCTGGCCGTGGATCTCGCGCTACGAGTGGCACCGGATCGACTGGGCCGACTTCCCCAACCTCAAGCGCTGGTATCTCGCCATCGCCGACCGCCCGGCGGTGCGGCGCGGCTACGACGTGCCCAACAAGGTGCAGGAGATCCCGCTTCCGGAATAGGGCGCCGCGTCCGCCCTGGCCGCGGCGCGGCATTGTCGCGGCCGAGTCGTTGCGGTTAGCATGATGCCGGCGACCCCCGACACATGCAGGGAGAATACCGATGGCCACGCGCAAAAGGGGTTTCGTTCTGGCCGCGCTTCTCGGAACGCTGGTCCTGTCCGCCCCGGTATCGGCGGGCGCCGCGACCTTCGACGTCTCGGTCTGGCATTCGGAGCGCTTCGCCTGGACCCACGCGCTCAAGTTCTGGATGCAGCAGACCAAGGAGAAGACCGAGGGCCGGGTCGAATTCCGCGCCTTCTACTCGGGCGCGCTGGGGCGGATCACCGAGACCTTCAAGGCGGTGCGTAGCGGCGCCGTCCATTTCGGCACCACCGCGGCCGGCGTCGAGTCGAGCCGCATCCCGGCGCTGTCCTATGTCGAGGGCGAGGCGGGGATGCCCAACCATGCCGAGGCATGGCTCAAGGTCGCGGGCCAGCTCAGGCCCATCCTCGACCGTCTGTTCGACGCCCAGGGCGTGAAGTATCTGTGGATGCAGCCGTCCTTCGGCGGCACCGTGAACTGCCGCGAACGCCTGCTCAAGAAGCCGGCCGACTGGAAGAACCTCCGGGTTCGCACGGCCGGGCGCTGGCAGGTGGAACAGATCAAGGCGCTCGGCGCCAACCCGGTGGCGACCGACCCGGCCGAGCAATACGTGGCGCTGCAGAACGGCACGCTCGACTGCGTGCTCAGCAACCACGAGATCACCTTCGCCTTCAAGCTCTACGAGGTGGCGCCCAAGATCGTCAATCTGGGGGTGCCGGTGAACGTGCTGATCTACATCGCCAACAAGCGGGTGTGGAACGGCATCTCCGAGGCCGACCGGGCGACCGTCGAGAGCCTGGCGGTCGCGGCCGAAGGCGTGGCGGCGAAGTACCTGGATCCGCTTCAGCCCGAGCTCAGGGGCAAGATCAAGCAGGCCGGCGGCGACGTCTATTCGCTGAACGACGCCGAGAAGGCGGCCTTCGTCAACGCCATCCGGCCGGTCTTCGACAAGATGGACGGCGTCTCCGGGGCCGACGGCAAGCTGGTGCGGAACATACTTGAGCCGCACTGGTAGGACGCTCCGGGCGCCGGGCATGCCCGCGCCCGGCCCGCACCCCGCCTGGCTGCGCGCGGCGCGGCGGATCACGCGCCGCGTCAACGCCGTGTTCCTGGCGATCAGCGGCGGGCTCGCCGCCGCGATCATGCTGGTGATCCTGCAGGACGTGGTCAGGCGCTACGCGTTCAACGACCCCAGCGCCTGGGTGCTCGACATCTGCTCCTTCATGCTGGTCTATTTGTTCTTCCTCGCGCTGGCGCCGGCGCTGGAGGCGGGCAGCCACGTCTCGGTCGATTTGTTCCGACAGCTCGTCCCCGCCCGCTACCGGCACGCGGTGCTGGTGTTCGGCGGCGCGCTCACCGTCGCCTTCGGCGCGATCCTGTGCTTCATGCTGCTGAACGACACCATCGAGGCCTTCGCCGACGACAACCCGTTCCCGGCATCGACCATTCCGATGAAGATGAAATACATCTGGGTGGTCGGGCCGCTCGGCGCGGCGCAGTTCGTGCTCACCGCGCTGGTGCTGCTGGCGACGGGAATGCGCGAGGCGGGCGACTGAGAGATGGAGGCCTTCGCCAGCTTCCTGGTCTTCGCGGCGGCGCTGCTCGCCTTCCTGGCGACCGGCATACCGGTCGCCGTCGCCACCGGGCTGATCGGGCTGATCGGGACCTATCTGTTCGTCTCGCCCTTCGCGGTGGCGCATATCGCGACCGTCGCCTTCTCCACCGCCAGCTTCTTCATCCTCACCGTGGTGCCGCTGTTCATCATGATGGGCGAGGCGCTGGCGGTGACCGGAATCGGCCGCGACCTGTTCCGCGCGGCCCAGCTCTGGCTCTACCGCATCCCCGGATCGCTGGCCGTCGGCACCATCTTCGCCTGCACCGGGTTCTCGTCGGTTTGCGGGTCGAGCCCGGTGACCTCGGCCACCATCGGCGCCATGGCGGTGCCCGAGATGGTGCGCCACGGCTACGACCGGCGCCTCGCCTTCGGGGTGACGGCGGCGGGCGGGACGCTCGGCATCCTGATCCCGCCCTCGATCGCGATGATCCTCTACGGGGTGATCACCGAGACCTCGATCGGCGATCTGTTCATCGCCGGTCTGCTGCCCGGCATCCTGATCGCCGGGCTGTTGTCGCTGACCGTGGTGTTCCTGGTGCTGGCCCGCCCTCGGCTCGCGCCAAGGCTGACCGAGAGGGCGCCGCTCGCCGAGCGGATCCAGTCGCTCAAGGTGGTCTTCCCGGTGCTCGCGCTCTCCTTCATGGTTCTGGGCTCGATCTATTTCGGCGTCGCCACGCCGACCGAGGCGGGTGCGGTGGGCGCGGCGGGCGCGCTGCTGATCGCCTTGCTCTCCGGCAAGCTCGACCGCGCGATCGTCGGGCGCATCCTGGGCAACACGGTGCGCACCACGGCGATGTTCATGCTGCTGCTGATCGGCGGGCTGTTCAGCGCCTTCATGTTGACCCGGCTCGGCGTGCCGCAGGGCATGGCCACTTCCCTGGTCGCCCTCGACCTGCCGCCCTGGCTGATCGTTATCCTGATCAACCTGCTGCTGATGGCGCTCGGCATGTTCATGGACCCGATGAGCGTGCTGGTCATCATCGTGCCGGTGTTCTTCCCGGCGATCCTGGCGATGGGCTACGACCCGGTCTGGTTCGGCGTGCTGGTCACCATAAACATCGAGATCGCCGCCATATCGCCGCCCATCGGCTTCAACCTGTTCGTCCTCAAATCCGTGGTGCCCGACGCCGATATCGCCGAGGTTATCAACGGCTCGCTGATCTTCATCCTGCCGCTCGCCGCCGGTATCCTTCTATTGATCCTCTACCCGGAGATCGCCACCTGGCTGCCCGCCCTGGCGAAGTGAGGGGGCGCCCGCGCCTCAGATCAGCAGCAGGAGCCCGCCGCAGATCCCGCAATTGGAGAACAGGAACGCCTGGTGGAGATGCCGCCTGAGCGGGTCCTCGACCTCCCAGAAGCGGTGGAAGATGGCGCTCGCCAGCACGGTGAAGACGATCAGCACGACCGCGCCGACATCGGTCCAGACGTCGAGCGCGATCATCAGCGCCCCGGCATACTGCATCGCGAACCCCGCCCACAGCACGGCCCAGGGGGCGGGGATGCCCTGCGCGGCGATGCGGTCCGCGTGCTGCTTCGCCTTCATCGTCGAGTTGACCAGCGCGGTGCCGAGGAACAGGAAGGCGAGCAGCGCCTGGCCGGCGGCCTCCAGCGGGGTGTGGTCGGCATACACGCGGCTCACCCCCCTCCTGGCGCGGCGAGGCGGCGCTTCAGCTCCTGCTTGACCACCTTGCCGGTGCCGGTGCGCGGCAGCTCGTCGAAGACGTGGACGTGTCTCGGCTTCTTGTAGCCCGCGATGCGCGCCCGGCAGTGCTCGATCAGCTCGTCCGCGGTGGCAAGGGCGCCCCGCTCCAGCACCACGCAGGCGGCGACCGCCTCGCCGAACGCCTCGTCCGGGACGCCGACGACCGCGGCGTCGGCCACCGCCTCGTGCTCGACCAGCGCGATCTCGACCTCCTTGGAATAGACGTTGAGCCCGCCGGTCACGATCATGTCCTTGGCGCGGTCGACGAAGTACAGGAACCCGTCCGCGTCGAAATAGCCGACGTCGCCGGTGCGGAACCAGTCGCCGTCGAACGCGGCTTCGGTCGCCTTGGGGTCGCGGAAGTACTCGCGCATCACCGCGGCCCGGCCGGGCAGGCCCGAGCGCACCAGCAGCTCGCCGGGCTCGCCCTCGACTACGTCGTTGCCCGCCGCATCGACCGCGCGGATCTCGACGCCCATGATCGGCCGCCCGGTCGCGTGCGGCCGCGCCGCCTGCTCCTCGGGCCGGAGCCCGGCCACGAACCCCGCCTCGGTCTGGGCGAGGAAGGTGTAGAGCCCGACATGGGGGAGCGCCGCCTTGAGCCGCTGCTTCAGCGGCACCGGGAAGACCTCGCCGGTGGCGGCGATCAGGCGGAGGGAGGATGCCGCCTCGGGGCGCCTCTCGAGCTCCGGCATCATCATGCGGAACACCGTCGGCACGCCGCCCGCCACCGTCACCCTCTCGCGCTCGATCAGCGCGAGCGCGTCGGCCGCGTCGAAGCGCGGCTGCATGACCAGGCGGCAGCCGACGACCAGCATGTTGGCGAGCCGGCTGATCCCCGTCCGGTGCGCCATCGCCGTGGTCGCCAGCACCACGTCGCGCTCGTCGAGCCCCCATTCGGCGGCGTTCACCAGGGCGGCGATGACGATGTTGGCGTTGGTCCCGACCGCGCCCTTGGGCCGCCCGGTGGTGCCCGAGGTGTAGACGATCATGCAGTCGTCCTCGGCGGCCGGCGGGGCGGGCGGCGGTCGGGCCGCGCCGCTCTCCAGCACGGCCGCGTAGCCCTCCTCCCCCGCCTCCGGCGCGCCGGCGACGATCCGCGCCGCGCCGGGCAGGGTTTCGAGCGCCGCGGCGACGGAATCCCGCATGTCCTCGCCGTAGAGCACCGCGCGCGGCTCGCAATGGCCGATTATGTAGCCGACCTCCGGCGCGGCGAGCCGGGTGGACAGCGGCACGATCAGCCCGCCGAGCTTGAGGATCGCCGCCATCGCCTCGACCAGCTCGATCGAGTTGGCCATGGTGACCGCGACCCGGTCGCCCGGCCCGACGCCGCGCCGGGCGAGCGCGTCGGCGAGCCGGTCGCCGTTCGCGTCGAGCTCGGCGAAGGTGAGGCCGCGGCCGCCGCAGACCAGCGCCACCCTGTCCCCGTGGCGCCTTGCGTTCTGCGCGAACAGGGTGGCGAGCTTCATCCCGAATCGGGCTTGAAGGCGAAGTAGTCGATCTCGTCGGTCAGGGTCTCGAAGACGACCTTCACGCGCATGCCGATCGCCACCTCGTCGGGCGCGATGCCGACGATGTTGCCGATGATGCGGACCTTCTCGTCGAGCTCGATCAGCCCGACGACATAGGGGGTGCGGTCCTCGAACCCGGCGGTCGGCACATGGGTGACGGTGTAGGAATAGACCGTGCCCCGCCCCGAGGTCTCGCGCCATTCGAGGTTGCGCCTGCCGGTCGCGGTGGAGATCGCGCGCGGCCAGAACTGGTAGCGCCCGACATCGGGGTCGTATTGCAAAGCGAGCCTGCCGCGCCTGGCGGCGTCCCAGAAGAACCGCGTGTTCTCGGTCGGGCGCGGCACCGGGCGGGGTCTCGCTTCCGGCTTGTTCATCGCTTCCGTCCCTGCCTAGTTGACCAGCACCAGGGCGTTGCTGGTGCCCCAGCTCCGGCCATAGGGGATGACCCCGATCCCGGTCACCAGCGCGTTGCCGGGGTCGGGGACCTGGCGCTCGCCGGCCTCGCCCATGAGCTGGCGCACCGCCTCGACCAGGTTGACCCCGCCGCCCGCGAGCCCCGGCTGGCCGCAGCCGATCTGCCCGCCGCCGGTGTTGATCGGCAGCGCGCCGGTGGGCGAGATGTCGGTGTCGCGCAGGAACTGCGAGCCCCGCCCGCGCTCGCAGAAGCCGATCTGCTCGAGCTTCAGCATCACCGCGATCAGGAAGTCGTCATAGGGGTGGAACATGGCGATGTCGGAGGGCGTCATGCCGGCCTTGGCGAGCGCCTCGGGGCCGGCCACGGAGAACCCGGTCTCGGTGATGTCCGGCGTCTGCTCGGCGCCGGCGAAGTTGGTGATCTCGGAATAGGCGAAGGGGTAGACCCGGCTCTCGAAGCCGAGCTCCCGGGCGCGCTCGGTCCGCATCATCGCCAGCCCGTTGGCGCCGTCGCAGAACATCACCGAATCGAGCAGGCGGAGCGGGCTCGAGACCTGGCGCGACTTCAGGTAGTCGTCGACGGTGATGCGCTTGCGGAACCGCTCATAGGCGTTCTCGTTGAGAACGGCGCCGTTGCGCTGCGCCACGGCGAGCGCGCCGAGGCCGGCGAAGTCGAGCTCGTACTGCGCCATGTAGCGGTTCATCAGCAGCCCGAAGGCGCCGGGCGGGCCCTGGATGCCGGTCGGCTCCCAGAACTCGTTGCGGTAGGAGCCGTAGACCGCCGACCATTTGGACGACGGCGCGTCGGCGCCGATCAGCATCGTCGTCTCGCAGAGCCCGTTCTGCAGCGCCATCGCGGCGCGCGCCACGTTGCCGATGGCGGAGGCGCCGCCGATGTCGCTGGTCTGCAGCCAGCGCGGCGCGATGCCGAGATAGTCGGTCGCGTAGTTCGACCAGAACGGGTTGGCGCATTCGCTGAGCGGGACGGTGAAGGTGACGCCGTCGATGTCCGCGGGCTTGAGCCCGGTCTTCGCGAACAGCTCCTCGGCCACCTCGGCGGCGAGCTCGTAGGCGGTCTTGCCGGTGCGGCGGCCGATCGCGGTCTCGCCATAGGCGACGATGCAGACATCCTGCGCTGCGAGGAAATTTTTCGCCATCCGGCGGCGGTACTCCTGGCCGTGGGGTTTGTGGCACTATGGTGGCCGACAGGGCGGGCCGCGTCCATCGCGGCCGGGCGGAGGCGCATGTTTCGCGAGGACAGCACCGACGAGGCCGCGTTCCGCGCCGAGGTGCGCTTCTGGCTGGAGGCCAATCTGCCGGCGGCGCTCCGGGGGCGCACCGACCGGCCGCCGCCGGACCAGATCATGCCGTGGTACCGGGCGCTGGCCGCGCGCGGCTGGATCGCGCCGCACTGGCCGAAGAAGCATGGCGGCATGGGGGCGAGCCTGGCGCAGCAGATCGTGCTCACCCAGGAGCTCGCCAGGCTGTCGGCGCCGCAGCTCCCGGTGCAGGGGATCAACCATATCGGCCCGATCCTGATGCGCTACGGCACCGAGGCGCAGAAGTCACGGCATCTGCCGCCGATCCTCTCGGGCGACGTCATCTGGGCGCAAGGCTATTCGGAGCCGGGGGCGGGCTCGGACCTCGCCAGCCTCTCCACGCGGGCGGAGCTGAAGGACGGGCGTTTCGTCGTCGACGGCGGCAAAATCTGGCAGACCTGGGCGCATCACTCCGACTGGATGTTCACCCTGGTGCGCACCGACCCCGAGGCGCGGGTCAAACAGGCCGGGATCAGCTTCATCCTCATCGACCTGCGCACGCCGGGCATAGAGATCCGCCCGATCCGCGCGATTACCGGCGAGGAGGAGTTCTCGCAGGTCTTCCTCGACGGCGTCGAGGTGCCGGCCGAGAACCTGGTCGGCGCGCTGCATGGCGGCTGGAAGGTGGCGACCGCGCTGCTCGCCACCGAGCGCCTGTTCACCTCGAACCCGCAATACGCGCTGGAGGCGGTGGAGCGCATCAAGGCGGTGGCGGCGGAGACCGGGATCGAGCGCGACGCCGCGTTCCGCGACCGGCTGGCCGCGCTTTCGATTGGCATCGCCGTGCAGGCGGCGATGTTCTGGCAGGCGGTCGACCTGGCGGCGAGCGGGGTCGAGCTCGGCCCCGAGGGATCGACGATGAAGCTGGTGGCGACCGAGAACCTGCAGCGCGCGACCGACCTCTTGATCGAGGCCGCCGGCCCGCGGGGCGCCGATGCCGGGCGGATCGAGACCGCTTCGGGCGCGGTCGACGCGACCGGCATCTTCCTCCAGTCGCGCCGGGCCACGATCTACGGCGGCTCCAGCGAGATCCAGCGCAACGTCCTCGCCAAGCGGGTGCTCGGCCTGCCCGGCGGGTGAGGGGATTGGTTTCGGCGACCGCGCGCCACCGTCCCACCCCGTCATGGCCGGACTTGTTCCGGCCATCCATGCGGTGTCCCCGTGCGCAATGGGGCGGGCAGGAGAGGTGGCGGCGCCAGTGGATGCCCGGAACAAGTCCACTGCTGTCCGGTTTATTTTTGTGGACGGGTTGCATGGCATTGATTCT
>JAPPGP010000072.1 GCA_028821395.1 Defluviicoccus sp.
GCGCCGGCGTCGGCAAGACCGTCATCATCATGGAGCTGATCAACAACATCGCCAAGGCGCATGGCGGCTATTCGGTGTTCGCCGGCGTCGGCGAGCGCACCCGCGAGGGCAACGACCTCTACCACGAGATGATCGACTCGGGCGTCATCCAGCCGGATGGCGAGTCCAAGGCGGCGCTGGTCTACGGCCAGATGAACGAGCCGCCCGGCGCGCGTGCCCGGGTCGGGCTGACCGGGCTGACGCTGGCCGAGTATTTCCGCGACGAGGAAGGCCAGGACGTGCTGTTCTTCGTCGACAACATCTTCCGCTTCACCCAGGCGGGATCGGAGGTCTCGGCGCTCTTGGGCCGCATCCCGTCCGCGGTCGGCTACCAGCCGACGCTCGCCACCGACATGGGCACCCTGCAGGAGCGCATCACCACCACCAACAAGGGCTCGATCACCTCGGTCCAGGCGATCTACGTCCCGGCCGACGATCTCACCGACCCGGCGCCGGCGACCTCGTTCTCGCATCTCGACGCGACCACGGTGCTGTCGCGCCAGATCGCCGAGCTCGGCATCTACCCGGCGGTCGACCCGCTCGATTCGACGTCGCGCATCCTGGAGCCGCGGGTGGTCGGAGAGGAGCATTACGGCATCGCCCGCGAGGTGCAGCGGATCCTGCAGACCTACAAGTCGCTGCAGGACATCATCGCCATCCTCGGCATGGAGGAGCTCTCGGAAGAGGACAAGCTGATCGTCGCCCGCGCGCGCAAGATACAGCGCTTCCTCTCCCAGCCCTTCCACGTCGCCGAGGTGTTCACCGGAACCCCGGGGGTGTTCGTCGACATCGACGACACGATCAAGGGCTTCAAGGGGCTGTGCGAGGGCGAATACGACGATCTGCCGGAGGCCGCGTTCTACATGGTCTCGACCATCGAGAGCGCGGTCGACAAGGCCAAGCGCATGGCCGCGGAAGCCGCCTGACCGGGTATCCCAGAAATGGCCGACACCGTCGAATTCGAGCTGGTTTCCCCGGAGAGGCTGCTGCTCTCCGTCCCGGTGGAGATGGTGGTGGTCCCCGGCGCGGAGGGCGATTTCGGCGTCCTGCCGGGCCACGCGCCGATGATTTCCACCCTGCGGCCGGGCGTGATCGCGATCTACAAGGACAGGACGGTCGACCGCCGGGTGTTCGTCGCGGGCGGCGTCGCCGAGGTCCAGCCCGGGCGCTGCACGGTGCTGGCGGAGGATGCGGTTCCGCTGGAGGAGGCCGTCGCGGCGGAAGCAGACCGCCGCATCGCCCGGGCCCGCGAGGCGCTCGAACGCGCCGCCGACGAGGGCGCCGCCGACGAGGCCCGCAAGCGGCTGGCGGCGGCCGAGGCGCTCCGCGTCGCGATCGCCCGCATCTGACGAATCGGCAGCCCTTCCCCTGCCCGCCACGAGTGCCGGATCGCCGCCTCCCAGATTTTTTCCGGCGACGCGGCCCGCCGCTTGACATCCCGGGAGCCGGAATGATTTCCTAGCTCATCGATGTCCATGGAAGGCGGGATCACATCAGGGGGAGTGTCGGGATGGCAGGATGGACCCTTGCCGATATTCCTTGGGATGAATTCGACCGGGATCGGGTCGATCCAGACATTGTTCCCATCGTCAAGGCGGCGAGCCTTGTCGAGTACAACGCCGAGGATTATCGGCTTTACCTGAACGGCGTCTTTCACGACGACCCGCGCATGCGGATCGCGGTCGACGGCTGGGCGGAGGAGGAGGTCCAGCACGGCGTCGCGCTCGCCCGCTGGGCCAGGATGGCCGATCCGGAGTTCGACTTCGAGGCGAGCTTCGCGCGTTTCCGCGACGGCTTCAGGCTGCCCGTCGGGGTGAGCGATTCGGTGCGCGGCAGCCGCTCTGGCGAGCTCGTCGCGCGATGCATGGTCGAGACCGGGACCAACACCTATTACAGCGCGCTCGCCGAAGCGACCGATGAGCCGGTGCTGAAGGAGATATGCAGGCGGATCGCGGCCGACGAATTCGCCCACTACTGTCTCTTCCACACCCACATGGAGCGCTATCTCGACCGCGAGGCGCTGGGCTTCTGGAGCCGCCTGCGGGTCGCGGCGGCGCGCATCGGCGAGACCGAGGACGACGAGCTCGCCTACGCCTACTACGCGGCGAACGGCGGCGACCGTCCCTACGACCGGCGGCGCAACAGCGGCGCCTACGGCAAGGGCGCGCTGTCGTACTGCACGCCGGGGACGCTGGAGCGCAGCGTGGAGATGGTCCTCCACGCGGTCGGCATCAGGACGCGGCGCTGGATCTCCAGGCCGGCGGGGCTGCTGTTCTGGGCGCTGCTCAGGCTCAGGATGTCGTTGCTCGCTCGCGGCGCCCATTAGGGACCGCGCCGGTCTCGCGCGCGATCCGGTCGGCGAACGCGGCCGCGATCTCGGCATAGACCGCGCGCTTGAAGGGAACGATCCGGGAAGCGACGTCGGATAGCGGCATCCACCGCCAAGCGTCGAATTCGGGCGGATCGACGGCGGCGATGTCGATATCCCCGTCCTCGCCGTCGAAGCTCGCGAGGAACCATCTCTGCGCCTGGCCGCGATAGCGCCCGCCCCACATCCGCCTTTGCAGCCCGGCGGGCAGGTCGTAGGTCAGCCAGCCCTCGGTCGCGTGAACGATGGTCGCCCGGTCGGTTCCCGTCTCTTCGGCCAGCTCGCGCAGCGCCGCGGTTTCGGGCGGTTCTCCGGGCTCGATGCCGCCCTGGGGAAACTGCCAGGAGGCGGGCCTGGTGTCCCGCCGGCGGCCGGCAAAGACCAGACCGGCCCGGTTGAACAGCACGATGCCGACACAGGGCCGGTAGCCTTCGGGCGGCGGGCGGGTTGCGCTCATCGGCGAGCGGCCGGTCCGCAGCGGCCCGGGACGCCGCGACTCGGGGATCAGTTGGTGGCCGTCTTGCCCAGCAGGGAAAGGCCACGCAGCAGGTCGAGGGCGCGCGTCAGCTGGTAGTCCTGCGGCCGCTCCTCCGCCTGGCCGTCGGATGGCTTCGCGCCGTCCGAGCCCGCCTCCCCGCCTTCGCCCTCGTTCGGGTTGCTCAACGCGCCGCGCAGATCGCCCTCGCGCCGGCGCCCCTCCTCGTTGAGGATCTCGACCCGGGCCTGCTCGACCACGATGTCGGGCTCGATCCCCTTGGCCTGAATCGACCGTCCGGAGGGGGTGTAGTAATGCGCCGTCGTGAGGCGGATCGCGCCGTGCCCTTCCAGGGGAACGATGGTCTGGACCGAGCCCTTGCCGAACGAACGCGTCCCCATGACGATGGCGCGGCGGTGATCCTGCAGCGCGCCGGCGACGATCTCCGAGGCCGACGCCGAACCGCCGTTGATCAGCACCACCATCGGCAAGCCGTCGGCGCTGTCCCCGGGCTTGGCGTTGAAGCGCTGCGCGTCGTCTGGACGGCGCGACCGGGTGGATACGATCTCGCCGCGTTCGAGGAAGAAATCGGCCACCTTGACCGATTGTTCCAGCAACCCGCCCGGGTTGTTGCGGAGATCGAGCACCAGGCCCTTCGCCCCGCCGCCGATTTCGGCGCGGAGCTTCTCCATCGCCCGTTCGATCCCGCCCAGCGTCTGCTCGCTGAAGGAGATGATGCGGATATAGCCGATATCCCCCTCGGCACGCGACCGCACGGACTGGATCTTGATCACCGCGCGGGTGATGGTGACGTCGAACGGCTCGCGGTTGGCGCGTCTGACGGTGAGCATGATGTCGGTGTCGGGCGGACCGCGCATGCGCTCGACGGCCTCCGACAGGGTGAGGCCCAGCACCGCTTCGTTGTCGAGATGGGTGATCAGGTCGCCGGATTGCAGACCCGCGCGATGCGCCGGCGTGTCGTCGATCGGCGAGACCACCTTGACGAGGCCGTTCTCCATCGTGACCTCGATGCCGAGCCCGCCGATCTCGCCGCGGCTCTGGACCTGCATTTCCCGGAAATTCTTGGCGTTCAGATAGCTCGAATGCGGGTCGAGCGAGGTCAACATGCCGTTGACCGCGGACTCGATCAGCTTTTCGTCGCTCACATCGGAGACGTAATCCGCGCGCACCCGTTCGAACACGTCGCCGAACAGGTTGAGCAGGCGATAGGTCTCGGACGTGTTCGACTGCGCTTGGCCCTGGACCGGAGCGGTCAGAAGAAAGAGGGCCGCAACCGTTGCGAATTTCCGCACTCGCATTATCCGCCCACCTTGTCGCTGTTTTCCGTCAGCCAGGGCAACGGGTCGATGGGCCGGCCGCCGCGGCGCAGTTCGATATAGAGGCGGTCGCCGACGCCGGAACCCGTCCCCATCGTCCCGACGGGTTCTCCCGAAACCAGGTCGTCGCCGACACGAGCGTCCAGCCGTTCGAGGCCCGCTAGCATCGCATGATATCCCTCGCCGTGGTCGATTATCAAGAGTTCGCCGTAGCTCAGGAAGGGTTCGGCGAAGACCACCCGGCCGGCGCGCGGAGCGACGACCTGGCCGGAAGAACGGGTTCGTAGTGTGACCCCCCGGGCGGTCAGGCCGTTCGGGGCCGGGTCGCCGAAACGGCCGATGACGGGGCCGGCCGCGGGCAGGCGGGAGGCGGATGCGCGCCTGGACGGAGTCTGGATGCCCGGCGATGCGGCGGCCGGGCCCGTTGCCGGGCCGCCCGGGACGAGGTCTTCGGGCCGCAGCCGCGTCGCCCGGCGCATCCAGGCGAGCCGGTCGATCAACGCTTCGATGCTGCGGATCCCCTGTCCCTCTCTATCGGGCCCGGACCGCGCCGCCCCGCTCTCCCCGGACGGCCCGCCGCCGCCGCCGGACCGGGCTTCGACCAGACCGGCAAGAACGCGCCGTTCCTCGCCGAGCTTGGCGACGGCGAGGCGGTGTTGCCGGCGCTGCCGGGCAATCTGGCGGCGGAGCGAGTGGAGCCGCCGCGCATCGGCCGCCAATCCGCGCGCATCGCGGTCCAGCGACGGCGTGGCCGCGGCAAGCAGCAGGCGGCCGCGCAGCACGGCGATGGGATCCGGGAGGGGGAGGACGGGTCGATGCTCCGGGCGGCGGGCGAGGCGCTGCAGGGCCGCCAGCAGCCGTGCTGCCTCGTCGCGACGGCCGGCCAGGGATGCGGCGGCGGCGCGCTCCTCGCGGTCCAGCCGCGGAAGCGTGTCTTCCAGCCGCGTCAACTCGCCCTCGAGGGCGAGCACGGATGCCGCGGTGGAGACGAGGTGCCGCTTGAGTGCGCTCAGCGCACGCCTTTCCGCCTCGGCCTCGAGGCTGAGCGCCGCCGGGTCGGAGCGTGCATGCCCGATCGCCTCCTCCGCCCGGTCGCCTGCATCCAGGGAACGGGCCGCTTCGTCATGTGCGTGAGCGGCGTCGAGCGCGGCGACGGCGGAGAGAGCCGCCAACGCCGCCGCGACGACGAACGGAAATGGCAGGTTCACGACGCGCTTCGTTCCCCGATGTGCCAGTCTCTATATAGCCGCGTGCCAGCCGGGATTGCAGCCGTCAGACCGTTTCCCTCGCCCGGTGATAGGGATGACCGGCAAGAATCTCCTGGGCGCGGAAGATCTGCTCGACCAGCATGGTGCGTACCAGCAGATGGGGCCAGGTGGCGGCGCCGAAGGCCAGGACCAGATCGGCACCGGCGACCAGGGACGGCGCGAGGCCATCGGCGCCGCCGATCAGAAAGACGATCTCGCTGCTGCCCCGGTCGCGCAGCGCGCCGAGCCGACGGGCGAAGTCCGCGCTCGACAAGCTTCGTCCGGCGGCGTCGAGCGCGACGACATAGGCCCCCGCGGGACAGCACGCGGAGAGCAGCTCGGACTCGCGCCGGACCGTCTCCGCCGGGGATCGGCGCCCGCGAGCCTCGACCTCCCGCAATTGAACGTTCCACCGGATACGGCCCCGGTAGAGCTCGAAGAGGGCCCTCTCCGGCCCGTTCCCGAACCGGCCGGGGGAAGCGATCGTGAGCCGCATCGAAGCCCGCGCCGCCTCCGGTCAGCCGCCGGCGCGGGACGGCCGCCCGTCCCGGTCGAGCGCCACGCCCCACATCTTCTCGATGTTGTAGAAGGACCGGATTTCCGGGCGGAACAGGTGCACGATCACGTCTCCGGCATCGATCAGCACCCAGTCGCCCTGGCGCAGCCCTTCCGGCTTCAGCCCGACCAGACCGGCGCTCTTGAGGCGCTGCAGCAGCCGCTCCGCCAAGGCGGCGACCTGGCGGCTCGAAGTACCGGTCGCGACGACCATGTTGTCGGCCATCGTCGACTTGCCCTTGAGGTCGATATTCACCACGTCGACCGCCTTGAGATCGTCGAGGCAGGCGATCACCACGTCGATCAGGGCCCGGGGGGCCGGTTCGGCCGTTCGGGTCTCCGCTATGGGGCGCTCCTGTCGCGGCACGGCGGCGCCACGGTCATGCGCGCGGCACCCGCGCGCGGCGCTTGGCGGCAAGATTCTTCGGGTGGCTCCGTTTCCACCGGACAGCAGGCGTCCCCGACCGTCGGGCCAACCTTCTCCAACGCCCGCGCTGATACGCTGGCCAGCATGCCGGAAGCATAGGGGCGACGGCGGCAAACCGCAATGGAGACGGCACACTGGCTGGCGGCGGGGATTTCGCATCGGACCTGCTGGAGAAGTGCCGGAACCGATCCTGGCCGGAAGCCTATGTCACCCCTGTCAACCACAGGCAGAGTCCGGGAAACGCCACCAGCAGCACCAGCCGCGCCGCATCGCTGACACAGAAGCCCAGCACCCCCTTGTAGGTCTGCCCCATCGGCACGTCGCGGGCCATGTTGTTGATCACGAAGAGGTTCAGCCCGAAGGGCGGGCTGATCATGCCGACTTCGACGGAGATCAGCACCAGGATGCCGAACCAGATCATCGCCTGGGGGTCGCTCATGCCGAGGTCCAGCGACAGCACCACCGGGATGAACACCGGCAGGGTGAGCAGCACCATGGCAAGCGATTCCAGCACGCAGCCAAGCGCCAGGTAGATCGCCAGGATGATGGCTACGATCAACAGCGGCGGGGCATCGAGGGCAGCCACCTGGGCCGACAATTCGCTGGGGACCCGGGAGAGCGCGAGGGCGGCGCTAAACAGCTCCGCGCCCAGCAGGATCAGGAAGATGAACGCGGTGTTGAGCGCGGTGCGCAGGATCGCCTCGCAGAAGCCCTGCCAGCGCATGCCGCCCAGGATCACCGCCAGCAGGCCGACGCAGAAGGCGCCGATGGCGGACGCCTCGGTGGGCGAGAACCAGCCGCCGTAGATTCCCCCGACCACGACGGCGAAGATGATCGCGGTCGGCCACATGTCGCGGCTGTCGCGGAGCCGCCGGACCAGCGCGAAGCGTTCTGCCGCCGGCGCCTCGCCGGGCCAGATGCGGGCATAGACCCAGATCACGGCCATGTAGCCCGCGACCGCCAGGGCGCCGGGGACGATCGCGGCGATGAACAGATAGCCGATGCTCTGCTCGGTGTAGATGGCGTAGATGACCAGGATGACCGAAGGCGGAATCAGGATGCCTAGCGTGCCCCCGGCGGCGAGCGTCCCCGTCGCCAGGGCGCCGGAATAGCCGTGGCGGCGCATCTCCGGGCCGGCGACTTGCGACATCGTGGCCGCGGTCGCGAGCGACGAGCCGCAGAGCGCGCCGAAGGCGGCGCAGCCGCCGATGGTCGCCATGGCGAGGCCGCCGCGCCGGTGGCCCAGCCAGGCCCGCGCCGCCTGAAACAGCGACCGGTTGAGGCCGCCCTTGGTGGCGAACTCGCCCATCAGCAGGAAGAGCGGGATGATCGAGAGCGTGTAGCTGGAAAAGCGGCTGAAGGTCAGGGTTTTCAGGCTGTTCAGCAACGGCTCCGCGCCGGCGATGGCGGCATAGCCGATACCGCCGGCAAGCAGCATCGCGAGCGCCACCGGCACCCGCAGGGCGAGCAGAAGCACCACGCCCACGAACATGGCCACGCCGATATCGTAGGAGGTCATGGCGCGTCGTCTTCCGTGTCGGGCCCGGCGCCGCCGCCGACCCGTTCGCACACCACGAACACCGCCGTCGCCATCCACAGAACGGCGGGGACGCTCGCAAGCGCGAAACCCCACCACCTGGGCAGGCGCAGGAACATGCTGATCCGGCCCCGGTCATAGGCATCGTAGCCGCCGACGATGAGCTGCAGGGCGAGGACGATGACGACGAGGGCGAAGACGACGCTCGCCGCGACATCGAGGGTCGCCTTTGCCGCATGCGGCGCCCAGCCGGTGAAGGCGGTGATGACGACGTGCCCGTACTGCATCTGGCAATAGGGCATGAAGCTCATCACCGCGACACCGGCGGCGAACTCGACGATCTCCGTGTCGCCCAGGATCGGACGGCCGAGGGCGGCCATGCAGACCGCGACGACGGTGAACAGCATCGCTGCCACCAGCACGAGGCCGCCGAACAGGGCGACCGCACGCGTTGTCCGGTCGAGCCGGCGACGCCACGCGCGGAGTTGCGGGTTCAAGCCCGCGCCTTTCGTTTCCTCACGCGCCAGCTTCCCCGCGACAGCCGGCGAGAGCCTTCCCGGCTACATGCGTCCGTGCTTGCCGGTAATCTCCAGCAGGGTCTTGAACAGCGCCGCGCCGTCATAGCCGCGGCCGTTCATCTCGGCGATCCAGGCGTCGTAGGCCGGCTGGACGGTCTTCTTCCACCGCGCGATTTCTTCGTCCGAGACCTTGAACACGTTGTTGCCGTGATCGACGATCGCCTTGCGCGCCGGGGCGGTTTGCGTGTCCCAGGCAACCCCCATCTTCTTCACCCACCCCATGCCGGAATTCCGGTCGACCACCGCT
The DNA here is from genome assembly GCA_028821395.1 of Defluviicoccus sp. Lineage (GTDB taxonomy): Bacteria > Pseudomonadota > Alphaproteobacteria > MPNO01 > MPNO01 > MPNO01. The sequence continues at coordinate 8,811 of JAPPGP010000072.1, forward strand.
TTCAGATCGGCCGGCAGCTTGTCGTAGGAGGCCCGGCGCATCATCGTCATCAACATGGACTGATAGAGCGCCAGCTCCGAATGATGGTTGGTCACCTCGTAGAAGCGGAAGGGCTTGGTGATCGCCCAGTTGATCAGCATGCCCTCCACCTGGCCGCGCGACAGCGCCTCGTAGACGCCCGGCAGGGGAATGCCCACGGGCGTCGCGCCCAGCGCCTTGACGGCCTCGCCGATGAAGCGGCCGGCGACCCTGAGCTTCATGCCCTTGAAATCCTCCAGGGTCTTGATGGGCTTCTTGACCGTGTGGATCAGCGCCGCGTCCGTCGCATGGATCGAGACGAGGTAGATGCCTTCGAACTCCTTCTGCAGGTGACCGGTGACGAACTCCATGGCCGCCGGGCTCATGGTCGCCGACTTGCCGGTATTCATGAACGGCAGCTCCAGGCCCTGGGTGCCGGGGAAACGGCCGGGGGTGAACCCGGGCAGCGTCCAGATGATGTCGACCACCCCGTCTTCCATTTGCTGGGGAAGATCGCCGGGCTTCCCGCCGAGCTGCATGGCCGGGTACACCTCGATCCTGATCCGGCCCTTGGAGTCCTTCTCGACATTCTCGGCCCAGCGGTCGAGGTGGATGGTGTGGTCGAGCGATTTGGGCGAGCCGAACGAATGCAGGCGGAATGTGAAGTCCTGCGCCTTGGCCGGCATGGCCAGCGCGGTACCGAGCAACATGGCGGCAACGACCGGCGTCTTCATGGCTGTCTCCCTTGATCCGTGATCCCGGTTAGTATGCGATTCGCCGGAGAGGCTGTGAAGCCGGTTCTCCGGCGCCGCGTCGCGCATTCGATGGCGGATTTGCAAGAGGGATGGCGAACAAACCCAGCCTGAGGCGGTTCCTCGACCGGTTGGACTCCGCGGGCGCGCTCCACCGCGTCACCCGCCGCGTCGACCCCGAGTTCGAGATTGGCGCGATCCTCGGGCTGCGCGACACCGGCCCGGCGCAGCTCTTCGAGAACGTCGACGGCCCGGGACTTGCCGTCGTCGGCAACGTGCTGAATTCGCGCGCGCGCTTCGCGCGCGCCTTCGGCATCGCGCCCGACGCGCTGGACGATTACTGCGCGGAGGCGGTCGCGCGCCCGGTCCCGCCGGCACTCGTCGACTACGGCCCGGTGCAGGACGAAGTCTTCGAAGGCGCGCCCGACCTCGCGGCCCTGCTGCCCGTGCCGCGCTGGTTCGAGCGCGAGACGGGTCCCTACATCACCGCGGGCGTCATCGTCGCGCGCGATCCGGAGACCGGCCGCCGCAATCTCTCCATCGCCAGGCTTAGGCTGGAAGGCGGCAACCGGGTGATGGCGGGAATCGCCGCCAACCATCACCTCAACGTCCTCGCGCAAAAGGCGAAGGCGCGCGGCGAGGCGCTGGAATTCGCGGTCGCGATCGGCAACCACCCGGCGGTGCTGCTCGCCTCGCAGATGTATGTCGATCTCGGCCGCGACGAGCTAGGGATCGCGGGCGCGCTGCAAGGCGAGCCCGTGGAGCTGGTCCCGTGCCGGACGGTCGGGCTCGCGGTTCCCGCCGAGGCCGAGATCGTGCTCGAGGGCGCACTCCGCCCGGACCGGCCGATCGAAGAGGGTCCGGTATCCGAGTTCCCGGGCTTCTACGTCCGCTACGGGCCCGGCATCGCGGGCGAGATAAGCTGCGTGACGCGGCGGAAGGACGCCATCTTTCAGGCGATCCTGCCGGGATTCGCGTCCGAGCACTGCCTGCTGGGCGCCGTCGCCATCGGCGCGACGCTGCGCCATGAGCTGTCGCGCAGCGTCCCGGCGGTACGCAACGTCGCAATCACCGAGGGCGGCATGGGCCGGCTGCACGCGGTCATCTCGATGCGCCGCCCGCGGCGCGGCGAAGGCAAGCGGGCGATCCTGCTGGCGATGGGGCTGGTCAACCTGCTGAAGCTGGTGATCGCGGTGGACGACGACGTCGACCCGCATGACTGGAAGCAGGTCGAATGGTCGCTCGCCGCGCGCTTCCGCGGCGGCGAGGACCTGATCGTCCTGCCCGGGGTCAAGGCCGACCGCTGCGATCCGGTGCACGAGGACCTCACGGTCACCAAGATCGGCATGGTCGCGACGACGCGGCCGGGCGACGGGGAGCCCGGCAGCCGCTCCGAATTCGCCCGCCCGCCGGCAGAGATCCTCGCCCGGATTCGCCGCGATCTCGACCTCTATTGAAGCGGGCTTACCAAGACAGGTTGACGCGCGGAGGCCGACCACACCTCCTCCGTCATGCCCGGACTCGTTCCACTGCCGCCCGTTTCGAGATGATCGGCACGGCGACCCGCAACGAGCCTGCATCTCCTGCATGACTTGACATGGTAAGGAAAAATCCTTACGGTCGCGCGCGGTACACAGGGAGCGTCGAACATGCCGATCATCCATGAAGTCGCCACGATGACCGCGAAAGGCCAGATCACCCTGCCCAAGGCGATCCGTCAGGCGCTGGGGGTCGATGTCGGCGCCAGGGTGGCGTTCGAGCTGCACGAGGACGGACAGGTCGTCGTCAGCCGCGCCGACACCGAGCATGAAGATCCGGCGATCGGTTCGTTTCTGGATTTGCTCGCCGGCGATATCCGGGCCGCCCGGCATGTTCGGGCGATGCCGGACGATCTGGCACGCGACATGCTCGAACAGGTGCGGCGCGAAGCGGGACCGGACGAGGACATCGACGGCGACGTCGCCCTCTGATGCGGCATCACGGAT